>NZ_JAPKIA010000009.1:0-222321 GCF_036759865.1 Kluyvera genomosp. 2
TAATCAGCGAGTCAGCTTGGGAAGAAATGACCTGCTTATTCGCACCTTCCCTAACATTTTCATTATCAGCGATGCGGTGACAATCCCCTGTTTAATTGAGGCTGCCAGGTACAATATTTTATCCCTGCGCGCCTCAATGTCTTTGAGATTCAGGCTGGTTGTTGATATGACGGACTGTTTCCCGGAATAACGCTCGGCCTTTTGATGAATAACCAGCCGCTTCTCATGAATATCCCGGATCCTTGGCGAAAAAGAGAATCCCAGCAGATGCATCAGGGTGAAAACATGCTCAGTGAAGCCCGCTGTATCGGTGTAATGTTCGGTAATTTTCAGATCACTTTCGCATTGCCGCCCGCCGTGACAATATCGGCGGCGAGCGCCTCCAGTTCCGTCTGGCTGCCAGCATGGCGTTGGCACCTATCTCCGCCAGCCGCAGGGCGGCCTCGTGGCCGAAACAACTCGACATGCCAGTGATGACAATCGTGGCGTTTTGCAGACAATTTTTTGCATAACCACACCTCCGGAAACAGAAACCAACGAGTCTTGCGAGCATCAGCTGCACGCCTGCAAGTAATATAACCTCCGGGTCCAGTTGCAGAACACCGAACAGACTAACAAAACGTAGGTGCCAGTTTGCTCTGGCGAAACGGGGTTTAACCTAAAACCGCGGTGGGGAGAAAACCTGCGCCAGGCCAGGCGGCCTGGCGCGAAAATCGCACGCTAACCCTCTTTACCAAAGCCAGTTTGCTGGATAAGCATCAGCATAACGCTGTTGACCCAGCCGTGAGCCAGGCTCTGGCGGTCACTCGCCACGTCAACACGTACCAGTTGCTCTTTGCTGACCGGCGCGGCGGAGATGCCTTCGATCACTACCCGGTACCAGACGGCGGCGGGACGGAGTTCGTTGGCGGGCGCAACCGGGTTCAGCGCCACCGGGCCGCCGTGACTCTGCGCCAGCATCAGATTAGGCAGACGGCGGATGGCGTCGTGGTCGATGGTCACTACCGCGCCTGCGAGCGGCTGCCAGCGGCCCTGCTGATAAACCCGCGCCGTCGCGCCGTCGCGCAGGCGGGCCAGGTCGGTTTCGCTGACCAGCGCCTTCACGCGCCAGCGGTGGGTGTCGATCACGCTTGCGATGCGGGTGCCAGGCGAGACCCAACTGCCGGGGCGCAGGGTCTGCTCAACGTCATGCACCACGCCATCCTCCAGCGCCACCAGCTGGAGCCGCTGAAGCTCAACGGCGCTGGCCCGCTGTTGAATGGCGTACTGGCGCGCCATCTGGTCAGCGACCACCTGCTTCGCCGCGCCGTTTTTATCGAGCGCCATCGCGCCGCGGGCGCTGGTCTGCCACGCCTGGCTTAGCGCCAGCGCCTTATCCTGCTCGTCCGCCGGGACGGGGGCCACCAGTTCAAACAGCTTCTGGCCCGCCTTGACCTGCTGGCCTTCCTGCACCAGCACCTTGTCAAGCTGGGCGGCATAGGGCGTGTAAACCGGCTGTGCCACGCCCGCCTCCATCACGCCGTGCAGGGAGACCTGCCCGGACCAGGGCAGAAAGACCGAAAGCCCCAGCACGAGTGCGACGGCGACAAGGCGCAGCAGGCGCGCCGGAGCGATTTCCCGGCGGCGCGCGCGCCAGATTTTGAGTTCGCGAAACATCGGTTGCACCACAAAAGTGACTATCTCAATAAAAAACAGCACCAGCCCGAGCGCCTTAAAAAAGGCGTTGTAGACCACCAGCGCGATGCCGACGAACAGCAGTAGCCGGTAAACCCAGGTGGCGAAGGCGAAAAGGGTGAGGAAGCGGGCAAAGGCGGGCGAGACGTTATCCGGGATCGGATCCTCAAGCCCCAGCAGGTGCCAGCGCAGCCAGCGCTTCGCCCAGTTGCCCGCCCGTTCGTGCAGGCCAGGGTAGTCCAGCGTATCGCTGAGAATAAAGTAGCCGTCAAAGCGCATAAACGGGCTGGCGTTCACCGCCACCGTCAGCACCCAGGCGGTGGTGGCGAGAAAGAACAGCGCGCCTTTAACGTTGCCTTCCGGCGCGAAGCTCCAGAACAGCGTCGCCCAGGCCGCCAGCATCAGCTCGGCCATAATGCCCGCGCTGGCGATGGAGAGCCGGTGGCGGGACTGCGACAGCTTCCAGCTCTCTCCGGTATCGGTGTAGGCCATCGGCCACATCACCAGCAGCGCCACCCCCATATGGCCGACGCGTACGCCGTAGCGGGTCGCCATAAAGGCGTGCCCCAGTTCGTGCCAGCATTTGGAGAGGATCAGCGCCACCGCGAAGGCCAGCGCCCCGTTCCAGCTCAGGGCGCCGTGCAGCGCGGCCTCGACGTTATCCCACTGGCGCGCGGCCAGAACGACGCCTGCCAGCGCGGCGACGGCGGTCAGCAGTAGAAACGGCGCGCTGAAAAGCCACTCCACCCACGGCAGCATGCGGCGCAGGGCTTTCTCCGGGCGCACCAGCGGCAGGCGGATAAACAGGTAGCCGTGCAGAATACGCCGCCAGAGCGAGCCGCGCGCTTTGAACGCGCCGCGGCGCAGCAGCTGTTGCTGCTGTAAAAAGCCCAGGAACTGCAACACATCCTGTTCGTCCACCGTCATGGTGGTCTCCTGGCTGATGCTGTCGGCAATCGCCTGCGGCGCGCCGAGCGGCCAGCGGCGCAGCATCTCCAGCTCCAGCCAGCCCAGGCGGAAATAGAGGTTGCGCACCGGGTCGGCCAGATGCCAGGCGGGCGAGCCGTCGCGGTTGTTGCCCGCCGGGTGAATTTTTAGCTCGTCGCGCAGCGGCGGCAGCGGCTGCGGCTGCGCAAGAGCTGTCCCGCCCGCAGGCGGGAGCGTCGCGGCTGTTTGCATATCAGAATCCACACCAGGCGCGCAGCGTCGCCAGCGGACGACGGAAAATCAGATAACCGAGCAGGCTCCAGTCGCCGGAGACGCGGGCCGTGCCCTGCAAGCCGATACGGGCGGCGCTGGACGGGTCGGTTACGGTGCCGCGCAGCAGGTAGCTCGCGACGCCGTTCGGCGCTTCCACCGTCTCGTAACCGGCGTAATCCAGCCGCGCGGTCAGCGGGTGCAGCGGGGCGACCTTAAGAAATACGGTCATCGCCGCGTGCGGGTTCAGGTTGGTGGATTCCGCCGCAGGCGCCCAGGCGCGCACGCCGAGCTTCGTCGGGTCCGCCAGCAGGCCGATGCGCTCGCCGGTCTGTACCGGACGGCCCGCCCAGTCGTCCGGGTCGGTGTAGACAAACACGCCGCTGCTGTGGGCGCGGATCGACAGCTTCTCCAGCTCGCGCTGCAACGAGGCAACCTGCACCTTTTGCTCGCGCCATTTGCCTTCGGTCAGAGCCAGTTCCGCACGGGCGTTCGGGTCTTCAATCGCCTGCTGAGACGCCTGATGCATATTGACGGTGGCGGTCGCCAGCTCCGCCTGAGCAATGGCGAGACGGTTTTTTAGAGTCGTATCATCCAGCTCCGCCAGCACCTGTCCGGCCACGACCGGCGTGTTCGGCGGCACCTTCATCTGGTGAATCACCCCGTCGCTCGGCGCGGCGATCACTTCGCTGTTAAGCGAAATTACCTCGGCGGGCACCAGCGTGTATTCCCGAATCGGGATCAGCATAACCAGCAGCAGAAGCAGCAACACGAGACCCGCGCGTCGGCGCACCGTGGCGGGCAGCAGCCGTTGCAGGCGAGAAGGCCGCGCCACCAGCGCCCACCAGGCGTAGCCGTACAGGTTCGCCAGCTGGAGCAGGGCGTATTCGGGGCTTTCGACGCCAAGCTGCGTCGGCCACGGGGTATCGCGGGCCAGCAGCAGCAGGGCGTGCAGCTTGCCGTCCGGGCCGGTCAGCGCCAGCACCCAGACGTGGCCCGGCAGCCATTCGTCCCACTCGCGCGCCAGCGACTCGCTCAGCATTTCCGGCGACAGCGGCATCACGCGGGCGGTTTCCGGCAGCGCGGCGCAGCGCGGCGCGATGTCGCAGGCAACGGCGGCAAGCCACAGCGCGTAGGGGGTATTGCGGTCGGTGTCGCTCAGGCCGGAGTGCGCCGCAAGCTGGGCGCGCCCGGTGGCGGAAACGGCGAGCAGCGCCGCCTGGCGATACTCCACCAGCGAGCGGGTATCGTTACACATCACAAAACCCAGCTCTTCGGGGCTGCGCGCCGCTTTCACGCGCGCCGCGAGAGAATAGAACAGGGCGATGCTCACGAGTTGGTCGTCCCGCTCTGGCACTGCGCCGCCGCTTTCGGGCAGACTGGCGTCGCGCGGCCGCTCATGCCGGGCAGTACGTCCTGGGCGTCGCTGCCAAATTCCGCTTCAATCTCAATCGTCTGGCTCACGGCGTCCACGCGGCCGCTGATGTGGGTGACGGTCATCGGGTAATGCTTGCCGGTTTCACCCACCACCGCGTCAAGCTGCGCGCCGGGCGCAAGCCAGGTGGTCCAGCCTGACGGCACGTTGAGGCGCGCCTTGCGGGTGCCGTTGCTTACAAGATCGATAACCTGCGCGCCTGCGCCGACGCCCTGGCCCTCTTTGACGTAAATACGCGCCACGCGGCCGTCGAACGGCGCGGTAAAGCGGCACTGCGCCAGCTGCGCTTCAAAGATTTTGATCTGGCTGCGGGTGCGGTTCACGTCGGCGGCGGCAAGGCCAACCTCCAGCGCGCCTGCGGAATGCAGACCCTGCAATTTCGCCTTCGCTTCATATTTGATCTGCGCGGCGCTGTACTCGGCGTCTGCCGCGTCGCGACGGGCTTTCAGCTCGCTACAGTCCAGCGTCACCAGCAGTTTGCCTGCCTTGACCGTATCGCCCAGCTCAACGTTGACCTGCGACACGCGCCCGGCCACCACGCTTGATAGCGGGCTTTCCTGGTTGGCCATCACCAGAAAACGCACCGGCGCGGCGCCGTTGTCGGCGGTGGCGTCAGGCGCGCTCTCAGGCGCTGCGGCAACGGCCGCATCCGGCGTTGCGACTGCCCCCGCCGCAGCGGGGGTTGGGTCGGCGGCGAAGGCGCTGGCGCACAGCGCCAGGCCCGTCAGCGGCATGAGCGCGCGGACGCTGCGCCAGCCTTCGTTCACGTTGTTCATAACTGTTCCTGTTATTAAGGGTTACTTGCCGTCATCACGCCGGTGTCGCCTGCCGCTTTATGCAGGTCGGACACCACGGAGAGCGCGGCGGCTTCTGCCAGCGCGCTGACCGAACGGGTGTTGACGTCATTCGGCAGATAGCTGGTGTATTTCTGGTAGGCGACCTGCGCGCCCTGGGCGTTATAGACCGCCATTTCCCACACGCCGCGCTGCGAGCCTGACGCGCGTTCAAGGTTGAGGTTCATTTGCAGTTTCACGCTGTCGGCGCCGTTGCCCTGCACCAGCTGGTTGGCGGCCAGCACATGGGTGACCGACTGATAAATCGCGCTCTTGTTGACGCCCGCTGGCAGGCGGCCCAGGGTGACGCTGACCGGATGGCGGGAAACTACCGCGTCGGCGCTCTGGGTGAAGACCTGCTTCTCGCCCGCCACCAGGCTCTGGTTGATTTCACGCGACAGGGTCGGCAGATCGCTGCTGGTCACCTTTTCCGGCAGCAGGTCGATGCCTACCGAGTTCAGCACGCGGCCATAGGCGGACTGCGCCTGCGCGTAGGAGGCGGCTTCCTGGAAGCGGGAGACGATGGAGCGCGCCTGGGTGCGCAGGGATTCCAGGTCGCTTGAGAGCGAGTTGTCGGAACCGGCGCGGGAGATGCTCGCCAGACGCTGGTCGACGCGGGCGGACTCCTGGGCTATCTGGTAGTCGTACACCGCGAGCTTGTAGCGCTCAACCGAGACGCGCACCTGAGTCAGCACCGCCATGCTCAGCGCCATACGGCGGGCATTGTCGGTGGCCAGGCGCGCGTCGTTGGTGCGGCTGATGGCCGGCGCGCTCAGCAGCTTGAACAGGTTCATGGAAACGCCCACGCCGCCCTGCACCCAGCTGTTGTTGTAGAGGTAGCTGTTGGAGTCGTAGCTGATGCCGCCGAACAGATTCAGGTTCGGGAACAGCGAGGCGATCTGGCGTTTAGTTTCCAGCACGTCGATGCGGGTTTTGTAATCTTCTTCACGCAGCTCTGGGCGGCGTTCCAGCGCCATCTGCTCAAGCGTATCAAGCTGGCTTGGCACGCCGGAAAGCGCCGGATTGGCGACGTCCTGTAAGGTGAAGTCGGTGGTGGACGGCAGGTTCAGCAGGGCGGCCAGCTCGCTTTTCGCCATCTGCATCTCCTGGCGCTTCTGGTTCAGCAGCGCCACCGCGTCGAGCAGGGCGCGCTGGTACTCCAGGCCCTCGACCGGCGGCAGAATGCCTGCGCGCTCCGCTTCGCGGGTTTTCTCAAGCGCGGTCTGGATCTCTTCGGCCAGCGGCTGCGCTTCGCTCAGCAGACGCTGTGCGCCCAGCGCGCGCCAGTACGCGTCGCGCACCTCCTGGACAATATTCTGCAATACCTTGCGGCGACGCTCTTCGGCGATGTTGACGTTATCCGCCTGCTGCTTCGCGCGGTAGTAGCTCATGCCGAAATCGAGCACGTCCCAGGAGAAGGTGGCGTCGGCCAGCAGGTGCTCGCGCTCTTCAGAGGTGGACGGACGCAGGCTGACGACCCGGTCTTCGATACCGACGCTGGTGCCGCCGGAATCGTTGTCGCGCCAGCGGTAGCCGGCATCGGTCATCAACTTCGGCAGCATATCCTGCTGGGAGATATCCAGGATGCCGCGCGACAGGGCGGTTTCCATCATCTTCAGGCGGTAGTCGAGGTTGTATTTCAGCGCGCGGGCCATGGCGTCTGACAGGGTCAGCGGACCAGAGACCGGCTGCTGGTCGCGGTACATGGCGGCGCGGTCGGCGCTGACGCGCGCGCCGATTTCATCCTGGGTCAGCGGTTCAGGTTTAATGGTGCCGCAACCGCTTAACAGCAGCGCGGAAACCAGTGCGGCGACAGGGGCGAGCAGAGGCGCGGAACGTACGGCAGTCGGGGTTACGGCAGTTAAAGTCGTCATCATTGTTATGCTTAAAGTGTTGAGTTAACAATCCGGCGGCGCGGCGCCGCCGGTGTAAAAGGTTTTTGGAGTTGCGCGATTAACGATGCGGTGTGGCGCCTCCCACGGTGACCGGTTCTGGCGCGGCGACGCGGTTACGGGCCAGCGCGTCGACCTGCGCCGCCAGTGACGGCGCGCCTGGTCGGGCGGCGGCTTGCGGCACGATCACCACGCCCGGCGCGGCGGCGTGAGCCTGCTTCGCATCAGGGGTTTTCTCGCCGCGCTCCTGCTGCACGGTGGTTCTTTCGTTGATGCGCTCGTTAAGCGGCGGACGTTCCGGCGCGTTTTCCAGCACGGGCGCAGGCTGTACGGATTTATTCAGCGAGAAGTGGCTGAAGTGATCGCCCAGCAGCTGCGAACCGATACCGGTGGCGGCTAAGGTGTTCACCACGCTGCGTTGCAGCGTGGTGTTTACCCAGCGGGTAAAGAGAATGCCGTCTTCCAGCACCGGCGTGCCGTTGTCATTCATGCCGCGGCCCAGCTCGGTAATTTTGCGGTTCAGCTCCACCTTGCGAGAGAACTGGTCGCTGTACACGCCGTAGATGGCGGGCAGGATAAACAGACCCGGCGAATACGGCTGATCGAGCGACAGCTCGTAGTTGGTGTAGTAGCTCGGGAAGTGCTGATCGCCTGTGCGTACCGACTGCGGCGGCGTCACGCCGTGAATAACGATGGTCAGCTGCGCCTGGCTGGTATTGCCGTCGGCGTCGGTAATGGTGTAAGTGAACACCTCGCTCAGGGTGGCGTTGGCGTCCAGCGACGCCACGCGGCTGTTGCTGCGGTTCAGCACATAGCTGTAGTTGCCGCGGGCGTCGAGCGTCAGGGCGCCGAACTCGCCCAGGCTTACGCCGCCGACCGCGCCCGCGCGGTTGAGGTTCACGGAGGAAATCGCGCTCACCGGGCCGCCCGCCGCGGCGCCGTCTGCGCCGATAGCGTCGTTGCTAAAGACGTTGCCCGACGCCGCCTGCTGGCCGCGATCCTGGTCGATGCTGTTGTCGTCCGCTGCCGCGACCGGCGCGTCGTTGAGAATATTGACGCGCAGCAGGCCCGGCGCGCGGGTCTGCTGGCCGTTGACGGAGAACCGAATCTCTTCGCGGGTGGTGGATTCGCCCGGCTGGTTAACCGCCTGGGTCAGCGTGAAGCGGTATTGCAGCGTCGCGCGGCCTTCGCCGTCCACCTGGAAACCGGTGAGCGACAGCACGCCGTCCGGCGTTGCGATATCCACTGGCGCCTGGGCGCTCAGCGCCTGGAGCTGCGCAAGCGTCAGGGTCTGGCCGCCAATGGTCAGGCTTTCCACCGGCTCCAGCGACAGTACGGCCATCGCGCCCGTGGTGGTTTGCGCGCCGCTGGCCGTATCGACCAGACCTGCCTCTTTCACCCACGCCTCGGCTACGGGGTTCACCAGCAGGCGCAGTTTGCCCGTGGCGGTGCCGCCGTCGTTGCCGTCGCTCAGGGTGTAGTTCAACACTGGCGTAAAGCCGGACCAGCCGCTTGCCGGGGTAAACAGATAGCTGCCGTCGCGGTTAACCACCAGCGTGCCCTGGCCCGGGATCGTAATGATGTCCCCCGGCGCGTAGGTCGCGCCGCCGACGGTGATCTCCGCCACGTGCAGCGGGTCGCTGTCCGCGTCGCGGTCGTTGGTCAGCAGATTGCCGCTGACCGGCGTTTCCGGCAGGGTGCTCGCTTTATCCGCCACCGCGACCGGCGGGGTGTTGGTGACCTCAAGCGTGACCTGGGCGGTTTCGGTGACGCCGCCGCTGGTGACGGTATAGGTGAAGGTATCCTGGCCGACATAACCCGTATTCGGCTGGTAGACCACCTTGCCGTTTTCAATGGTCACCGTGCCGTGCGCGCCGTTGGTGACGCCGGTAATAGCGCGGTCGGCGTTACTGAAGCTGTCGTTGCCGAGCGCGTCAACGGTGACCGGGTCGCCTGCATGGGTGGTGGCGCGGTCATCTTTCACATCCACGACCGGCGTAACGGTGATAACGAGCAACGCGGTAGCGGTGCCGCCGTCGTTGCCGTCGCTGACCGTATAGGTCACCACCGGCGCCGTGCCGTTCCAGTCGGCGACTGGCGTGAAGCGGTAGCTGCCGTCGCGGTTAACGGTCAGCGCGCCGACGCCCGCCAGCTGGACGGTGTCGCCCGGCTGAGCAGTCTGGCCGCCGACGGTAAAGCCCGCAATGTGCAGCGGGTCGCCGTCCGGGTCGCGGTCGTTGGTCAGCAGTTCGCCGCCAATAGCGGTGTCTTCCGGCGTGGTGACGATTTCACCGTCGGCCACCGGCACGGTATTGGTCATCACGACGCTCACGGCGGCGGTTTCGGTGACGCCGCCGCTGGTGACGGTATAGGTGAAGGTGTCCTGGCCGACGTAGCCCGCGTTTGGCGTATAAACCAGCTGCCCGTTTTCAATAGCGACGGAGCCGTGCGCGCCCTGGGTCACGCCGGTAATGGCCTGGTCCGGGTTAACGAAGCGGTCGTTGCCGATCGCATCAATCGTCACCGGCACGCCTGCGTGGGTGGTGGCGCTGTCATCTTTCACGTCCGCTACCGGGGTGACGGTGATGGCGAGCGTCGCGGTAGCGGTGCCGCCGTCGTTGCCGTCGCTGACCGTGTAGGTTACTACTGGCGCCGTGCCGTTCCAGTCGGCGACTGGCGTGAAGCGGTAGCTGCCGTCGCGGTTAACGGTCAGCGCGCCGACGCCCGCCAGCTGGACGGTGTCGCCCGGCTGAGCAGTCTGGCCGCCGACGGTGAAGCTCGCGATAAACAGCGGATCGCCGTCCGCGTCACGGTCGTTGAGCAGCAGGTCGCCGCGCGCCTCGTAATCTTCCGGCGAAGCCACTGTCTCGCCCGTTGCGACCGGCACGCTGTTGGTCAGGGTGACGGTGACGTTGGCGGTTTCGCGAACGCCGCCGCTCTCCACGGTGTAGGTGAAGGTATCCTGGCCGACATAGCCTGCCACAGGACGATAAACCAGCTGGCCGTTTTCAATGGTCACCGAGCCGTGCTGGCCCTGATCCACATCGATAATCGCTTTGTCGGCATTGCTGAAACTGTCGTTATGCAGCGCATCGATAGTGACCGCAACACCCGCATGGGTGCTGGCCGTATCGTCCTTCGCGTCCGCCACCGGCGTTACGCTAAAGGCGAGCGTGGCGGTGGAGACGCCGCCGTCTTTGCCGTCGCTGATGGTGTAGGTCGCGGCAGGCGGCACGCCGTTCCAGTCGGCCACTGGCACAAAGGTGAAGCTGCCGTCGGCGCGGATCGTCAAATCGCCATAGCCTGCCAGCGTCGCGGTGTCGCCCGCGAGGTAGCGGGTGCCGCCGACGGTAAACTCCGTCACGGCGAGGGCGTCGCCATCGTCATCGTGGGCGTTAGTCAGCAGGTTCTGCGCCGCAGTGCTGTTAAGCGTGGTGTCTTCCGGCGTGGAAATCGTCGGTACGCTGGTCAGACGCGGCGCCACGTTGGTGACGTCCACGGTAACGGTCGCGGTTTCGGTTTTGCCGCCGCTGGTGACGGTGTAGTCGAAGGTGTCGCTGCCGACATAGCCCGCGTTCGGGCGGTAGACGAGCGTGTTGTTCTCAATCGTCACCGTGCCGTGGGCGGCAGCGGTGACGCCGGTAATCGTCTGGTCGCTGTTGCTGAAGCTGTCGTTGTCGAGCGCGTCGATCACCACCGGCACATCGGCATGGGTGCTGACGCTGTCGTTGACCGCATCCGCGATCGGGTTGACGGTAAGTAAGAGCGTCGCCACGCTAAATCCGCCGTTGCCGTCGCTTACCTGGTAAAGGATCGGCTGCACGGCGCCGTTCCAGTCGGCGACTGGCACAAAGGTATAGCTGCCGTCGGCGTTAATGGTCAGGTCGCCCATGCCTGCAAGCGTCGCGGTCTGGCCCGCCGCGTAAATCTGCGTACCGGTACTGAACTGCGTGATGGCAAGAGCATCATTGTCATCATCGCTGTCGTTAGCCAGCAACCCGGTGGCGGCGCTGCGCGTCAGGGTAGTGTCTTCCGCAGTCCACGTAAAATCATCGTGCGCCACCGGCGCAATGTTGGCGATGGTGACATTAACGGTCGCGGTTTCCGTTACGCCGCCGCTGGTGACGGTATAGGTAAAGCTGTCAGTGCCGTTAAAGCCCGCGTTCGGGGTATAAATCACCTTGCCGTTGTCGATAACCACGGAACCATAAACGCCCCGGGTGACCGCCGTGATCGCTTTATCGCTGTTGCTGAAGCTGTCGTTGCCCAGCACGTCGATGGTTTTCGCCTCGCCTGAATGGGTGGCGGCGGTGTCGCTCACCGCGTCCGCCACCGCTGTAATGCTCATGCTGATGCTCTGCGCCGTGCTCCAGTGGCTGGTCTGGCCGCTGTTGAAGGCGCTTTGCAGATCCTGCGTGCTGCCCGCGGCGCTGACGCCGGTATCGGCGGAACTGGTGCTGTCGGAGACGCGCACCGCCAGGCCGCCCGGCACCGCGCCGTTGTAGTCGGCCAGCGGCACAAAGCGCAGCTGGGTCGAGGCGAGCAGCACCAGCGCGTTGGTTTCGCTGTAGCTTGTGCCAAGCGCAGTCCAGGTCGTGCCGTTGGTAGAGTACTCCCAGTGGCCGAGGCTTGCGTCGGTGGTGTTGCCGACGATCGCCACATAGCCGATAGCGCCGCTGGCCTTGTCGCCGCCAGCAATTCCCGTCTGGTTGTCGGCGGCGTCGCTGTAGCTGCCAAGAATAGAGCTCAGCGTTTTGCCAACTGGCGTATCTTCCTGCATGGTCAGCGGCGTCGCGCTAATCGTCGGACGGTCGTTGACGTTAGTGACGCTGGTTGAGAGGGTGACCATCGCTGCGCTATAGCGTGAACTACTGTCGTTGGTTGCCGTTGATACAGTCTGGCCGCTGGTCAGCGACCCTGTCGTTGCGGTGGTGTCGCCGTTGTTGTTGGTTTCCACCAGACGTACTTTCAAGGCAGCAGGCGTCCCGAAGAAGTCAGCGGCAGGTACAAAGCGGACTTTGGCCGTTGCATCCAGCAGCAGGGCGTTGGCGTCGGTGCGGCTGCCAATGGCAGCCCAGGTCGTGCCGCCATCGGTGGAGTATTGCCATTCGCCCTGCGCGCTGTTGACTGACAGGTTAGTGATAGCCACGCCCCAGAAACTGTCAGCGCTGGTGCCGCCGGTTGCCGTAATGGACGCATTGTTGACCTGATCGTTCGGGTCCGAGAAGTTACCGGCAAACAGGTTGGCAATGGTGTCGCCGGTAATCGCTGCGGCGCTGGTGTCTTCGCTCACCGGGGCCAGCGTCTGGGTAGCGCCGCCCAGCACGACCGGGGCATCGTTCGACGGTTTCACGGTCACGCTAAAGGTACGGGTGGTGACCAGCGCGGCGGAGGTGTCATCGGCGTAGCTGATGTCGCCCGGGTTCGCGTTCGGGTTATTGCTGTCGCCGGTAAGCGTGGTCGGGCGGCTGCCGTGGTTGGCGTTATCGTTCACCACTACGGTGACGTTAAAGGTGCCGTTCCAGTCGGCGGCGGTGACGCCCGCGTTGGTCGGCAGGTTCACCGTCAGGTTAGCGAGGCGGCTGTTGATCTGCGAAAGCGTGCCGGTAAGTGTGAAGCTGGTGGTGTTGACGCCGCCCGCATTAACGGTGCCGCCCGTCCCGCCAATCGTTTTAAAGGTAAAGCCGCCCGGCAGAGTGACCGTCACTGTCAGGCTGGCGCTGTCGGCGTCCGGGTCCGCCACAGTAATGGCGGGCAGGGCGACGGTCGTTGAGCCTTCGTTGACTGACTTGTCCGTCACCGTGATGGTCGCCGGATCGTTGACGTCGCTTGGGAAGACGCTGCGCCATGCGGTACTGACGTTCTGGCTCAGGCCGGAAGGCAGCGCGCCGTAAGGGTCGATAGCCGTGGTCGGCACCGCCGCGACGCCGGTGACGGCATCGTTCTGGCCGCCGTTGGCGCTGTTGGCGCTTGTCAGGTTGCCAGAGGCGTCGCGCAGGCGATCGTCGGCAATCACTTCCACACGCCAGGCGTTATCGGCGTTCGACAGGGCGGAGCCGGTCATGGAGACGGTCAGCGCCGCCAGGTACGCGTTCACCTGGCTCAGCGTGCCGCGGATCACCAGTGCGGACTCGCTGCCGTTATAGACGCTGTCAATCGTCACGCCGGACGTTGTGTTGCCGGAGCTAATGGTGATGTCGGATACGCCGGCGTTACTGTACTGCGCGGCGGTCAGCGGCACGCCGCTGGCGTCGGTGATGCGCACCGTCACCTGCATAAAATCGGTTTCGCGGTCGGTGTAATCCGGGTCGGAAATCACAAAGCCGCCGACTTTGGTGCCGTCGACTACCGCCGGATTGCTGTTGAGGTAAACCGTACCGCCCGTTGCAGAGACAACCGGCGCGTCGTTCACCGGCACAATGGTGAGGTTCAGCGTCTGGTCGGCCGGGTCGGCCTGCACGGTGTCGCCGATATGCGAGTCGCCGTCGTCCAGATGCAGGGTGATGGTGACATCGCCCGCCGCTGCGCCGTTCAGGTCGTGGTTGACGTTGGCGCCGCTCTGCCAGGTGAGGCCGAGCGCCGCGTCGTTCAGCAGCGCTTCAATGTCGCTGGCGCGACCGGTCAGCGTCAGCGTGCCGGAGTTGTCGCCGGAAATCGTAACCGGCTGGCTGCCGGCGGCGCTGGCGGTGGCGCTGGTGTTCACGTCCGCGCCGCCGATGCCGAGGGTGCCGGACGGCGCGGTGATGGTGACGGTCACCGGCGTGCCGAAGGCGGCGGATTCGGTGTCCTGCACCACGATATTGCCGCCGATAAAGCTTGCCTGATCTTCATAAACGGTACGGTCCAGGTTGGTCACGGTCAGCGTGCCCGGATCGTTGATTTCCGAGGCGCGAATGGTGACAGACGCCGCGCTCAGGTTGCCGCTTTTTTCCGGTACGGAGGCGCTGTACCAGTTGTACTCGGTGGCGTCGACGGCGGTGGCCGCCGCGCCTCTGCCAGGCGTCGCGGGCTGGTTCAGCGTGCCGCCGTTAGCGCCTGCCGTCAGCGTGCCGCTTGCGTCGCGCAGGCGGTCATCGGCGATAGTCTGCACCTGATAGGTGGCGTTGCGGTCGGTTCTGAAGGTCACCGTCAGGCCCGCCAGCGCCGCGTTCACCTGGGCGCGGGTGCCGCTCAAGACCAGATAGTCGTGCTGGCCGCCGTGGGCGGTAGAGATCGTCGCGCCGCTGCCGGTCGCGTAACCCAGGGTCACGTCGCTGTATTCGCTGGCCACGAAGGCGCTGCCGTCCGCATGCAGCAGACGCACGGTCACCTGCAAATAATCGCTCTCGCCATCGGTCACTCTGTCTGTCAGATCCCCATCTTTGACCGAGAAGCCCGGCAGGGCGTTGCTCGTCGCCGTGGCGCTGGCGATGTTCTTGATGCCCGACGGCGCGGTCACTTCCGGCGCGTCGTCGGTCGGGCGGGTGTAGATCCAGAACGCGTTGCCGGTCTGCTCTTTGTCGCCGTCAGAAATCGTGAAGGTGAACTTATCGTCCGGGGTGGCGGGTTCGCTGTTGCCGCTGCCTTCGGTGCCGTCGTTCAGGTAGTAAATGTACCCGTTCGCCACATCCTGCTGGGTGAAGGAGGAGCCTTTGCCGATGGGGCTGAAGTTCACACCATCTTTGGAATAGGCCAGGGTGCCGTGGGTCGGCGCGCCGGTGATGGTGTACTGCAGCTGCATTGAGCTGCTGTCGGAATCGTAGGCTTGCAGCATGGCGCTGGTTATCTGGCCATAGCTTCCTTCGGTGACGTACAGCGGGTTGTTGACTGGCGTGCCGCCAATCAGGTTCGGCGAGCCTGCGGTCACCGTCGGGTCGGCCTGGGTCGGGTCTTTGGCGATCTGCGGCGCGTCGTTGACGTTAGTTATCTGGATTTTCACCGTCGCGTCGCTGGCGGAGGTGGCGCCCCAGCGGTCGGTGGCCGATACGGTAAAGGTGGTGGAGCGCACTTCCGAGCCGTCGCTGACGAAGCGCAGCCCGGTGGTCGAGGCGCTGGCGGTAAGCAGCGAGGCGTTGAGCGTCTGGCCGACGGTAACGTCAACCCACTGCGAGCCGTTGTAGTATTGCAGCGTGCAGCCGTCCGGCAGCGTTTTGATGGTGAACGTCAGGGCGTTGGCGCCGGTCGCGTCGTTGTTATAGGCGTAATTGTTGGCGCTGGCGCTGCCGTCTTTGATCGTCGCGCTCTCTTCCAGCCCGTTGCCGCTGTTGGCGTCGTCCGGGTCGCTTATCGCTATCTGGCCGGTGGTCAGGTAAGCGGTTTCGCCTTCGGCGATGACGGTGGAGGAGGAGCCGGTCACCACCGGCAGATCGTTCACTGGCGTGACGTAGATGTTCAGCGTCGGCGTCCAGATATTGGTCACCGGGTTGCCGTTGGCATCGAGCGTGGTCAGACCCGCCGAGACAGAGAACGCCGCGGCGTAGACAAAGGTCTCTCCGCCGTCGTGCTGGAAGCGAATATTGCCGCTGTCGAGGTCGGCCTGCGTAAAGGTGGCATATTCGCCGAGCGTCACCCAGCTGCCGCCGACATTTTTTTGCAGCTCGCCGCCTCTTGCGCCGTTCGAGAAACCGAGGAAGGTATAGACCACCTGCGAGGCGTCCACGCCCGTGGCGGTGTAGCTCAGGCCCGGCACGCTTGAGAAGTCGCCGCTGGTGCCGTTCAGCACGAGGGTGCCGCCTTCTTCTACTTCGCCGCGGGCGTTGCCGGAGGTGAAGTCCACGCCCGCCCAGGTGGAGTCGCGGTTGGTGATGGTGGTGACGCGAGCCGGGATCGTGCCGGGACCGCCGCCCGTGACCACCGCAAGGCCGATGGTAAAGGTAAAGCTGGTCAGCGTTTCGGTGCCCGGCGTGTACACCCCGCCGATGCGGCTGTAGGTCGTGCCGTCGGCGTTCCAGCGCAGCGCAGCGGTGTTGTCCACCACCACAAAGTTGAAGCTGTCGGTGTCACCCGACGCGCTGGCGCTGGCGTACTGCACGTACTGCACTTTGCCGTCGACGATATCCTGCATGGTGAAGGTGCCGCCGTTTTGCAGGCGGTAGCCGTCCAGCGTCAGGTAACCGTGGGTGAGCTTGCTGTCGTCAACGATAAAGCTGAGGTGGTTATCGGTGGAATCCACGTCGCTTGCGCCGATCATCGCAGACGTAAGGGTGACGGCGTTCGCCAGATCGTCCACCTGCGCGTGCAGCGTTACGTTGTCCAGAGTCGGGTCGTCATCCACCGGGCGCACGGTCAGGGTAATGGTGCCGTCGGTGCTGGCCGGCACGCCGGTGCCGCCGCCCTGGTCGGTGACGCGTACGCCAAAGCTGTCGGTGCCCTGGTTTTCACTGCCGTCGTTAGCATAGGTCAGCAGATTGCGATCGGCATAGTCAAAGGTCTGGCCGACGGTGACGGCGACGCCGTTAAACCAGAGCGTGCCGTGGGTCGGCAGGGCGGTAATGGTGAGAGTCAGCGTTGTGTCGCCCGGATCGCCGCCGCCGTCCGCCTCTATATACTGGCCGACGTTGCCGGTGTTGACCGCATTGTTGGGCTGGCCTTCAAAGACCACGCCGCTGCCGCTAAGGATCGGCGCCTGGTTCTGCGGGGTAATGTTCAGCGTGACGTGGACGGTATCGGACTGCGCCTTCGGCGTCGCGCCGTCGTTGATGACCGCCGTAAAGCCGTCGGCGGCGTTCTGGTCTGCGCCCGTGGCGGTGTGGACATACTTCACCTTGCCGTCGATCAAATCCTGCTGGGTAAAGATAGAGCCGACGCCCATCCGGTCGCCGTTCAGCGTCAGATAGCCATACTGCGGCGGGTCGGTCAGATCATAGACAATCTGCACGGGCTGCTGGGTGCCCGCCGTTACTTCCGCATCGATGGCGTTAAGGGTCACGGTGGTGATGACGCTGCCGCCCGATTCGATCTCCGGCACGTTCTGGGTGGCGTCGGCCACGCTTACCGGGTCGTTAGACGGGGTCACGGTCACATCGATGGATTTGCTGGTGCTGACGCCCGCGCTGTCGCGCACCGTGACGTCCAGCTTGCCGCTGGCGGCGGTGTTGCCAAGCTCGACGTCAGCGGAGGTAAAGGTGATGCTGTTAAGCCAGGCCTGCGCTTTGCTGGCAGTGCCGGTCATGGTCAGCGAAGCGTTGCTGGTCTGGCTGTCGCTGAGTTTGCCGATGGCGCTGTTGCTCAGGCTCACCGTGACGGTGACGGTTTCGCTGGCGTCCGTGGTGCTGACCTGCCAGCCGCTGAGCGTGGCGGTATCGGCGCCTGCGGCGTTAAGGCTGCTCGGCTCGGCGACGGTGATGCCTTTTTCCGGCGCGGTGACTTCCGGCCCGGCCAGCAGACCGTCGTAATCAAAGGCGAAGGTTTTCGCTTCAATGCTGCCGGTATGGTTTTCCAGCACCCAGTCGCCGGAAAGCGCCGCGCTGCCGGTCATGTCGCTGGAGGCCGCCACGTCCGCCTGAGTCACTTCGGCGAAGCGGGTGATAAAGGCGTTATCCTGGGCGGAGACGTCGCAGCCGTAAAGCAGGATGTCGCCGCTGTCGCTAAGGCTTGCGCCGATAGCGCTGAGCTGTGAAGACCACGCCGAGAGGTTGTCCGCCGTCAGCACATCGGTGCCAAGCGTAATGGTGTCGGACGCGCCGTGGCTCAGAATATGAATGGCGGAAATATTGGTTTCGCCTTTCAGCGCGTCGGCAAGCTGGCTCAGACCCGAGCTGTTTTCATCGATAATCACCACCTGGCTGCCCTGCGGCACCTGGTCCACCAGCGACTGCCAGCCGGAGATATGCTGGTCTATTACATAGACTTCGCTGGCGGCGCTGCCCGGTTTTTCGCTTGCGGCGTCGGCTGTGGCGGCGTGGGGAATATCCAGCGCCTTCGCGGGTTCGGTGGCGCTTTCATGGTGCACCAGATCGCTTGCCGATGCCTCATGGATGGCGGTTTCAGCCAGAGCGGCTCCATCAAAAAGCTGGCGAGACTCAAGAGCAAAACGATGCGCACGCGGACGTAAACGACGGTTCTTTATTGTAGTCATAGGTTTACTGCTCTTAAAAAATAGAGTGACTGGATAAATATTCTGAGTTCAGCGTTGCCAGGAGCGTACACCATGTCGCTAGGCCAGAGGAGGGCAAACAGGGGATATATTCATCGAAATTATCGAATGGACGCTTAGCGCACGAAGAATAAATAAATCTTAAAGGACAAACAAGACAGCGCCCCGCCAGCCCTGAAAAAACCAATACGACGAAAGGCTTAACCGTAAGCAAAATTCTATAATTAATTTCATTAACTTAGCATTTGAATACTTTTAAAGCAACTCGCTTTTAGTAACAATTAAGTGGTAATGACTCCAACTTACTGATAGTGTTTTATGTTCAGATAATGCCCGATGACTTTGTCATGCAGCTCCACCGATTTTGAGAACGACAGTGACTTCCGTCCCAGCCTTGCCAGATGTTGTCTCAGATTCAGGTTATGTCGCTCAATGCGCTGAGTGTAACGCTTGCTGATTACGTGCAGCTTTCCCTTCAGGCGGGATTCATACAGCGGCCAGCCATCCGTCATCCATACCACGACCTCAAAGGCCGACAGCAGGCTCAGAAGACGCTCCAGTGTGGCCAGAGTGCGTTCACCGAAGACGTGCGCCACAACCGTCCTCCGTATCCTGTCATACGCGTAAAACAGCCAGCGCTGACGTGATTTAGCACCGACGTAGCCCCACTGTTCGTCCATTTCAGCGCAGACAATCACATCACTGCCCGGTTGTATGCGCGAGGTTACCGACTGCGGCCTGAGTTTTTTAAGTGACGTAAAACCGTGTTGAGGCCAACGCCCATAATGCGTGCACTGGCGCGACATCCGACGCCATTCATGGCCATATCAATGATTTTCTGGTGCGTACCGGGTTGAGAAGCGGTGTAAGTGAACTGCAGTTGCCATGTTTTACGGCAGTGAGAGCAGAGATAGCGCTGATGTCCGGCAGTACTTTTACCGTTACGCACCACGCCTTCAGTAGCTGAGCAGGAGGGACAACTGATGGAGATGGAAGCCACGGGAGCACCTCAAAAACACCATCATACACTAAATCAGTAAGTTGGCACCATTACCATCACCACCAATGAATTGCCCCTATCAATTACAACGGATTGTATCAAGGTAACGCAATGAGTTTAAAAGCTATTTAATGACAAGTCAGTTTTTTCATCATCTCAAATCGAGATATGTACAGCGCTACTCTGTGAACGATGCAGGCATTTACCGTGCTATCTCACTTGATACCAGCCTTGCGGGCAGTCCCTATCCACACTAGAATCAGAGCAACAAAACGAGGCTTTCACCATGACAAAAAAAACAGCATATAGTCAGATCACCAAGACTCAAATCTACCGCGCCGTTGCCAGCTCAACCGCGATCGAAACAGGTGCTTCAGTGCAAAAAATTGAGCAGCAACTCAAAAAAAATCAGGCACAAGCGAAAGCCGTTGGACTCGCTCGCTAGTCTGGCAAGATATCACTCACCAGCTGTTTCATAGGGTTGTAGTTCCCTGAAACACCCGCCTGTATTGCCTTGAAGTAAAATGCCTTGTGCTCATCCCACAGGCTGTAGTCTAGTAATCCCTTCCCCGCCAGAACCGACAACACATCGCAAAGTAGCCGCGACAGACGCCCGTTACCTTCTCTGAATGGGTGGATCAAAATAAACTCCACATGGCATTCAGCCAGATAACTAACCAGCTCCGGACGAGCCAGGGATTTCAGTTCACCAGACCGGGAGAGAAACAGCCTCTCAAAACCATCTAGAAGCAGCGGAATCCTGTCAGCAGCGGCAAACTGAAAGCCATCCTTAGTCAAGTTGGCATTACGCAACCTCCCCGCCCAGTCGTACACATTCCCCAACCATTGGCGATGCCACCCGCTGATATGCTCAAAAGCCAGCGCCGCTGGCAGCTGGCCTTCGATAAATAGCTGTTCATAAAGCATCAGCAGCAGGCCAGATTCCAGAGCCTCCATTTCCTCTTCATCAGTGATCCCTAACTTATTAGCCAGCACCAGGTCTCCAGAGCCCGGTTGATACCGCTCTTCTGCTGAATTAAGCTCATATCTTGCCAAGCTCTTACCTCCGTCCAAACAAGTTCACAACGTTGTTTTCCTGCTGTCGCTGATAATTGTTGACCCTATCTTCCCAAATCTCAAGCGCCCTGCGCTTTTCAGGCAAGTAATCATAACGATCATAGTGTTTCGAGCTGACGTCATTCAAAGCGTGATTCTGGATACGGTCGCGGATCTCTTTGCTGATCCCCGCCTCTCCCATCAGCGTTTTACAGGTGCGACGTAAATCTCGTGCCGTAAAAACTTTAAACTCCGGATTAAAAGCCCGAAAATACATGATGGAACGCGCCAGACTATCGGTGCGCACTGGGCGCTCACCGTTTGTTGATAGCGGGAAAATATAGGGGCTGTTGCTTTCCTTAGTGAGTTCTTTAACAGAGGCTAGTTCACTTAATGCCGATTCAGTCAGTGGGATCAAATGCTCACGCTTGTTTTTCGATACATCGGCAATGACCAGCAACGTCTTTTGCTGCCAATCAATCGCGCTCCACTGGCTGGCTATCATTTCGAACGGGCGCTGCCCGCCAGCATAAACACAGAAGCGGATTAGGTGCTGCATCAGCGGCCCAACGTTGGTGGCCTGAGCGAACTGCTCCATGACAAAACGAAGCTCTTCCAGCGTTAACCATGTATCACCCACTTTTTCTGCCGAGGACTGTTTCGGTATGGCCGATACCGGATTAACTTCAAGCCCGAACGTAATGCCCACGCTGGTATTCATCGGATCGTTATCGGCCTTCAGACCGTAGTTAAATGCCGCCATAAGGTAGGAACGAATTCGGTTCGCATGGACTACAGCATCACGCTGGATAATACCTGAGAGAATGGTCTTGATCTGCAGAGGTGTTACATCCTTCGCTTTGGTTTCGCGAGGAATAACCGTATAGCACTCTCTTTCAATGCGCTTCAATACATCAGCCCACGTCCGCTTGTTGTCGAGCTTCATCTTATTGACGTAACCATGCACCAGTTCTTCAAACGATCCCTGAGAACGATGCAACTGCATAATGTGCTGTTCGGCCAGGCGCTGTTGCTCAAGCTCGTGCTGGGGCTCTTTTCCTTCAACAAGCCAGGCACCATACTTTTTCGCCAGCTCATTGGCCGTCACCAGTTTCATCTCAGGCCAGATGCCCAACTGGATGAACTTCTCTTTCTTCCCTTTCTCAACGTAGTAACGGAAATAAAAAACTTTGCTGCCAGAAGGCTGAACCTTAACGCCCAGCCTGCCAGTACCACGTTGAGCACTGTTGCTCCACACGTAGTACGCCGTGCTTTTTGTCTTCAATCCACGTATAGCAGTCTCAGTAAGATTAGCGGCCATGAGTTTACCTTTCTAAGATAAGCGTTACCTGACCCGATGCCCATTTCGGGTCAGGTAATGGGTCAGGTAAGGATAGTACAATGAGGAAATAAGAGAACCAATCAGAAACAAAAATAACTTCATAACCGATTGATTATAGACAATTAAAAATACAAATAGAGACAATGGCGAACAATTAAAATCATGCCGATTTTATGACTCATAATCGCTTGGTCGTTGGTTCAAACCCAACAGGGGCCACCAAATTTTAGCTTTAACGTCATATCATTAAGCCACTTCCAGCGAAGTGGCTTTTTTGTTGGTTTTCCTACCCGGCTCCTTTTTGTCCCCACCGCGGCCCATCATCACAGAACGTAGGCAGTTCACAACTCTGCAGTCCCTCAATTACGCTGCGGATTTTCGCATGATAGGCTTTCCGAACGACCCTTTTCAGCTCAGGCCGCTGCGGATCCTATGAAACTCAAATTATCCTTCCAGGTGAAGCTCTTTCTCGCACTGGTGGTTTTTTCCTGTCTGCTGCTGGCGCTATTGGGCACGCTGCTCTTCCACTTTATTGACCGCCAGTTGCACCATGATTTAGGTCAGCGCGCCCGCGTACAGGCTAGCGAGATAGCATTAATGCCCGGGCTTGCGGAAAAGGTGCTGCAGCGCGATATTCCCGGCATTGCGCGGCTTATTCAGCCGCTGCGCGCCGAAAGCGATGCCAGCTATATTGTGATTGGCGACGTTCACGAACAGCATCTGTACCACTCGGAATCACCGGAGCGCCTTAATCTGCCGATGATCGGCGGGGATAACCGCGACGTACTCAACGGCAAAACCATTATCTCGGTGCGTAAAGGAGGGATTGGCGTGTCGCTGCGCAGCAAAGCCCCCATTTTCGATAGCCAACATCGGGTTATCGGTATCGTCTCCGTTGGCTACCTCACCTCTTATATCGCCAATATTAACGCCCGTTTGCTATGGCGAACCGCGCTGTATGGCTTCGCCCTGCTCCTGATGCTGTTTATCTTTTCCTGGCTGCTGGCTCGCACGCTGAAAAAGCAGATGTTCGGCCTGGAGCCCAAAGATATTGCCCAACTGGTATTGCAGCAAAAAGCGCTGCTTGAGGCCATGTATGAGGGGGTGTTTGCGGTCAACGTCGATAAACAATTAATACTGATCAACCGCGCCGCGAGGGAAATGCTCAATATTCCCCACAGCGAGCAAGCGCTGCTGGGCAAGCCGCTTGATGAGGTTATTCAGCTGCCGCCGTCGTTTTTTGCGCCGGGTAATACCGCTTATGATAGCCGCCATCACGATCACATCACCGTCCTGAATCAACGGGAAACCATCGTCAACCGGGTCGCCATTGAAGTTGAGCCCGGGGTTCCCAGCGGCTGGGTATTCAGTTTTCGCGATAAAAACGATATCAATACGCTCAGTAGCCAGCTGAGTCAGGTAACCCGCTACGCCGATAATCTGCGCATCATGCGCCATGAGCAGCTTAACTGGACCGCCACGCTGGTCGGCCTGCTGCAAATGCAGCGCTATGACGATGCGCTACGCTACATTCAGGTACAGGCGGAAGGTGCCCAGCAGGTGCTGGATTTTCTCTCCACGCAGTTTGTCTCTCCTGCCCTATGCGGCCTGCTGCTGGGAAAATATGTCAGCGCCCGCGAAAAGGGCGTAGAGCTACTTTTCGACCCGGCCTGCCAGCTTTCTCGTCTGCCGGAAGGGCTGAGCGAAACCGAGCTGATGTCAGTCATCGGCAACCTGGTGGATAACGCCGTCGATGCCACGCTAAAAACATCCGCACGCGCCACGCCGGTTGACGTCTACATTTCAGATAGAAACCACGAGCTGGTTATCGAGGTCGCCGACCAGGGCTGCGGCGTCGATGAAAGCATGAAGCCGTATATCTTCGAGCAAGGCTTCACCAGCAAAACGTCCACAGGATGCGAACTCACCGGTGCAGAACATGGCATCGGCCTCTACCTCGTGGCGGGCTACGTCCGGCGTGCCGGCGGCAGCATCGAAATGAGCGATAACGCTCCGCAGGGAACCGTGTTTACGGTTTTCCTCCCATTCAATGCCCCTCCTTGTGCAGGATTTTCCTATGACTGATATCCGTCCTCTTGAGGTTGTGATTGTTGAAGATGAGCCGCATCTGGCGCAGCTGCATCGGGAGTATATTGAGCAAAATTTTCATCTGCGAGTGGTCGGCATCGCCGGTTCGCTGGAACAGGCCCGCGAGCTGATTTCCCGCCACCAGCCGCGTCTGGTACTACTGGACAACTATTTACCGGATGGTCAGGGCGTTGAACTCATCGACAGCCCGCTGCTCAAGCAGTTTGGCTGTGCCGTCATTTTTATAACCGCCGCCAGCGATATGCAAACCTGTAGCCATGCCATGCGCAGCGGCGCGTTTGACTATCTCATTAAGCCGGTTTTTTCCCATCGTCTGCGCGCTTCGCTTGAACGCTTTATGCTGTTGGAGCGCACGCTGCGCCAGGTGAAGGTTGTCGACCAGCGCGCGCTGGACAAACTGTTTAATTTACCCGCAGGCGATGCCTCAGCAGCACCGTCGACAAAGGGGATCGAGCCCGCCACGCTGGCACGCGTCAAACGTCTTTTCAGCGAGCGCCCGGAGTTTAGCTGGTCCGTCGAACAGATCGTAGAAGAAGCCGGGATAAGCAAAACGACAGGACGTCGCTATCTGGAATACTGCGTGGAAATCGGCTTTATTACCATCGAAATTCAGTACGGCAATATTGGTCATCCACGCCGTTTATACCGTAAAAAAAACGACGCTAATTAACTTCGCGCACGCGGTTTCTATGGTGTTAATTGCTGAAAAAACGCCAACTATCACATTTCGGCCAGCCCGCGCTGGCCCCCCTCTTGTCACCTTTGCTGCGTCAGCTATGTTGACTTTTAGTTCTTCAAACGTAACTAAAAGGTTAATAATAATGTCGAACGTATTCCGTATTTCTCTGCTCTCTGCTGCTGTGTTCATGTCATCCTCCGCGCTGTCCGCTCTGCCGCAGGGCTATCCGGCCGACTATCAGAAGGTCGTTGATGCCGCCACGAAAGAAGGCAAAGTGGTGATTTACTCCACCACCGACACCAAAGCGGCCGGGCCGCTTATTCAGGGTTTTGAAGCCCTCTATCCCGGCATCAAAGTCGAATACAACGATATGAACAGCACCGAGCTGTACAATCGCTTTATCAGTGAACAGGCCGCCGGTGGCGGCAGCGGCGACGTCGTCTGGAGCTCCTCGATGGACACCGCGCTGAAGCTGGCGACCGACTACGCCCAGCAGTACGTTTCGCCGGAACAAAGCCAACTGCCAAAATGGGCGGTCTGGAGCAATAAAGCCTATGGCACCACCTACGAGCCGGTGGTGTTTATCTACAATAAGCGCCTCATCCCGGCGAATGAAGTGCCGGATTCTCACGCCGCGCTGGCCAAGCTGATCGCCAGCCAGGTCGACAAATTTAAAAGTAAGGTCACCACTTACGATATCGAAAAATCCGGGCTCGGCTTCATGTTGTCGGTACAGGATTACAAGGCCGATCCGCACTACTTCAAAACGCTGGCCGATGTCGCTAAAGGCGGCTTAGCCGTGCAGTCATCTACCGGCACGATGATGGAGCGGGTATCCTCCGGCGAAAACTTAATTGGCTTCAATATCCTGGGGTCCTACGCTGAAGCGCGAGCCAAAACCGATCCGTCGCTGGGCATTGCCTATCCGAAGGACTACACCCTGGTGCTGTCGCGCGTCTCCTTCATCAGCCAGCAGGCAGAACATGCTAACGCCGCAAAACTGTGGCTGGACTACGTTCTGTCTGAAAAAGGGCAAAACATTCTGGCCAACCAGGCGGATATCCCCTCCATCCGTAACGACATCGATGGCAAAAATGACATCGACGGCATGACCAAAATGCTGGGCAACGCGCTGAAACCGATCCCGGTTGATGAGTCGCTGCTTGAATACCTGCAGCCGAAAAAACGTCTGGACTACATCAAACAGTGGCGTGAAGCCGCGGCCAAATAAACGCGTAACCTAAGCGCGCCGTTCGCCGGCGCGCTTGCTACTCGCTACCTGAATTCGTGTTATCGGATCTCTTCGCTTATGAATGCATTACGCAGAAAGTGGCAAAGCCTGCCGCGCGGCGTCGTCGTGCTGCTCACCGCGCTGGTTATCTACACGCCGCTGTCCTTTATTGTGATCCAAAGCTTCCTGTCCGCGCCCTTCTTTTCACCGGCAAAGACCTGGAGCCTGGAATCCTTCGGCTTCATTTTTACCGACCCTGACTTCTACAAGGCGCTGAAAAGCGGGTTTATTCTGGCTTTCGGCCTCGTCATCATCGCCATCCCTCTCGGCGGCGTGCTGGCGTTTCTGATGGTGCGCACCGATCTCCCCGGCAGACGGTTAATTGAACCGCTGATCCTGGTCCCCATTTTTGTCTCGCCGATGGTGCTGGCATTTGGCTACGTGGTCGCCGCCGGTCCCGTGGGTTTCCTGTCGCTGTGGGCGCAGTCGCTGATCGGCTTCGTCCCGTGGAACATTTACGACATGTCGAGCATCGTGGTCATCGCCGGGCTGACCCACGTTCCGCACGCCTATCTGTACATCTCTTCGGCGCTGCGCAGCGTGAGTTCGGACGTCGAAGAAGCCGCGCGGATCGCCGGTGCGTCTCCGCTACAGGTCATGACCTCGGTCAGCCTGCCGATGGTCCGGCCGTCCATTCTGTATGCCATTGTGCTGCTGTTTTTCCTCGGCCTGGAAGTCTTCGGCCTGATGCTGGTGCTGGGCGATCCGGAAGGCAACATGGTACTGGCGACTTACCTGTATCAGCTCACCAATAAGCTTGGTACGCCGTCTTACCATCTGATGGCCGCGGTGGCGGTGGTGCTTATCTGCCTGACTATTCCGCTGGTCATGCTGCAACGCCGCCTGATGCGTACGGCGAACCGCTTTGTCACCATGAAGGGAAAGGCCTCACAGGCGCGCGCGCTGCCGCTGGGGAAATGGCGCTGGGTGGCAGGGGCGGTAGTCGCCTTCTGGCTCACCGTGACCATCGGCGTCCCGCTGATGGGCGTGGTGCTCCGCGCTTTTATCTCCAACTGGGGCGTTGGCGTGTCGCTCTGGGACGAGCTCTCGCTCAATACGTTCCGCACCATCTGGGCGCAGCCGAACCTGCTGCGGGCCATCGTCAACTCCATGGCCATTGGCGTGATCGGCGGCGCGCTGGCGGTGGGCTGCTATCTGTTTATTGGCATCGCGATGCACCGTAAACCGGATAACACCACGCGCTTCCTCGACTACAGCGTGCTGGTCCCCCGTGCGGTACCAGGCCTGCTCGCCGGTCTGGCATTTCTGTGGGTCTTCCTGTTTTTGCCGATGTGGCTCGATAACGCGCTGAAATCCGGCTGGCTTTCGGGCATGCCGTGGTCACAGTGGCTGCGCGATACCCTGATAGTCTGGCTGCGCTCGTTACGTAGCACCATTTTCAGCGTTTGGCTGGCCTACACGGTAGTGTGGATGGCCTACGGCCTGCGGCTGATTTCCTCAACGCTCCTGCAGGTCGGGCCGGAGCTGGAAGAAGCGGCGCGCAGTACCGGCGCGACGCGTGGACAAATCACCCGCCACGTCACCATTCCGCTTTCACGCTACGGCCTGATTGGTTCATGGCTGCTGATGTTCCTGATCTTCGAACGGGAATACTCAACGGGCGTTTACCTGCTGTCGCCGGGGACGGAAACCATCGGCTCGATGCTGGTGTCCCTGTGGGCGGCTGGCGCAATTGATATCGTTGCTGCGCTCTCGTTTATTAACATTCTGTTGGTGGTGGTCGGTCTGGGTGTGGCCCTTCGTTTTGGAGTGAAATTACATGATTGAATTATCGGTCGAAAACCTGCACTTAACCTACGGCGATAACCCGGTGTTAAAGGGCGTGACCATGAACCTTAAACGCGGCGAAGTGGTTTCTCTGCTGGGCCCCTCGGGCAGCGGGAAAACCACGCTGCTACGGGCGGTGGCCGGGCTGGAAAAGCCCACGCAGGGCGCAATTACCATCGGCAATCGCAAAGTCTACGACGGCACGCCGCGCAGCGAAATTCCGGCCGAAGAGCGCAATCTGGGGCTGGTGTTCCAGTCTTACGCCCTGTGGCCGCACAAAACCGTTTCTGAGAACGTGGCCTATCCGCTGAAGCTGCGCAAGGTTCCCGGTCCGGAGATCAACAAACGCGTGCAGGACGTGCTGGATCAACTGGGTCTGGGGCACCTGGGCAAGCGCCACCCGCACCAGCTCTCCGGCGGCCAACAGCAGCGCGTTGCCATTGGCCGCGCGCTGGTCTACAACCCGCCCGTGATTCTGCTCGATGAACCGCTGTCCAACCTTGATGCGAAGCTGCGCGAAGAGGCGCGCGTGTTCCTGCGCGAGCTGATCATCAAACTGGGGCTTTCTGCGCTGATGGTGACCCACGATCAGAACGAAGCGATGTCAATTTCCGATCGTATTCTGCTGCTCAACAACGGCAAAATTGAGCAACAGGGCACGCCGCAGGAGATGTACGGGTCACCGAAAACGCTCTTCACGGCCGAGTTTATGGGCAGCAACAACCGGCTGCACGGCAAAGTGACCGAGATTCGGGACGGCAAAGCGCGTATTGAAGGCCAGGGCTGGACGCTGTGGGGCCAGGCGGGTGAAGGGATACAGGTGGGTCATGAAGGCACCGCGGTGATCCGCGTCGAGCGCGTGGCGCTGGTCGAGGGACCGGGGGAGAATCAGCTGGCGCTGCCGCTGCTCACCAGCATGTATCTTGGTGACCGCTGGGAGTACCTGTTCCGCACGCCGGGCGATAACTTTGTTATCCGCGCTTACGGTAACGATGTACGCGGTTCACAGCACTGTCATCTGGCACTGCCGGAACAGCACGTCTGGGTGTTTCCAAAATCCTGACGACAAACAGGGGCGGCGATTGCCGCCCCGAAGCCCGATCATAAGCGGCATCCCGCCATCGCGCTTAGCGGGCCCCGCCATCGTTACCGATTTCGTAACCGTCCAGATATGCCTGCGCCATCGCTTCGTGGTTGACTAAAAAACGCGACTGCTCCAGGCTCGGATGCAGTCTGTGGGACTCGGTTTCGACATTTTCAAATAACATAGTGAGTTTGCCCGTGTCGTGGTGATGGCCTTGCGTCATACCGTCCATACAAGCCTCCATCAGCATGCCGGACGTTTCATTCGTACGAACGGGGGAATATGCCAGTTCGGGCTTCTCTTTTAGCGCTTGTTCAATAAAGGCATAGGCCTGGCCCACGACCTGCAAACAATCATCGGCGTGCTGTTTTGCCCAAGCGGTATGTGACGCGGTAGTTATGACTATGGCAGCCAGAATGTGAAATCTCATTAGTAATATCTTGTTAAACTTATAATAAAGTAAAACCGGCGCCAGAAATGCGCTGGTTTTTTAGCCTGTCGCTGTGAATGTTGAAATGGGTAACGCTAACCACATCATGCGTGAAATCAGGGGTTAAAACTGCTCGCATTAATATTGGAATGTTTCATCGGCATCACGCTCAAACAACATTAATAAATAAACACATGAACATGTATAAAATAAGATCATAACGCTAAAAAAACGCCATGTTATTTATACTTTGTTATTCAATGGAAATAATATTGTTAAAAAATAACAAATGATTCAACACAATGGATTTCGAATGAAATCCATTTAATAGAAATGCCCCTTTACTGTTTCGTGAATAATATTGCCACGTTACGCACCGGATAAGGCATTATTTTTCAGAAGAACATTGAAATAATTAACTGACTAATTAATCTTTCACAGTGCGCTTGCCGCCTGCACCTTCTTGCCTTCCTGACAATCAAAGCAGGAGAAGATGAAAATAAGGTTTTGAATAATTCATATTTTAATCAATACATCTGAAATCATAATAAAAACCAATTCAGGATAATTCCGCTGTTCACCACAAAATATATCCACAATACAGTTCACGGCAACTGAATCACATTTATGGCATAGCTTAACCGCCGTAGAGATTAAATAACCGCCATCATCATACTCGCTGTCCGGGCTATTTATCGGTATTTGAGGCAACAAAAAGCCACTACAATGAGTGGCTTCGGCAGGCGGATGCTTTCACATCCGCCTTATCGGCATACAGGACGGTTTATACCAGAGCGCGCAGCTCTTCACGTATGTAATCGGAAAAATATTCCGGGTTTTTAATCAGCATATGATCGCCAGAGCCGACCTTCTCGGCCCAGCCCACAACCTTCTGGGTAAACCCGGCATTCCAGCCATCGCGATCGCCTCGTGCCGTAATGTCGGCAGCGCTCACCGGCGTACCCAGTTCGTTCAAATACTTGAGAATTCCCTTCGCTGTACTTTCGTCCATAGACTGTGGCACCGGCTCAGACGTATTCATACCACCAATAAAATCCAATGCTTTATCAATGACTGCTGGCATATTCATGTCCTTAAATTAACCACGTAGTAAACAAGTCTATACTATTGCCCGGAATCAGCAGCGATTACAAAGAAACAGCTCACGTTATTGCACTTTTTCGTGAAGTATCCCCCGTTTTATCGTTTTACGGACAAAAAAAAGCCGGCACCCAAGCGCCGGCTGATACCGCAGAAAGAACAATCAGGCGTGAGTGGTCGGGCTCTGCTCCGCGCTGGATTTGCTGTTTTCCAGCATCCGGCGTACCGGCACAATCAGCACGCACAGCACTGCCGCGCAAATCAGCAGCGCGATAGAGCAGCGGGCAAACAGATCCGGCAGCATGTCCAACTGGTCAGCCTTAACGTGGCCACCAATCAGGCCCGCTGCTAGGTTACCCAACGCGCTGGCGCAGAACCACAGGCCCATCATCTGGCCGCGCATTCTTTCCGGCGCCAGCAGCGTCATGGTCGCCAGGCCAATCGGGCTCAGGCACAGTTCACCGAGCGTCAGCATCAGGATGCTGCCCACCAGCCATAGCGGCGATACGCCAGCCCCGCCGTTGCTCAACACGTTCTGTGCCGCCAGCATCATCAGGCCAAAGCCCGCCGCCGCACACAGAATACCGATAACAAACTTGGTGATACTGCCTGGACGCACGTTCCGACGCGCCAGCGCAGGCCAGGCCCAGCTAAACACCGGAGCCAGCAGAATGATAAACAGCGCGTTAATCGACTGGAACCACACCGCCGGGATCTCGAAATCACCGATCATGCGGTTAGTGTAGTCGTTAGCAAACAGGTTGAAGGAGGTGGGCTTCTGCTCGAACGCCGACCAGAAAAACGCGGCGGACACCAGCAGGATAAAACACACCAGCAGGCGCGCGCGTTCTTTACGGCTCAGGCCCGCAAAGGCAAACAGATAAACGAAGTACAACGCGACCGACGCGGCGATCACGTACACCAGCACGCTCGCCACCGCGACCGGGTTAATCACGATGATACCCTGGGCAATCAGAGTGATAATGACCGCTACGCCAACCGCCAGCGCCAGCAGCCAGGCCCCCACGCCGTTCTTCTTAGCGACCGGGCTATTCCAGGTGGAATCCAGCCCAACTTCGCTGTCGTAACGTTTCATCGCCGGCACAGCGAACACGCGGAAGATAACCAACGCCACCAGCATCCCGATACCGCCGATACCGAAGCCCCAATGCCAGCCGTGTGACTTGATCAGCCAGCCGGAAATCAACGGCGCGATAAACGAGCCCATGTTGATGCCCATGTAAAACAGCGAGAAACCGCCGTCGCGGCGGGCGTCGCCTTTTTTATACAGCGTACCGACCATCACGGAGATACAGGTTTTAAACAACCCCGATCCCAGAACGATAAACATCAGGCCGATAAAGAACAGGTTGTCGCCCATAAAGGCGGAGAGCGCAATCGACAGGTGACCCAGCGCAATCAGAATTGAGCCGTACCATACGGCTTTTTGCTGACCAAGCCAGTTATCTGCCAGCCAACCGCCCGGCAGCGCCGCCAGGTACATCGTGCCGGCAAAGATACCCACAATGGCCGACGCATTCTCACGCGCTAACCCCATGCCGCCGTCATACACGGTCGCGGCCATAAACAGGATCAGGAGCGGGCGAATGCCGTAAAACGAAAAGCGCTCCCACATTTCGGTAAAGAACAGCGACCCGAGCGGATACGGGTGACCGAAAAAGGTACGGCTTTCGTGTTTGTTAACAGAGGAATGCATAGTTTCTCCAGAGAAGGTGCGTTGTAACGCAGGTAAGTCGTGTAAGCAGGCTAGTCATTTTCTAATTTTGTCGAAATTTCACATTAAGCTCGGTGTTTTTTAACCATTTGATAACCATAATATGGTCATGTCTAGCCCCTTCACCGCTATTTTTAGATGAAAACTCGACAAACATCTAGTTTTATAGATTTTGCATTGGCAAAACGCTTAAGGTGATTGACATCACAATATCATGCAAACATTGTTTTATTTACCATATAAAACAAACAATTATCAAATCAAAACTCGACAATAATTGCGTCAAAGACGGGGAAAATAAAAGTATAAAAAGTAGGGAAAAGAGCCTCTTCAACGGTACATAACCGATAAGTGGCAATAATGATCGCAGCAAGATTGCTGCTGTCGGGAGGCCTTGAAAATGGCGCAAGAACGCGCCATTGATATCGGCAGCCGCAGCAAAATCATCGGCGGCCGCAGGAGGAAAAATAGCGTTATTTTGCGTGCCAGTAGGCGCTGGAACGCACCAACTGAGGGTCGAGGTCGTCGGTCACAAAATCGTCGGTCAGTTTTTTGACCACCTTACCCTCACCGGTCAGCCAGATAAAGTAATCTGACTCAGGAACCTTAAGCTGCGCCAACCGCGCGGCCACGGCGGCGCTATCATATCCACTAATCCACTCGATGTTCACGTCATCAAATCCGGCCAGATAGGCTTTGTCCGCCGTATTCCCCACCATCACCAGCGCAGTCACCTGCGGGCGCTTTGCTAGCGCACTCAGCGCTATCAAGCGGCGACGCAGCGCCGGCAGACCGGTTTCATCGCAAACGTAAAGCTGCCATGCATAATCTTCTGGCACAATCAGCGAGCCGCGCGGCCCGCCGAGGGTTAACGTATCGCCCACTTTGGCATTCATCGCCCAGCGGCTGGCGACGCCCCCTTCGTGAATAAAGAAATCGTAGGCCAGTTCATGACGCTCAGCGTTGTACAGCGGCGTGTAGTCTCGCGACTGTGGGCGAACGCCTTCGGCCCACACAATCCCTTCATCAGTCACCGTCGGCGGCGTGATGGTCATCCCGGCCTCAGGGAAAAACAGCTTGGTGTGGTCATCAAAACCGCGCGAGCTAAAGCCATCAAGCGCTTCACCGCCCAGCACAACGCGCTGAAAAGCGTCGCTGATACGCTCGACGCGCAGCACCGTCAGTTCGCGAAAGCGAAGTTCATTACGTACGCGCTGTGGGTACTTTTTTTCTTTCATCTGGCGTCTCTCTCACAAATAGATATATCTAAACAATTTGCAAATGATAATGATTGCTAGTTAAACAGAAAGCAAGCAGTTTTTATGATATAGCAATAAATGAGTAACAAAAAACCGACACAACAAAAAATAACAAATATTATCAATTAATTAAAAAAATTACTTATTTCTGTATTGCTAAATCATCATTATTAGATATAAATTAGATATATCTAAATAACGATAAGGAAAAAACAATGAAACCTTTCTCTGATACTGAACATCGTGGCCGTGGTCATCGCGGCGGGCATCGCGAGTGCGAACACCGCGGCGGGCATGGTGAGGGCCACGGCGGCGGACGTCGCCAGCGTTTCTTCGGCCACGGTGAGCTTCGTCTGGTCATTCTCAACATCGTGAAGGATAACGCCAGCCACGGCTACGAGCTGATTAAGGCCGTTGAAGCCTTGACCCAGGGCCACTATAGCCCGAGCCCGGGAGTGATCTATCCGACGCTTGATCTGTTGCAAGATCAGGGGCTGATTACCGTGCACGAAGAGGATGGCGGCCGCAAAAAGATCGCCATTACCGCCGAAGGAACGCAGGCGCTGGCGGAGAGCGAAGAACAGCTGGCGCAGATTCAGGTGCGTCTGAAGGCCAGAATGGTCGGTCACGAACTGCGTAAGCACCCACAAATGAAGCGCGCCCTGGATAACTTCAAGGCCGTACTCGACCTGAAAGTTAACCAGGAAGAAATCAGCGACGCGCAGCTCAAGCAGATTGTCGGCGTCATCGACCGCGCGGCGCTGGAGATTTCACAGCTGGATTAGTGCAGTACGGTGACGGCATCCTGAAGTCGGCTGGCGCGGTGCTTAACCATCGCCGATACGTTGGCGCTTTCCGCCACCAGCCCGGCATTCATCTGGGTGATTTCATCGAGCTTCGATACCGCACGGGTTAACTCAGAAAGCCCGGTCGCCTGCTCGGAGGTTGACTGGCTAATCTGTGCAATCAGTTGGGTGACATTCTGTACCTGCGAGACAATGTCATCCATCGTTTGCCCTGCCGAATGCACCTGCTCGGATCCCGACCGTACCTTGCTGGCGCTGGCTTCTATCAGTTGACGAATTTCGTTGGCCGCCGTTGCGCTTCGACTGGCCAAATGTCGCACCTCGCCGGCCACGACCGCAAATCCTTTCCCCTGCTCTCCCGCCCGCGCGGCTTCTACTGCCGCATTTAGCGCCAGGATATTGGTCTGGAAGGCAATATCGTTAATCAACGTCGTAATCGAGCCGATACGCTGGGTGCTGTCGGCAATCTCTTCCATCGTCTGTACCACCCGGTGCATCGCCTGGCCGCCCTGCGCCGCCGCGCCGCTGGCGGCCAGCGAGAGCTTGTCGGCCTCCGCTGCGGTCTGCGAGTTATTCTGCACCGACGTGGCCATCTGGCTCATGGTGGCCACGGTCTGCTGGACGTTAACCACCGTTTCCTGCGTGCGCTGATTCAGGTCTTCGTTACCGCGCGCCAGCACATCACTGCCGTTGCTCACGCTATTGACCTGGCTTGAGACATCGTTAATCAGCCAGCGGCACATCAGGCCCAGCTGGCCTACGGCGCGCAGCATCAACCCCAGTTCATCGCTACGCTGCAGATGCTCTACGCTATTACGCTCGCCGGTCGCAACGCTCAGCGCCTGACGCGCAACGTTTTCAATCGGGCGAACGATCTGCCATTCAAACACCGCCGTTGTCAGCAGCAGAATCAGCGCTGACACCAGTACCGCCGACACCGGCGCGCTCAGCGCCAGCAGACTCGCCGCCAGCAGCAGATAAAATCCCAGCATTACGCTTCTGGCGCGCCAGCGCAGCGGGAGCGCAGACAGACGGCCCCACCAGCGTTTGCTTACGACCAGACCTTTATCGAGGCGTTTATGGCTGCGCGCTTCACGCAGCGCCTGATACAGCGGCTCGACGGCGGCCACCTCTTCGGCCGTCGCACGCGTCCGAATCGACATATAGCCGATCGTTTTACCATTACGCACCTGCGGGATAGCGTTCGCGCGCACCCAATAATGGCCGCCGTTTTTTGGCTGATTTTTGACAATGCCGCTCCACGGTTCCCCCTGCTTGAGCGTGCGCCACATATCGGCAAACGCCGCCTTGGGCATATCCGGGTGGCGCACCAGGTTGTGCGGTTTGCCGTGCATCTCTTCGCGGCTGTAGCCGCTGACCTTCACAAAGTCATCGTTGACGTGGGTAATGTAGCTATTGAGGTCGGTGGTCGACATAAGCGTGGTGTGTTCGTCCAGCAGGGAGGCGGACGCGTTCAGATCGGACAGGGTAGACATACGGACATCCTTTTCAGGTGCAGAAAGAAAATGTATTACAATTGTTATATCGGAGGGATTTTAATTAATCTTAATTGTTAATTTTGCGTTAGATCGCAAAATGAGCAAAAGCCCTACTTTTTTTATGCCGCGCTATCCTGGCGCAAAACCTGCCCTCTCATGGCGCAGCGTGCCCTCTGCCGATACCGCCCCCAAATGCCCCTCCGCTGCGCTGGACGATTAAATCTTGTACACCCCCGTTCTTCACAGGCGTTTATCCCGATTTTCATTGCCGCCACTGAAGTGGCGTAATCCCTGCAATACTTAATCTCAGTATCGTGTGATACGTGACCCCCAGGAGCATATTTTGAACAGGTTACCTTCCAGCGCATCGGCTTTAGCCTGCAGCGCACACGCACTGAATCTCATTGAAAAGCGCACGCTTGACCATGAGGAGATGAAAGCACTTAACCAGGAGGTCAGGGAATACTTTAAAGAGCATGTGAATCCGGGGTTTTTAGAGTACCGAAAATCTGTAACTGCCGGTGGGGATTACGGAGCCGTAGAGTGGCAGGCGGGAGGATTAAATACGCTTGTCGACACCCAGGGCCAGGAGTTTCTGGATTGCCTGGGCGGTTTTGGTATTTTCAACGTGGGGCACCGTAATCCAACTGTGGTTTCCGCCGTACAGAATCAGCTCGCCAAACAGCCGCTTCACAGCCAGGAACTGCTTGATCCGCTGCGCGCCATGCTCGCCAAAACGCTGGCCGCACTGGCACCGGGCAAACTGAAATACAGCTTCTTTAGCAACAGCGGCACCGAGTCCGTCGAAGCCGCCCTGAAGCTGGCGAAGGCGTATCAATCGCCGCGCGGCAAATTTACCTTTATCGCCACCAGCGGCGCGTTTCACGGTAAATCTCTTGGCGCGCTTTCCGCCACCGCCAAGTCAACCTTCCGCAAGCCCTTTATGCCGTTGCTGCCAGGCTTCCGCCACGTACCGTTCGGCAATATTGACGCGATGCGCACAATGCTCAGCGAGTGCCAGAAAACAGGCGACGACGTCGCGGCGGTAATTCTGGAGCCCATCCAGGGCGAAGGCGGCGTGATCCTGCCGCCGCAGGGGTATCTGCCCGCGGTGCGTAAGCTGTGCGACGAGTTCGGCGCGCTGCTGATCTTTGACGAAGTGCAAACCGGCATGGGGCGCACCGGCAAGATGTTCGCCTGCGAGCATGAGAACGTGCAGCCGGATATCTTATGCCTGGCGAAAGCCCTTGGCGGCGGCGTGATGCCGATTGGCGCGACCATCGCCACTGAAGAGGTGTTCTCGGTGCTGTTCGACAACCCGTTCCTGCACACCACCACCTTTGGCGGCAATCCGCTGGCCTGCGCGGCAGCGCTGGCAACCATCAACGTACTGCTGACTGAAAATCTGCCTGCCCAGGCGGAACAGAAGGGCGATATGTTGCTGGACGGCTTCCGCTCAATGGCGCGTGAATATCCAGACCTGGTGCGGGAAGCGCGCGGTAAGGGGATGCTGATGGCTATCGAGTTTGTCGATAACGAAATCGGCTACAACTTTGCCAGCGAGATGTTCCGCCAGCGCGTTCTGGTAGCCGGCACGCTCAACAACGCGAAAACTATCCGCGTTGAGCCGCCGTTAACGCTGACGATAGAACAGTGTGACCAGGTGCTGAAAGCGGCACGTAAAGCGCTGGCTGCTCTGCGCGTTAGCCAGGATCAGCTCACCACCGAGCAGTAAACTCACGCCCCCTACGACAGCGTAGGGGGGCGTTATTTTTATTCGCCGCTAAACGGTGAAGCGATGTCCAGCCACTGCACCTCGCAATCGCTGGTGCCGCAAAACAGCCGCGTTTCGCCCGTTTCACTTTCCAGTAAACCGGCAGGAAATACCACGTCCCGTAAATCATCACGTTTTCTCTCGCCGGGCAAAAAATCGTCCCGACAGGCGATAATGGCCATCGGGCTGCTCACGCCCTGCTGATAGTCAAAGAGAAAGCGCGCCGCGTAGTAATGCCGGTTGCCCTGCTCGTCATATCGCGCCACGTGCGCCAGCGCGCCGACCCGCCCATCCGGCAACACCCGCGCTTCGTTCACCCCGCACCAGCACAACGGATCAACGTGATCGATGAGCGTAGCGTTAGCGAGAGTCTGCGCGTTGAGATCCTCCAGCCGCGATAAAAGTACCCAGCCGATGGTGCCGCGCCCGCCGGGCTCTCCCTGTGGACGGGTAAAGACCAGAAGACGCCCATCGGGCAGCTCAACCGGGCGGATATCCTTCATCCCCCACGGGCCGGTTGCCACCGGACGCAGCGCCGAAATGCAGGGGCCCGCGAAGAACTGCGTCCGCCAGCGAACCTCGCCTTCCGGCATAAAGGCAACCTCTACGCCGCCGAACAGCAGCTGTCCGCCAATCCGACCCACGAAAGGATCCTGCAACGCATACGTCGGCATATCGTCCAGCAGCGCGGCAGCATTAAGGCCATCCCAGGCGAAAAAGCGTACCTGAGATACCTCGCTGTCTCGCGCCTCTGTCCGCGCGGCAATACACCATCGCTCGCCATCGCTGAACGGTGCGGTGGGGTTATAGACGTCCAGCCCATCAACGCCTGAGAAGCGTATTTTGCCACGGTGTCCCGTTTGCGGCCGCGCCCGGTAGCGCTGGTAGAGGTCGTCAACGTTGTCGCGCATCACGCCAGCCCGAGATGCTGCCACAGGGCATCCATCGGCAGCGTCGCCAGCGCGGTGCATTCATCCGCCGCGCCGTACCAGACGTGCAGCGTATCATCGCGGACCAGCGCCCCACAGGTGAACACCACGTTGCCAAAGAAACCTTCGCGTTCGTACGGAGCGGTGGGCTCCAGCAGCGGCACCGGCGATTTGGCCAGAATCTTCAGCGGATCGTGAAGATCGAGCAACAGCGCCCCCAGGCAATAACGCTGATCGGCATCAACGCCGTGGTAGATCTCCAGCCAGCCGCGATCGGTTTTAATCAGCGGCGCGCCGCCGCCGGACTTACGTGAGTCCCACTCGTCGCCGGAGCGACCCAGCAGGTGCTGATGGTTCCCCCAGTGCAGCATATCGGGAGACTCGCAGATCCAAATCTCCGGATGGCCAAAGTGGCACGGCGCGGGACGGGTAAGCGCCATATAACGGCCACCGACTTTTTCCGGAAAGAAGCACACGTCGCGGTTATCCGGGCACAGAATCAGCCCGCGCTTTTCTACCGAAATAAAGTCGCGGGTGGTCGCCAGCGCCGTAGAGATCCCCAGCGACGAAACGGCGGAGTAGTTGATGTACCAGAGATCGTCGATCCGGGTAATACGCGCATCTTCGCAGCCAAACTCTTCATAGCGGCTATCGGCGATGATAAAAGGCTGGGTATCAATGGTGAAATTTACGCCGTCCTTGCTGCGCGCCAGACGCAGATGGGACATCGAGGTCAGCCAGACCACCGCCGGATCGCTTTTCAGTACGATGGTGCGGGGATCGCTAAAGTCGAAGCGGTCGTCGCCGCGATCGAAGGTTTTCGTCGCCTGCTGCCAGCCTTGCGCCTGCTGTTCCAGCAGCGGCACGACGATCTGCTGCGGGTTGTCGCTCAGCACGCTTTCCGCCACGCGCAGGAGCAGAATAATTTCGCCGTTGTATTCGGTCACGCCGGTATTAAAGACACACTCAACTTTGCGCCCCGGCAGAGAAGGCACCACGTCTTTTGGGGTGATAAGTGGATTACCGCTGTGTCTGTTCATGAACGCTCCTTTTCATCAAAATTTGATTTTTGCCCAACCGCTGGGCATCTGTGCCGTACAGCACGTCGGCGGCGATATCCCGTAAGGGGTTCGGCACCGGCGAGCCAAAATTGATGGCGACCCAGACGCACTCGCTGGCCGTCTGGCGCGTAAAGCAGATACAGTCGTCCGTCAGCGACAGCGGGCTGCTCTTTCCCTCGCGGAGCGCTGCCGTGGCGGCGCGCAGCGCAATCAGCGCCTGGTACTGCCGCCAGAGGGAGCCCGGCGTCTCCTGCTGCCATTGCGCATTGAGTTCGGGGTAGTCGGCGCACACGGGCATCCAGGGTTCAACGGTTGAGAACCCCGCATACGGCGCATCGCGCCACAGCAGCGGCGCCCGCGAAGCATCGCGCGAATGCGCAATGGCCTGCGCCAGCGCGTCATCTGCCTTAGCCCCCTGCTGCCTGGCGGTGTGATAGTGGGTTTTTCCCTGAATATCAAAGATCTGCTCCACGGTCTGCGCACGGTAGTCCGGCATACCCAACTCTTCGCCCTGGAAGATGAACGGTACGCCACACACCGTCAGCTGCAGCGCCAACACCGCCAGCGCGCGTTCGGTATCACGCGGACCTTCGCCAAAGCGGCTAATCATGCGCGGCATGTCGTGGCTGGAGAAAAACAGCGTCGGCAGCCCGCTCTGCTGGACCCGCGTGGCGTTAATCTGCTCGCACAGCCGCGCAATATCGAAGGTCTTCTGGCTGCCGATATTGAAATTGAACACCACGTCCATCAGATCGCGGCGCTGGTAGCGCGCCAGAACATCCAGTTCATCGCTGCCGATTTCGCCAATCAGAAACGTCTCGCCCTGCTGGCGCACGTAGCGGCACAAGCGCCCCAGCGTGGCGATGATATCGGGCTGGTTGACATCGAACGCATGGCGCTGTTCGTTGTGCTCATCCGGGTTGTCCGGGCCGATGCCGTTGGTGGTCAGAAAGTTAATCACATCAAAACGGAAGCCGTCGACGCCCAGCGCTTTCCAGAAATCAACCACCCGGTAGATTTCCTGCTCGACCTCGGGATTCGCCCAGTTCAGGTCAACTTGTTCCGGGGCGAACTTATGGTAGTAGTACTCGCCGGTGTCCGGCTCAGCCTGCCAGGCGCTGCCGGAAAAAAACGACTGCCAGTTGTTCGGCTGCTTGCTGAACAGGAAGTAATTACGATAGCGGCTGTCAGGGTTATTCCAGGCATCGCGAAACCACGGATGCGCCGAGGAGACGTGGTTTACCACCAGATCGATAATCACGCGAATGCCGCAGGCGTGGCAGCGCGCCACGACCTCACGGAAATCGGCCAGCGTGCCAAAGCGCGGGTCGACGGCGCAGTAGTCGCTGATGTCGTAGCCGTTATCCACCAGCGGCGAAGGGTAAAACGGCGTTATCCAGATAGCGCCGACGCCCAGCGCTTTCAGGTAGCCCACTTTGGACAGCAGACCGGGAAAATCACCCAGCCCGTCGCCGTTGCCGTCGCAAAACGACGGCAGATAGATTTGGTAGCAGGTGCACGCCTGCCACCAGGGTTGATGACTCACCGGTTAATTCCTTATTTCAATGATAACGACATGCCCTGCAGGAAATATTTGCGGAAGAGGATAAACAGCACCACTACCGGCAGCATTTGCACGACTGCGCCCGCCATCACCGGGCCAAGATAGACGCCGTAGGATTTACTGAACGTCGCCAGCAGCACCGAGAACGGCATCTTGTCGACGTCACGCATCACGATAAGCGGCCACAGAAAGTTGTCCCACGAGCTGGAGAAAGTGAAGAGTGCAACGATGGCCAGAATGGATTTGTTCAGCGGCATCATCACATGGCGCAGAATGCCCCACAGGCTGGCGTGGTCAAGGCGTGCGGCGTACAGGTAATCGTTCGGCGTGCCCTTAAAGCTCTGCGACACCATGAAAATCCCCCATGCGCTCATGGCGTAGGGCAGAATCATCGCGCTATAGCCATTCACCAGCCCCAGCTCACGCATCAGCACAAACTGCGGAATAATGAACATAAATACCGGGAAAACCATCTGCACAATCAGCAGGTTACGGAAAGCACTTTTCCCACGAAACTCAGTTTTCGCCAGCGCATAGCCCACCAGCATCGAGGTCACGGTCACGCAGACGGTAATGGTCATGGAGACAAACAGCGAGTTAACCAACGTGCGCAGGAAGGGTTTATCCGCCCGGTTACTGTTATCAAACAAGAAGGTGTAGTTCTCCAGCGTCAGATGGCCGGAAAACAGCCCGGTGGTGTAAATCTCCGCCGTCGGCTTCAGCGAAGAAATCGTCATCCAGATAAACGGATAGAGCCAGCTTAGCGCCAGTAAAAACATCACCGCATGAATTACCAGGCTCAGGGGAGTGAGTTTTTTCATTCACACAATCTCGATATTCTTCTCAAACAGTTTACGGAAAACCCAAATGGCCAGGAAACTGCAGCCCGCGACAATAATGGACATCGTTGCCGCCCAGGTGGGTTTCATATTCTGGAAGGCCGCTTCGTACATCACGACCATCGGGCTGGTGGTGCTGTTCAGCGGGCCGCCGCCGGTAATTAAATACGGCTCGGTAAAAATGCTGAACGCCACGGTTATCGCCAGCACCATGACCATCACAATCTGCGGATTCATCATCGGCAGCGTAATGGCCCAGCCTTGTTTAAAACGCCCGGTTTTATCGAGCATTGCCGCACTGTAAATATCATTAGGAATAGCCTGCATGCCGGAATAAAGAATAAGCCCGTAATAGCCGACAAATTTCCACGTAACGATCAGCGCAATCGATAACATGGCGCAGTCGGGGTTGGTAAACCACGGCACCGAGACGCCAATAGATTCACGAAGAAATTGATTCACTGGCCCATATTCACTAAACAGCTTCGAGAAAACGATGGAATAGGCGACGCCAGACGAAATATTGGCTAATAAAAAACTGAGCGCAATAAAGCTTTTGCCGTATTTAATTCGCCGCAACCCGGCGGCAAACAGCAGCGAAGCGATAAAGACAATCGGAATATACCACATCAGAAAGCGACAGATATTCCACATCGACGTCCAGAAAAGCGCATCATTGACCACGCCAAGCAGGTTTTGTAGCCCCGAAAAACGGGGCGTACCGATAAACTGCCATTGGGTCACGCTCAGCACCGCCAGCCAGGCCAGCGGATAAAACCAGAACAGCAATGAATAACCGATCCATGTGGAGGCCAGCAGGCCTCCGGTACGGGAATCATATCCAGCCATGACGCGCCCCTTATTTCGCCAGCAGCTTATCAATTTCCTGCTGCGACTGTTCCAGCGCCTTCGCTGGGGCATCATTGTTGAAAATGACGCGCTCCAGCATCTGCGTCATGCTGCGCTGGATCTCCGTAGTTTGCGTGGTGGCAACCGGCGGCAGCGCAACGTCAACGTAGGAAGCGATGTCTTTTTCCAGCGGGTTCTGTGCGAAATAGTCGGTAAACAGCGGGTTGCTCATCAGATCGGCTCGCGCAGGCGGCATACCGGTCAGTTCAAGCCAGGTGCGGTCGTGCTCGGCATCGCCGAAGACCCACTGAATAAAGGCCCAGGCCTGCGTTTTATGCTTGCTGGAGCTGAATACAACCATCCCTTTACTGTCGCCAAAGGTGTGCGGATGGTCGACGCCGCTTTCGGTTAACATCGGGCCAATCTGGATGGTTTTCAGCACCTCAGGGTACTGCTTACGATAGCGCGCCAGGTCCCACGGCCCGCGAGCGGACGCCAGCACCTGGCCGGTCGCCAGAGGATCATCGGCGGAAGTGAAGTCATAGCTGCTCCACTTGCTGTTAAATACTTTGCCCATAAACGTCAGCACGGCTTGACCCGCAGGGTTATTAAACTGTGCTTTCTGGTCCGCAATGTACGCTTTGCCGCCGTTCTGCGCGTAGTACAGCGGGATAAAGTCAAACCAACGTTCCCACCAGTTTTTACCCGCGGTCAGTTGCATAACGTAGCCGTTGTTATCCGCCGCCCGGCGTTCTGCCAGCTGATACAGCTCCTCATAGCGGGTCGGCGCATGGTCAAAGCCGTACTTTTTCAACAGGTCGCCGCGCCACCACCAGACTATCGGGTTAACATAAATCGGCAGCACGTTTTGCTGGCCGTTGAGCTGCCAGGCCGGAATAATCGACGACATCTGCCGCGTTTTCACCAGTTCATCGAAGCCAGGCATTTTGGCTAAATCTTCAATTTGCCCGACATCAACCAGTTGACTGGCAAAGCCAATAAAAATATTACTGGAAATATCCGGCTCCGTTCCGGAAGCCAGGGCATTCATAATCGCTTCTTCAGAACTATTAGCCGCAGGAATAGTTGTAAATTCAACGGGCGTATGGGACGGGTCTTTATTCCATTCCGCCACCATTTTATTCCAGAAGGCTTCTTCATTTTCATTGGGCGCCACCCACATTTTAATCGGTGTTTTGGCATTATCCTGCGCATCTTGTTTATCATCCGGACCACATCCGGAAATACATAGACTCAGTAATATTGACGCCATTAATTTAGCAACCGCTGCAACTTTCACGATATTTCTCCCTAACTCTCAATAAGTGTTATTGGCTTACCGCTACCCTGCTTTGAATGCTGCGTAAGCTAACATCCCTTTTTTATGTTTAACGTTAAACAAATCACAAAACTATTTTTGTTTAACGATAAACTCAGCCACCTATATCGAATAAGAGAAAATAGAAATATATAAAACCAATGAATATAAAAAATAAAAATATAATTCATAATAATTACCAACGGCCAAAGACAGAAAGAATAACCATTAAATCATTGGCGAAAGATATGGGTATTTCTCATACTACAATTTCAAATGCATGGAATAATCCAGAAAAACTCTCCGCCGAGCTGCGCGACCGTATTTTAAATTATGCGCAGACGATCGGCTTTCAGGGGCCGGATAAGCTTGCCCGCGCGCTGCGGACCGGAAAATCAGACACCATCGGCGTCATCTTTAACGATTCGATGAGCTACGTCTTTATCGATCCCCACGATATTAAACTGATGCGCGGGATCGCCGTGCGCTGCGAAGCACAGAGTATAAACCTGGTGCTCATCCCGCTGCGTAAAGGCGCAGAAAACCAGACGCCCTCTCTGACCACGCTGGTCGACGGCTATATCCTGAACGCCACCCACAATAACGCGGCCGTTATTCAGCAAACCCTCGCCCGCCAATTGCCGGTGGTCACGCTCGATTTTCAGCTGCCGCAATACAGCAGCGTGTCGATAAATAACGCCGCCGCAATGCGCGATATCGCCACCTATCTGATCGGCAAAGGGCACCGCCGCTTTGGCATTATCGCCTTCGCCTCGCGCCCCGGCGCGCAGGGTATGCGACACCTCAGCCGCGCCGTCGCCGGCGATAATACGTTGATGCTGACGCGCGTTAACGCCTGCCGCGACGCCTTTCGCAAGCACGGCATTCCGCTGACCCACTGCTGGCTGTTTGAAACCCAGCACGACGAGCTGCACGGCGAGCTGGCCGCCGAGGCGCTGCTGAGCGAACACCCGGAAATCAGCGCGCTGATTTGCCTCTCTGACCGCTTCGCGCTCGGCGCGGTGCGCTACTGCCAGCAGCACCATCTTGCCATTCCGCAGCGGGTCGCCGTCACCGGCTTCGACAACATCATGCCCGTCGTTGGCGGCCTTGGCCTCACCACCATCGCTCAGGACGCCGAACATAAAGGCGAAATTGCGGTGGAATTGCTCCTGAAAAACGGGCCTGTCACCCACTATGCGCTGGAATATCAGCTCATCGTGCGGGAGACGGCCTGAGTGCCTATTGCTTAACAGAAGAGTGGATTATGGATGAACTAACCTGTTTTAAAGCCTACGACATTCGCGGTGAAGTCGGTATTAACCTTACGCCGGAGATCGCCTTTCGCATTGGCCGCGCCTACGCGACCTGGCAGCGCCCGCGGCGAGTCGTCGGCGGCGGCGACGTGCGCCTGAGCTCAGCATCGCTGAAGGCGGCGCTTGCGGAAGGTCTGACCGCCAGCGGCGTTGACGTCATTGATATTGGTCTTTCCGGTACCGAGGAGATCTATTTCGCCACCCGCGAGCTACGGGCTGACGGTGGCATTCAGGTCACCGCCAGCCATAATCCCGCCCAGTACAACGGCATGAAGCTGGTGCGTGAAGAGGCGCGGCCCATCAGTAATGACAATGGCCTGCTGGAGATTAAAGCGCTCGCCGAGCGGAACGCTTTTTCTCCCGTTGTACATCGCGGTAGCCTGATAGATTTTGATAATCGCCCGTCCTGGGTTAACTGCCTGCTGCGTTTCCTGCAACGCCCGCCGGTCCGCCCGCTGCGCATCGTGACTAATGCCGGGCACGGCACCGCGGGGCCTGCGCTGGATGCAATTGCTGAAGGGCTGGCCCACGCGGGCGTGCAGGTGGAGTTTATACGTCTTCACCATCACCCGGATGGCCACTTCCCTGCGGGGGTACCCAACCCGATGCTGGCGGAAAACCGTCTGGTTACCCAGCAGGCCGTTATCGACCATCAGGCCGATTTCGGCATCGCCTGGGACGGCGACTTCGACCGCTGTTTTTTCTTTGACGAGCGCGGCAGTTTTATCGAGAGCTACTATCTGGTCGGACTGTTCGCCGAGCATTTCCTGCGCACGTATCCCGACAGCCGCATTATTCTCGACCCACGCCTGACGTGGAACACGCTGGATATCGTCACCCGCTGCGGCGGTACGCCCGTCGTCAGTAAAACCGGCCATGCGTTTATCAAGGCCCGAATGCGCGAGGAAGATGCCGTGTACGGTGGCGAAATGAGCGGCCATCACTACTTCCGCGACTTCGGCTATTGCGATAGCGGCATGATCCCACTGATGCTAATGCTACAAATCCTCGGCGGCGACCCTCAGCCGCTTTCTTCCCGCATTACCGCCGCGCAGGCGCGTTACCCGGTTTCCGGCGAGATCAATCTGCAGGTGAAGGATCCGCTGGCGATGGTCCGCAACATTACCGAGCACTATCAGTCGGCAGCACCGCAGCGCGATGATTGCGATGGCATCAGCCTGGCCTTTGCCGACTGGCGCTTTAATTTACGCGCCTCCAACACCGAACCGTTGCTGCGGCTTAACGTCGAAACGCGCGGCGATACTGCTCTGCTGGCCACCAAAACCGATGAGATTTTAACGTTTATTGCCGCTCAGCGCGGCGCGGAGGAGACGCAATGACCGCCCTTTCCCTCAGCAACATCCATAAAAAATACGATAAAACCACCATCATCGAGAACCTCTCGCTGGAGATCGCGTCGGGGGAATTTATCGTTCTGGTCGGCCCTTCAGGCTGCGGCAAGTCGACGCTGCTGCGCATGGTGGCAGGGCTGGAAATGCCCGATAGCGGCAAGCTGATGATGGGCGACCAGGACGTCACCCATCTGCCTGCTGGCAAACGCAGCCTGTCGATGGTCTTTCAATCCTACGCCCTTTACCCGCACATGACGGTGCGGGAAAACCTGACCTTTGGGCTACGCAATATTCGCACCCCGCCGGCGGAAATTACCCGCCGCGTCGCCCATGCGGCCACCATGCTCAAGCTTGATGAAATGCTCGACCGGCTGCCACAGAATCTCTCAGGCGGCCAGCGTCAGCGCGTGGCCATCGGGCGCTCTATCGTTCAGCAACCGGCGCTGTTTTTATTCGACGAACCGCTGTCAAACCTGGACGCCGCCCTGCGCGTGGAGATGCGCCAGGAGATCCAGCAGCTGCACAACACGCTGAAAAACACCATGATTTACGTGACGCACGATCAGGTTGAAGCGATGACCCTCGCGGACCGTATCGTCGTGCTGTATAAGGGAAAAATTGAGCAGGTCGGCACGCCGCTGGAGCTGTACAACACCCCGGCCAACCTGTTTGTCGCCGAGTTTATCGGTACGCCTAAAATCAACATTCTGCCCGCCGTCTGGCGGCAGGGCGCGCTGCATATTGCCGAGAACATTATCTTCCCGCTCTCTCGTCAGCCGCTCGGCGTGCGTGAAAACGATAAGATGTTTGTCGCCATCCGCCCGGAGCACATGCAGCTCCAGCAGCCCGGCGACTTTAGCCTCAGCGGACACACCCGCCTGTGCGAGCTGCAGGGCGATTCCACGCTGGTATGGCTGGACGTTGCCGGGCATTCGATTTGCCTGAAGTCCTTCCAGCAGCTCAGCTTCCCGGCGCAAAGCGCGCTGACCCTGACCGTGCAGGAATCGCACCTTCATCTTTTTGATTCCATTGGAAAACGTGTCACCTTTAGCGATCCTACGGCCTGAGTCACGCCCCCGGTTGCGGGGGCGTTCTTTGAATCCCATCACAATCATCGCAATCCCCTTTTCCCTTTTCCCCGCCGACGGCTAAATTAGTAACTCATCCGACCACATAACAATAATTTCACATACTGGACATTCTTATGAGCTATCCGTCGCTGTTCGCCCCGCTCGATCTGGGTTTTACCCAGCTGAAAAACCGTGTGCTGATGGGGTCTATGCATACCGGGCTGGAGGAGTACCCTGACGGCGCTGAGCGCCTGGCCGCCTTTTACGCCGAGCGCGCGCGCCACGGCGTGGCGCTGATCGTCAGCGGCGGGATAGCCCCCGATCCCACCGGCGTAGGCATGGCGGGCGGCGCGATGCTTAACGATGTCAGCCAGTTGCCGCATCACCGCACGATTACCGATGCGGTACACCAGGAAGGCGGTAAAATCGCCCTGCAAATTCTGCACACCGGCCGCTACAGCTATCAGCCAAACCTGGTGGCGCCCTCGGCCCTTCAGGCGCCGATCAACCGCTTCACCCCACACGCGCTCACCCACCAGGAAATCCTGACGCTGATCGACGATTTTGCCCGCTGCGCTCAGCTGGCCCGCGAGGCAGGCTATGACGGCGTGGAGGTGATGGGATCGGAAGGCTACCTGATCAACGAATTTCTCGCCGCCCGCACCAACCTGCGCGACGATCAATGGGGCGGCGACTACGCCAACCGCATACGCTTTGCCGTCGAAGTCGTTCGCGCGGTACGCCAGCGGGTAGGCAACGATTTTATTATCATCTATCGCCTGTCGATGCTCGATCTGGTCGATAAGGGCAGCATCTTTGATGAAACCGTCCAACTGGCACAGGCGATTGAAGCGGCAGGCGCAACGCTCATCAATACCGGTATTGGCTGGCACGAAGCGCGGATCCCCACCATTGCGACGCCGGTGCCGCGCGGTGCGTTTAGCTGGGTGACGCGCAAGCTGAAAGGCCGGGTGACGATCCCGCTGGTCACCACCAACCGTATTAACGATCCGCAGGTCGCTGATGACATTCTGTCGCGCGGCGACGCCGATATGGTGTCGATGGCACGCCCGTTCCTCGCCGACGCCGAGCTGCTGTCCAAAGCACAGTCCGGGCGCGCCGACGAGATCAACACCTGTATCGGTTGTAATCAGGCCTGCCTGGATCAGATCTTCGTCGGTAAAGTGACCTCGTGCCTGGTGAACCCGCGCGCCTGTCATGAAACCAAAATGCCGATCGTCCCTGCCGTCGTGCGTAAAAACCTGGCGGTGGTCGGCGCGGGTCCCGCGGGCCTTGCCTTTGCGATCAACGCCGCTGCACGCGGCCATCACGTCACGCTGTTCGACGGCAGCGCCGAGATCGGCGGGCAGTTCAATATCGCCAAACAGATCCCCGGCAAAGAGGAGTTTTACGAGACGCTGCGCTACTACCGCCGCATGATCGACGTCACCGGCGTGACCCTGGAGCTAAATCGGCGCGTTAACGCCGACGACTTACTCGGCTTTGATGAAGTGATCCTGTCCACCGGGATCGCGCCACGCACGCCGCCGATCGAGGGGATCGACCATCCGAAGGTGCTGAGCTATCTGGACGTACTGCGTGACAAAGCGCCGGTTGGGCAACGTGTGGCCATTATTGGCTGCGGCGGCATCGGTTTTGATACGGCCATGTATCTCAGCCAGCCGGGAAACCCCACCAGCCAGAATATTGCCGAATTCTGCGTGGAATGGGGGATCGATACCAGCCTGCAGCAGGCGGGCGGCCTGCGCCCGGAAGGCCCGCATTTGGCCCGCAGCCCGCGACAGATTGTGATGCTACAGCGTAAAGCCAGCAAGCCGGGCGAGGGGTTAGGCAAAACCACCGGCTGGATCCACCGCACCACCCTGCTGTCACGCGGCGTGAAGATGATCCCGGCAGTCAGCTATCAGAAGATCGACGATGCGGGATTACACGTGGAAATCGGCGGCGAAAGTCAGCTGCTGGCGGTAGATAACGTCATTATCTGCGCCGGGCAGGAACCGAACCGCGCGCTGCAAGAACCGCTGCTGGCGGCAGGGAAGATTGTGCATTTGATTGGCGGCAGCGATGTGGCCGGTGAACTGGACGCACGACGGGCTATTGCGCAGGGAACGAAGCTGGCGCTGGGGATTTAGCGGTTAATCAATAAATAACGCGGGTGAAATGCCAAATCGAGCGGCCAGCTTTTTGACATGATCCAGCGTTAATTTTCTTTGGCCGCTGAGTACGCGTGAAACCATCGACTTGCTGCCAATCTCATCGGCAAAATCGGAAAGCGTCAGTTTATGCTGCTCCATCAGGGTTCGCAAAATTGCGATGCCCGTGGGAATAGCCTCAATCTCTTCACGTAACGCACGTAATTTCGGCTGATTGTCCTCATACGCACGGATGCGAACGCACAGTAGATCAACCAACGGATTTGTTGGGTCGTCCATCAGCAGTTCAGCCAGCAGTTCCAGTGCGTCACGATGATCGGCCTCTGTGGGGTTATCTCCCAGAAGAGGAATTTCAGCAACCAGCGTTTTTGTGGCTTTCAGGGCTTTTGCCGTCATCATAATCATGATTTCTTCCCCTTCGTTCTGTGTTTATCTGTGAACCTATCGTACTCAGCGTGGTTAAAAATGTGCCGGATATAAAACTTCTGGCTTTCGAAAAAAATCAACGCAATCACCCTGATATTGTTGTTAGCAATGTTCACAACATAGTGTTTATCAAGATATTTGAAGTTATCCAATGAGGGATAAAATGCCCTCAACGCTTCTGGCGTTGGACAGTTTGCTTTCGCAATCACCTTACCTAACAGCTTAATTTCTTTCGCAAACTGGGGAAATCTGCCACATCCCTCGTCAATTGCAGCCATTGATATCAGATGCATTCTTTATCACGTCCGTTGACAAATTGGCAACATAATAACATGAGTTGCCAATTTGGCAACTCATGACCTTGTAGGAATCAACGTGACGATACGCCAGAGATAACAAGAGAAGGAGGGGGGATAACGGGGAGAATTTATCGTTTGCGAACACGATTCCAGAACCAGGCCGGATAAGACGTTCATGTCTTGTCCGGCACCGATATTTAGCTATTTAACGACGACGGCCCAGCTTCACCGCCTTCAGAATCACAAACTTATTGTTCGTGGCGATGGTTTCGCAGTTACCGAAGATCTTCTTCAGCTTGTGGAAATAATCGAGATGGCGGTTGGCCACGATATACAGCTCGCCGTTGATCTTCAGGCAGCGGCGCGCGTGGTGGAACATCTCCCAGGCAATGTTATCGGTCAGCGCGTGCTTCTGGTGGAACGGCGGGTTGCAGAACACCGCGTTGAAGCGGAACGGCTCAACGCCGGAGAGCGCGTTGTTGATCATAAACTCGCTGCGATCCAGCGCGTCCGGCAGGTTGGTCTCCACGTTCAGACGGCTTGACGCCACCGCCATCGGCGATTCATCAACGAATACCACGCTAGCCTCAGGGTTCTTCGCCAGCAGCGTCATGCCCAGCACGCCGTTGCCGCAGCCCAGGTCAACAATCTCCCCTTCGAGGTTTTCCGGCAGATGCTCGATAAAGAAGCGCGCGCCAATATCCAGCCCGGTACGGGAGAAAACGTTAGCGTGGTTGTGAATAGTCCAATCGGTGCCTTCCAGCTTCCAGCTCAGCGTTTGCGCGGTTTCAGCCAGTTCAGGCCTGGTGAAAGTACCGTTAATCAGACGCGCCTTTTTCCACGCCAGCGTGGTCGTCGTCGGGCCAAGCACTTTTTCAAACAGCTCCAGCGTGGAAGTGTGAATATCACGGGCTTTAGCCCCGGCGATAATCCGCGTTTGTGGCGTCACCACGTCGCGCAGCGCGCGTAGCTGCTGTTCCAGCAGCGCCATGGTTTTCGGAATTTTAATCAGTACGACGCCCGGTGCCTGCGGGTACTCCGCGGTGCTATCGAGGAATTTCACGCTCGATTCGGCGATATCGTTATGGCGCAGGTTTTCACGCGTTGCCAGTTCGCTCAGGTAGGAGTCGCCAATGCTGTATGGCGTGTGCTCCGCCAGCGCACAGGCCAGCGCGCCAAAAGTATCATTCAGGAGAAGCACTGGGCCGCTAATCTCGGTATCGTCCAGCTGTTGCAGCAGATATTCATCTGCCGCTTCCCACGCCAGCAGCGGGTTAACGTCGTCCGTCTCCGGGAAACGTTTAAGTGTCAGTGAACGGAAACCGTTGTCTGTGTGGCTCATCGGCCCTCCTGAATGGTAAAATTTCGGCGTATCCCTGAAAAGGGTGCGTGAGTATACACTTTTTATGATTGGCATGGGCAAAGATGAACCAACTAACTTACCTCCAGGGCTATCCCGAGCATCTGCTTTCTCAGGTACGTACGCTGATTGCGGAGCAGCGCCTGGGGGCGGTGCTGGAAAAGCGCTACCCGGACACGCATGATTTCGCCACCGACAAAGCCCTCTGGCAGTACACACAGGATCTCAAAAGCCAATATCTGCGCAACGCACCGCCGATCAATAAAGTGATGTACGACAATAAGATCCACGTGCTGAAGAACGCGCTCGGGCTGCATACCGCCGTGTCGCGCGTGCAGGGCGGCAAACTGAAAGCGAAAGCGGAAATTCGCGTCGCGACCGTGTTCCGCAACGCCCCGGAAGCCTTTTTGAAGATGATCGTGGTGCACGAGCTGGCGCACCTGAAAGAGAAGGATCACAACAAGGCCTTCTATCAGCTGTGCTGTCATATGGAGCCGCAGTACCATCAGTTGGAGTTTGATACTCGTCTGTGGCTGACGCACCTTTCGCTAAAGGAAACTGCGTAGTCGGGCACTGGCATTGTCATAAAGGCATGGTACATTGACCAAAGAATCCCTTTATGGAGCCTGAAGGCGTTTATGATACGTTTCGCTGTGATTGGAACAAACTGGATCACCCGCCAGTTTGTCGATGCCGCCCATGAGACCGGCAAGTATAAGTTGACCGCCGTTTATTCCCGCAGCCTTGAGCAGGCGCAAAGCTTCGCCAATGATTATCCCGTTGAGCACCTTTTCACCTCGCTGGAGTCTATGGCGCAAAGCGACGATATTGATGCGGTGTACATTGCCAGCCCAAACTCGCTCCACGCTCCACAGACCGAGCTATTCTTGCGACATAAAAAGCACGTTATCTGCGAGAAGCCTCTGGCCTCCAATATTGACGAAGCTGAGCGGGTCATTGCCGCTGCGCGCGAAAACCAGGTGGTGCTGTTCGAAGCGTTTAAAACCGCCAGTCTGCCAAACTTCCAGCAGCTTCAGCAGGCGCTGCCGAAGCTGGGGCAGATTCGTAAAGCGTTCATCAACTACTGCCAGTACTCTTCACGCTACCAGCGCTACCTTGATGGCGAAAACCCAAACACCTTTAACCCGGCCTTCTCGAACGGCTCGATTATGGATATCGGCTTTTATTGCCTGGCCTCGGCCATTGCGCTGTGGGGCGAGCCAAAGCAGATTCAGGCTTCAGCAAGCCTGCTGGACAGCGGCGTAGACGCCCACGGCGTGGTGGTGATGGACTACGGCGACTTCAGCGTGACGTTACAGCACTCGAAAGTCAGCGATTCCACGTTGCCGAGCGAAATCCAGGGGGAAGCGGGCGCGCTGGTGATTGAGAAAATCTCCGAGTGCCAGAAGGTTTCCTTCGTGCCGCGCGGCAGCAAAGCGCAGGATCTTAGCCAGCCGCAGCATATTAATACTATGCTGTATGAAGCCGAGGCGTTTGCACGGCTGGTCGAAAACAACGAAGTGGACCACCCGGGGCTTGAAGTCAGCCGTATTACCGCCAAAGTTCAGACCGAAATTCGTCGCCAGACCGGCGTCGTGTTCCCGGCGGATGCGCCTGCTGCGTAAAGCAACGTAAACGGATATTGTCGGCCATTGACGAAATCAATGGCCTGTCATATTTTGTTACGTGCAAAGGGGAGTAACTTCCTTGTCGGTGGATCGTCATTACGATACGTGCAAAACCGTATCCGGTCGCCGGGCAACGAAAAAGGAATGCGTCAGCGCATTCTTTTTTTGTTGTAAGTGAGACCTTGCCGGAAGGCGAGGTCTATGCATAAAAAAGCAGCGGCTATCGTCTTCTGACGTTAGCCGTTTTTTTTATGCGTAAGGAAATTTCTATGAATACTGTCGGCACACCGTTGCTCTGGGGCGGATTCGCTGTCGTCGTGGTGATCATGCTTGCCATCGATCTGTTATTACAGGGGCGCCGTGGCGCTCACACCATGTCAATGAAGCAGGCGGCAAGCTGGTCGCTGGTCTGGGTTACCCTCTCGCTGCTGTTTAACGCCGCATTCTGGTGGTATCTGGTGCAAACCCAGGGGCGCGCGGTCGCCGATCCACAGGCGCTGGCGTTTCTCACCGGCTATCTGATCGAAAAATCGCTGGCAGTGGACAACGTCTTCGTCTGGCTGATGCTGTTTAGCTACTTCTCGGTGCCTGCGGCGCTGCAGCGTCGGGTGCTGGTCTACGGGGTGCTTGGCGCGATTGTGCTGCGTACCATCATGATCTTCGCCGGAAGCTGGCTGATTTCCCAGTTTGAATGGCTGCTGTACGTGTTCGGCGCGTTTCTGCTGTTCACCGGCATCAAGATGGCGCTGGCAAAAGAAGACGAAGGCGGCATCGGCGACAAACCGCTGGTACGCTGGCTGCGCGGGCATCTGCGCATGACCGACAAAATCGAAAACGAGCACTTCTTCACGCGTAAGAACGGCGTACTGTTTGCCACGCCGCTGCTGCTGGTGCTGATTCTGGTCGAACTGAGCGATGTGATCTTCGCGGTCGACAGCATCCCGGCCATCTTTGCCGTCACCACCGATCCGTTTATCGTACTGACTTCGAACCTGTTCGCTATCCTCGGCCTGCGTGCGATGTACTTCCTGCTGGCGGGCGTAGCAGAGCGCTTCTCGATGCTGAAGTACGGTCTGGCGGTGATCCTGGTGTTTATCGGCATCAAGATGCTGATCGTCGAGTTCTACCATATCCCTATCGCCATCTCACTCGGCGTCGTGGGTGGGATCCTGGTCGTTACGCTCCTGATCAATGCGTGGGTTAACCATCGCCATGATATAAAAAATAAAGCCCTGTAATGGCGTCCCCGGCAGAGCACTGCGATGCCGGGGATATCTCCTACCACATCCCCCGGCGTGAACGCCTCGCCCTGCCCCTCTTTTGTACGCGATTGGCGTCACGAAATGTGAATTATTGGTTAAAAAATATGACGCATGGCGTAAATTCCAGCATTTTGTACTTCCCCAAACGACGACTTTCCTTATACTCGATCTGGCAAACATTTTTTTACATCCAGACATAAACGTAACAAATAATACGTCACTGGAAAGACACGACACATCACATTAAGGAATGCATAAATGACAACAAAATCCTCGCTTCCCGGATTTTTGCGTGTACTGATGGCTGGTAGCCTGGTGAAACAAATTCTGGTGGGTTTGATCCTGGGCGTACTTCTCGCTGTCGTTTCCAAGCCTGCCGCCGAGGCCGCTGGGCTGCTGGGCACGCTGTTCGTTGGCGCGCTGAAGGCGGTTGCGCCGGTGCTGGTACTGATGCTGGTTATGGCCTCTATTGCTAACCATCAGCAGGGGCAAAAAACCAATATCCGCCCCATTCTGTTTCTCTATCTGCTGGGGACGTTTGCCGCGGCATTAACGGCCGTTTTGTTCAGCTTCCTTTTCCCGTCTACGCTACACCTCAGCGCGGCAGCAGAAGATATTGCACCGCCTTCCGGCATCGTTGAGGTGCTGCGCGGCCTGCTGATGAGCATGGTATCTAACCCGATTGCCGCCCTGCTTAACGCCAACTACATCGGTATTCTGGTATGGGCGGTCGGCCTTGGCTTCGCCCTGCGCCATGGGAATGAAACCACGAAGAATTTAATCAACGACATCTCTCATGCCGTGACCTTTATCGTGAAGGTGGTGATTCGCTTTGCGCCGCTGGGGATCTTCGGTCTCGTGGCCTCGACGCTGGCCACGACCGGGTTTAGCACGTTGTGGGGCTACGCACAGCTGCTGCTGGTACTGATTGGCTGTATGTTCCTGGTTGCGCTGGTCATTAACCCGCTGCTGGTGTTCTGGAAGATTCGCCGCAACCCTTACCCGCTGGTGATGACCTGCCTGCGTGAAAGCGGCGTCTACGCCTTCTTTACCCGTAGCTCAGCGGCCAATATTCCGGTCAATATGAGCCTGTGCGAAAAACTGAACCTCGACCGCGACACCTACTCCGTGTCCATCCCGCTGGGTGCAACCATCAATATGGCCGGTGCCGCTATCACCATTACCGTGTTGACGCTGGCGGCCGTGCATACCCTCGGTATTCCGGTCGATCTGCCGACCGCGCTGCTGCTGAGCGTCGTGGCCTCACTGTGCGCCTGCGGCGCTTCCGGCGTAGCGGGCGGTTCCCTGCTGCTGATCCCGCTGGCTTGTAACATGTTCGGTATTCCGAACGATGTGGCCATGCAGGTCGTTGCCGTGGGCTTTATCATCGGCGTCCTGCAGGATTCCTGTGAAACCGCGCTGAACTCGTCAACCGACGTACTGTTTACCGCGGCAGCCTGTCAGGCGGAAGACGAGCGTCTGGCGAAAAACGCGCTGCGCAGCTAATCACACCAGCCCCCTTTGCCGTCAGGCGGAGGGGTTTTCTTCCTGCACTTTCTTCTCGACGTTAAACGGATCGATGCCTTTGCGCTGCATGCGCCAGAAGCGAATGATGTTCAGCCCGTTCATCACCAGGAAACTCCCCTCAATCAGCGTGCCGCCAATCGAACCAAGCCAGAAGTTGTGGATTACCCAGCAGGCGGTAGAGCACCACATCACGCAGCGTACCGTGAGCCCCTTACAGCGGAACAGCGCCCAGGTGCTGGCAACGGTACCGGCAATCGGCAGCAGCTCCATGGCGTGTTGAAGTTTGCCCAGCCCCAGGATCAACGTCAGCGCGATAAACACAAACATCACCCAGATACGACGCGTATAGACCGAAATAATGGTACGAATGACGTTCAGCTCGGCGCTCATTCCGGCGGGAAATGCCCCCATCAAAAAGAAGTGCACGCCAATCGTAGCGCTGTAGAGAGACAGCTGAAATTTAAAGCGTCGTTCATCGCGGTTGATAAAGGTGGTAATACCAATCAAAAACGCCAGAACGCCTACGCCCTGGGCAAGCCAATACGCAGTCATGGAGGGGGTCCTTGTTAAACAAGCATAAAAAAACGGCGCTTCAAAAGATGAAACGCCGTTTTATCGTATCAGATCACACTTTGATTACAATGTGACGCCGCTCTTAAAGATAGCCAGCTCGCGGAAGTCGTTGCGCTCGTTGCAGGTCTGCTTGCCGTTGGCGAAGTCGACGATAACGTCAACGAACTCTTCCAGCAGTTGAGGCATCGCTTTACCGTGAATCAGCTGGCCGGCGTTGAAGTCGATCCAGTGTTTCTTCTTCTCGGCCAGCTCGCTGTTGGTGGCGATTTTCACCGTAGGCACAAAGCCGCCGTAAGGCGTGCCGCGGCCGGTGCTGAACAGCACCATATGGCAGCCCGCGCCCGCCAGCGCGCTGGTGGCAACCGCATCGTTGCCCGGTGCGCTCAGCAGGTTCAGGCCGTGGGTTTTCAGACGCTCGCCGTAGCGCAGCACGTCAACCACCTGGCTGGAGCCCGCTTTTTGCGTACAGCCCAGCGATTTATCTTCAAGCGTGGTGATCCCGCCTGCTTTGTTACCCGGCGATGGGTTCTCGTAGATGGGCTGGTCATGAGCAATGAAGTACTGCTTGAAGTCATTGACCATGGTCACCAGCTTCTCGAAGGTCGCCTCATCGCGGCAGTGATCCATCAGCAGTTGCTCGGCGCCGAACATTTCCGGCACTTCGGTCAGCACGGTGGTGCCACCATTGGCAATCACGTAGTCAGAGAAACGGCCCAGCATCGGGTTGGCTGTAATACCGGACAAGCCGTCAGACCCGCCGCATTCCAGACCAAACTTCAGCTCGCTCAGTTTGCCCGGCTCGCGCTTATCATTGCGCATCACGCTGTACAGCTGATGGAGATGTTCGATCCCGGCTTCCACTTCGTCTTCCTGGTGTTGGCAGACCATGAAGTGAACGCGCTCAGGATCGAACTCGCCAAGGGTTTCGCGGAACGCATCTACCTGGTTATTTTCGCAGCCCAGGCCCACCACCAGCACCGCACCCGCGTTCGGATGACGCACCATATTTTGCAGCATGGTACGGGTGTTGATATGGTCGTCGCCCAGTTGCGAACAGCCGTAAGTGTGGCTGAAGAGATGCACGCCATCGATACCTTCGGCGTCATTGGTCTCTTTCAGGAAACGGTTCTGCATCTGGCGCGCCATCGCATTAACGCAGCCGACGGTCGGCAGGATCCACAGTTCGTTACGTACCCCAACCTCACCGTTTGCGCGGCGATAAATCTGCACGTCGCGATCGGCTGGCTGGGCGACTTCGGCCTGGAAATCCGGTTGGTAGCGATACGTGTCCAGGTCGCTCAGATTGGTGCGCGTGTTATGGGCATGAATATGCTCACCCGCCGCGACGTCCACCAGCGTATGACCAATTGGCAAACCGTATTTAATGACGTTTTCACCTTTCGCAATATTGCATAAGGCGAATTTATGGCCACGGGACACCGCCTGGCGCAAGGTGACCACTTGACCGTCAACGGTGACTTCGGTTCCTTCAGCCAAATCAGCGAGCGCTACCGCGACGTTATCCAGCGCATGGATCTTGATGTATTGCATACCTTCACCCAGACCTTAGTTCAATTCAATGGCGAAATAGTCACGCGCATTGTTAAAGCAAATGTTTTTCACCATCTCACCCAGCAGTTGGATGTCGGCAGGCGCTTCGCCCGCAGCAACCCAACGGCCGATCATCTGGCACAGAATACGGCGGAAGTATTCGTGACGGGTGTAAGACAGGAAGCTACGGCTATCGGTCAGCATACCGACGAATCGGCTCAGCAGGCCGAGCTGTGCCAGCTGCGTCATCTGACGTTCCATACCGTCTTTCTGATCGTTGAACCACCAGCCGGAACCGAACTGCATTTTGCCCGGCATACCTTCGCCCTGGAAGTTACCGATCATCGTGCCCAGCACTTCGTTATCGCGCGGGTTCAGGCAGTAAAGAATGGTTTTCGGCAGCAGGTTCTGTTCGTTCTGTTTGCTCAGCAGCTTAGACAGTTCTTCCGCCATCGGACGGTCGTTAATGGAGTCAAAGCCAACGTCCGCGCCCAGCAGTTTGAACTGGCGCAGGTTGTTGTTACGCAGCGCGCCGATGTGGTACTGCTGTACCCATTCACGACGAGCATATTCCGCACCCAGGAACACCAGCACGGCAGTTTTGAACTGCGCCACTTCATGCTCGCTCAGCGTTTCGCCGCCCAGGCGACGGGCCAGAATGCTGTCCAGCTCGGCTTCGTTAGATTCCGCGAACAGGACAACGTCCAGCGCATGGTCAGAAACTTTACAGCCGTGAGCCGCGAAGTGATCCAAACGCTTGGTCAGTGCAGTTTGCAGGTCAGCAAAACGGCGGATGTCGGTGTCAGACACTTCACCCAGCTTCGCCATGTAGTCGTTGAAGGTCGCTTGTTCAATGTTGAAGGCTTTATCCGGGCGCCAGCTCGGCAGCACTTTCACGTCGAAGGAACCGTCTTTCGCGACGGTCGCGTGATGCTCCAGAGAATCGATCGGATCATCGGTAGTGCCGACCATTTTCACGTTCATCTGCTTCATGATGCCGCGCGCGGAGAATTTGTCCTGCGCCAGCAGCGCATTACATTCGTCCCAGATTTCACCTGCGGTTGCCGGAGACAGCAGTTTACCGGTGATGCCGAACGGACGGCGCAGCTCCAGGTGAGTCCAGTGGTATAACGGGTTACCGATAGTGTGCGGAACGGTCGCCGCCCACGCGTCAAACTTCTCGCGGTCAGACGCATCGCCGGTACACAGACGTTCTGCTACGCCGTTGGTACGCATCGCGCGCCACTTGTAGTGGTCGCCCTTCAGCCAGATGTCATACAGGTTTTTAAAACGATAGTCTTCAGCAACCTGCTGCGGCGGCAGGTGGCAGTGATAGTCGAAAATCGGCTGGTCTTTTGCGTAGTCGTGGTACAGACGGCGAGCAAATTCGGTATCTAACAGGAAATCTTCAGTCATAAACGGGGTCATTATCGTCTTCCTCTCAGCGAGTGGGTCAGATGTTTATCTGTAATGCAGACAAAGTTATCACACCAATTTCGCCAGACCGAAGATTTTTTCGTGAGTTAGATCAATAAACCTTGACAAAAAATGACATAAAAATCGCCAAAACAACGCTGCAAGCCGCGCCACGCCTGGTGTGCCCTATCTACCCCTTAAACTCTATGGAAAATACCTCTTTTGTGACGGTATTCACCTTTTAAAGTTGTATGACAAGTTATCTTGCCCTCCGTCGAAACACATTGAGCGACAGAATACATTAGCGGTGGTCGATACAGACACTTGATTGAGCGGTACGGATACCGAATTAAGCACGCTGATTTACTGGCAAGTTCGGGCCGTACCGGGGATCATTTCCACGGTAAGCCCTTCGAGAATGACATCTTCCGAGCAAACGGGAAGATGGCTGCAGGACCCGCAGTTATAACAACACGATGAGGTTTACATGCGAAAAATTAAAGGATTACGTTGGTACATGATCGCACTGGTGACGATGGGCACCGTGCTGGGCTACCTGACACGTAATACCGTGGCAGCAGCGGCGCCAACGCTGATGGCAGAGCTGCACATTTCCACACAGCAATATTCATACATCATCGCTGCTTATTCCGCAGCGTACACCGTGATGCAGCCGGTTGCCGGCTATGTTCTGGATATCCTCGGTACCAAAATTGGCTACGCCTTCTTCGCCGTTGCCTGGGCTATTTTCTGCGGCGCAACCGCGCTGGCAGGCAGCTGGGGCGGACTGGCTATCGCACGTGGTGCGGTTGGTGCCGCTGAAGCCGCAATGATCCCTGCGGGCCTGAAAGCCAGCTCCGAGTGGTTCCCGGCAAAAGAGCGTTCTATCGCTGTCGGCTACTTCAACGTCGGTTCTTCTATCGGCGGCATGATTGCTCCGCCGCTGGTGGTCTGGGCTATCGTGATGCACAGCTGGCAGATGGCGTTCATCATCTCCGGTGCGCTGAGCTTCATCTGGGCAATGTGCTGGCTGGTATTCTACAAACACCCACGCGATCAGAAAAAACTAACCGACGAAGAACGTGAATACATCATTGGCGGTCAGGAAGCAGCACACCAGACCAACAACGCGAAGAAAATGTCTCCGTGGCAGATTATTCAGACCCGTCGTTTCTGGGGTATCGCCCTGCCGCGCTTCCTGGCAGAACCAGCATGGGGTACCTTCAACGCCTGGATCCCGCTGTTCATGTTTAAAGTGTACGGCTTCGACCTGAAAGAAATCGCGATGTTTGCGTGGATGCCGATGCTGTTTGCTGACCTCGGCTGCGTTATCGGTGGTTACCTGCCGCCGCTGTTCCAGCGCTGGTTCGGCGTTAACCTGATTGTGTCCCGTAAAATGGTCGTGACCATGGGTGCACTGCTGATGATTGGCCCAGGCCTGATCGGTCTGTTCACCAGCCCTTACATTGCCATCGCCCTGCTGTGCCTCGGTGGCTTTGCTCACCAGTCCCTGTCCGGCGCGCTGATTACGCTCTCTTCTGACGTCTTCGGTCGTAACGAAGTGGCAACGGCAAACGGCCTGACCGGGATGGCGGCGTGGATGGCAAGCACCATGTTTGCCCTAGTCGTTGGCGCCCTGGCCGACACCATTGGCTTCAGCCCGCTGTTCGCCGTACTGGCTATCTTCGACCTGTTAGGCGCAGTGGTTATCTGGACCGTCCTGCAAAATAAACAGGCTGACGACGGTCAATCCGGCGCTAACCGTCCGGCTCAGCAGGCGACGCAAAACTAAGTCTGCGAGCGAAGTAGGTTTTCTCCTAAGCCGCCTTGATCAAGGCGGCTTTTTTCATGTCAAATTGTGGTTAGCTGCTCGTAAAAGTGGTATAACAAATTCATTCTGCCGTACCCTGCCTGGAGAGCATATGGAAATCGCCGACGCACGTCGCTTGTATCAGCAACTGGCCGCTGAGCTAAAAGAACGCATTGAGCAAGGCGTTTACCTTGTGGGCGACAAGCTTCCCGCTGAGCGTTTTATTGCTGATGAAAAAAGCGTCAGCCGCACCGTCGTGCGTGAAGCCATCATCATGCTCGAAGTGGAAGGGTACGTTGAGGTTCGTAAAGGCTCAGGCATCCACGTTATTTCTAATCAGCCGAAGCACCACCAGGTGCCGGACGAAAATCTGGAATTTGCCAACTACGGTCCTTTCGAACTGCTGCAGGCGCGTCAGCTCATTGAGAGCAATATCGCCGAATTTGCCGCCACCCAGGTCACCAAGCAGGACATCATGAAGCTAATGGAGATCCAGGAGAAGGCGCGCAAAGAGAAATGCTTCCGCGACTCCGAGTGGGATCTCCAGTTCCACGTGCAGGTTGCGCTGGCGACTCAGAACACCGCGCTGGCCGCTATCGTTGAAAAAATGTGGACCCAGCGAGTGCATAACCCGTACTGGAAAAAACTGCACGACCATATCGATGCCCGCACCGTCGATAACTGGTGCGATGACCACGATCAGATCCTCAAGGCGCTGATTCGCAAAGACCCGCACGCGGCGAAGCTGGCCATGTGGCAGCATCTGGAAAATACCAAGCTGATGCTGTTCAACGAAACCAGCGATGATTTTGAATTCAACGCCGACCGCTATCTGTTCGCTGAGAACCCGGTCGTCCACCTTGATACCGTCGCCCTCGGCGGTAAATAAGTCTCTCAGTTGTTCAACGAGGCTTGCCCGACATTCTGTGTGGGTAAGCCTTTGTAAATCCCCTAGCCTCTCCCCGCGCTAAACCGCAAAATCAAACGGCAACACATTGCAATTTCTATGACGGAAAACTGCACCGTTTGTTACAATTGAATGCATTTTGTCGCTTCGACAATCCGTTTGAGATTATTTCGCCAAAACAAGGACTGTTCAGCGCGTATTTACCGCGATGCTATTAAAATAGAAATAGAGAAGATATCGCAGCGCATTCAGGCATGACCTTAATCGAAGTACCAGGAATCGTGAATGGAACTACTAACCCAACTCTTAAATGCCTTATGGAGCCAGGATTTCGAGACGCTCGCGAATCCCTCCATGATCGGCATGCTGTATTTCGTCTTATTTATGATCCTGTTTCTGGAAAACGGGCTGCTGCCGGCCGCCTTCCTGCCGGGCGACAGCCTGCTGGTGCTGGTCGGCGTTCTCATTGCTAAAGGTGCAATGGGCTTCCCGCAGACGATTATACTGCTGACGGTTGCCGCCAGCCTCGGCAGCTGGGTGGGCTACATCCAGGGCAACTGGCTAGGTAATACCCGTGTCGTCCAGAACTGGCTGTCACACCTCCCCGCTCATTATCATCAGCGGTCGCATCATCTTTTCCACAAACACGGCCTCTCTGCACTGCTGGTAGGGCGCTTCATTGCCTTTGTTCGCACATTGCTTCCTACCATCGCGGGCCTGTCCGGCCTGAGCAACGCACGCTTCCAGTTCTTTAACTGGATGAGCGGCCTGCTGTGGGTGTTGATTCTGACCACCCTGGGCTTCCTGCTGGGCAAAACGCCGGTGTTCCAGAAGTATGAAGACGCACTGATGTCCTGCCTGATGCTGCTGCCAGTGGCGCTGCTGATTTTTGGCCTGTGCGGTTCGTTGGTCGTGGTGTGGAAGAAAAAATACGGTAACCGAGGCTAACTATGGTGCCGAGCCGCATTCATCTTCGCCGGTTTGCATTCAGCATGAGCGTGCTGCTGTTGTTATGCGCGCTTCTCTGGATGTGGGCCGCGCTGCAACGTGAAGAGTCTACGCTGGCGATTCGCCCGATGAGCCAGTCCAGCATGCCCGATGGTTTTTCTATCTCACACCATCTGGATGCCAACGGTATTCGTTTTAAGAGCATCACTCCGCACAATGATTCGCTGCTGATCACCTTTGAATCCAGCGAACAAAGCGCTGCGGCGAAGCGCGTGCTGGATAGCACGCTGCCGCACGTCTACGTCGTTTCGCTACAGGAAGAAGAAAACGACCCCGCGGGCTGGCTATCACTGCTGCGCGATACGTCACACCGATTTGGCTAAAAACTTCCAGGAATCTGAATAGTTTCACTTACTTTGGTCATTTCGCCTTTTACTTACTATGCTTAGTAATGTGAGCGCCATCGCGGTGCTCACTTACTGGGAAAGTACATTCCAGATGTACTACGCAAAATGGAAGATTCATACATGAAATACCGCATCGTCTTTGCGCTCGCCCTCGCGTCTCTTAGCGCGAGTGCAGCAGCAACATCACTCTGTCAGGAAAAAGAGCAAGACATTCAGCGTGAAATTGGTTATGCCGAAAAGCATAACAATCAGAACCGCATTAGCGGCCTGAAAAAGGCGTTAAGCGAAGTCAAAGCTAACTGTACTGACAGCAAGCTTCGCGCCGACCATCAGGAAAAAATTGCCGAACAGAAAGACGAAATTCGCGAGCGCGAACACGATCTGCGTGAAGCAAAACAGAGCGGCGATGCGGAAAAAGTGGCTAAACGCGAGCACAAGCTTCAGGAAGCCAAAAAAGAACTTAACGCGCTGGAATCCCGCGCGTATTGAGTAAGTGGAACCTAAACAGGAGAGAGACGATGGCGAAAGATTCAACCTCAGATCAGTTACGTGCAGAGCTGAAGGCCCTGTCAGATACCCTGGAAGAAGTCCTTAACGCTTCCACCGATAAATCGAAAGAAGAGATGAGTAAGCTGCGCAGCAAAGCGGAAAGCGCGCTGAAAGAGAGCCGTGACCGTCTGGGCGAAACGGGGGATGCTATTGCGAAGCAAACCCGCGAAGCGGCGGCTAAAGCCGATGGCTATGTGCGTGAAAACCCGTGGACCGGCGTGGGCATCGGTGCCGCAGTCGGTCTGGTGCTGGGCGTACTGCTGACGCGTCGCTAAGTATGAGTGATTCTCAGCACGCGCCGGGGCCGGGGAAAAACGTCCTCGGCATTGGCCAGCGCATCGTCACCCTGCTGGTTCAGATGGTTGAAACGCGGCTGCGCCTGGTCGTCGTTGAGCTGGAAGAGGAGAAAGCGAACCTTATTCAGCTGCTGTTGATGGCCGGGTTAACCCTGCTGTTTACTGCCTTCGGCCTGATGAGCCTGCTGGTACTGATAATGTGGGCCGTTGACCCGCAATATCGGCTTCACGTGATGATTGCCACCACCGTTACGCTGCTGCTGCTGGCGTTGATTGGCGGCATCTGGACGCTGCGTAAAGCGCGTCGCTCCACGCTGCTGCGCCATACGCGCCACGAGCTCGCTAACGATCGCACCCTGCTGGAGAACGACGAGCCATGAGCCCACGCCAGGAGCGCGAACAGCGCAAGGCCGCGCTGCTGCGCCAGATTCAGCAGCAGCGGCTGGATCTCAGCGCCAGCCGTCGCGACTGGCTGAACGCAACGCAGATCTATGACCGTGGCTGGAGCCGGCTGGTCAGCCTGCGCTCGTGGGCGATGGTCGCCAGCAGCGCCATGGCCGTAGTGTCACTGCGCCACCCACGTTTTCTGGTTCGCTGGGCGCGTCGTGGCCTTGGCGTCTGGAGCACATGGCGGATGGTTAAAAGCCTGCTGCATAAGCCAGTCTGACTGCGTCTAGCGGTTTATTTCAGCCAGTTCTTCTATCGACAGCCCGGTCGTCTGCGCGATGGTTTTCAGCGCAACGCCGTGGCTGATTAGGGCGCGGGCAATTTTCAGCGTTGTTTGCTGCTCACCTTCATTACGTCCTTCATTTCTGCCCTCGTCATGCTGTATTTCAGCCCACTCCATTAGCGTCAGTTTCTTTTTCATCATCTTCTCCTCACGGGGCGTCATCCCCCCCGCCAGCTGTCGAAAGAACGCCTCCGGCTGCGTGGCTCTTCCCGTCTCGGCCAGATAGTGAATTAGCGCACGGAACTGGCTGTCGGTGGTGTACCCCGCGCGCAGCAACCTAAGCAGGTTTTCCGTCATCTCCATCAGATCGCGACGGCGAATATTTTTCTGTAAAAACTCCAGCAGCGCGATACGCCGATGCCCCATGATGTCATCATCCGACAGCACGGTGAGATCGACCAGCGGAAGCACGCCGTCATAGAGTACCCGCGCAACCTCGGGTTCAGCAAACGCATCCAGCCAACGCATGGAGAACGGATACGGACTTTTTTCTCCGTGGTAAAACAGCATGGGAATCACCAGTGGAAGCGTATCGTGCCCAGCCTCCAGATGCCGCTGCATGGCGGCAAAGGCATAGCGCATTAAGCGAAAAGCCATATGCTTATCCGGCGAACTCTGGTGCTCAATCAGCGCATAGACATAGCCCACGCCGTCGCAGGTTTGCAGCGACCACAGCACATCGGAATAGCTTGCCCTGAGAGACTCATCAATAAAACTCCCCGACGCCAGCTTCAGCGTTTTCAGGTCGCAAAGGGCCAGCAGCTCTGCCGGTAGGTGTATTCCCAGAAAATCGCCCACCGTCTCGGGATGCGACATAAAGGTCTTAAAGAGTGCATCATGCGGGGTGTTCACCATCGCGTTTCGTCCCTGATAACCAGCCTGCCGCGAGTATCCTCCAGGGTCAGAAAGGCGCAATCGCACAAGTGCTTCTTTGCGTAGCGGCTCGGGAAAAATCGCGGAGTCGTACATCATTACTCAGATTCTTTGAAGGAGTTCAACAGTTTTCCTTGCTAACAATTGTCATACACCGCAGTTATATTGCTCTTCATCGACAGCAGCTACGCGCTATCGACGTGTAAATGCTCAATAAAATGGTTTAACTGCCCGCAAGGTTCTCTGGAGTGTAAGATGAAAAAATTAGAAGATACTGGTTTCCTGGTTGCTCGTATTCTGATGCCAATTCTGTTTATCACGGCTGGCTGGGGCAAAATAACCGGGTATGCGGGTACACAGCAATATATGGAAGCCATGGGCGTCCCGGGGTTCCTGCTGCCGCTGACCATTCTGCTTGAGTTTGGCGGCGGTCTGGCCATTCTGTTCGGTTTCCTGACCCGTACCACCGCGCTGTTCACCGCGGCGTTCACGGTACTGACCGCGTTTATCTTCCACAGCAACTTTGCGGAAGGCATGAACTCGCTGATGTTTATGAAAAACCTGACCATCGCTGGCGGCTACCTGCTGCTGGGCATCACCGGTCCGGGCGCCTTCAGCATCGACCGCGTGCTGAATAAAAAGTGGTAAGCGCACTATACTGAATACACAAAGCGAGGAGATATCTCCTCGCTTTTGCTATCTAAAGGAGAACATGATGGGACAACTTATTGACGGCGTCTGGCAGGATACCTGGTACGACACCAAATCCACCGGCGGACGTTTCCAGCGTTCAGTCTCCGCCTTTCGCAACTGGCTGACCGCCGACGGCGAGCCAGGCCCAACCGGCAGCGGTGGCTTTGCCGCCGAAAAAGATCGCTATCATCTGTACGTTTCCCTCGCCTGCCCGTGGGCGCACCGCACGCTGATTTTACGCAAACTGAAAGGGCTGGAGCCGTTTATCTCCGTGTCCGTCGTTAACCCACTGATGCTGGAAAACGGCTGGACCTTCGACGCGGACTTCCCGGCGGCGACCGGTGATGCGCTCTATCAGCATCAGTTTTTGTATCAGCTCTACCAGCACGCCGACCCGACCTACTCCGGGCGCGTAACCGTGCCGGTGCTGTGGGACAAGAAAAATCAAACCATCGTCAGCAACGAATCTGCCGAAATTATTCGCATGTTTAACACCGCGTTTGATGCCCTGGGCGCCAAAGCGGGGGATTACTATCCACTGGCGCTACGCGAACAAATCGACGAGCTGAACGGCTGGATCTACGACACGGTCAATAACGGTGTCTACAAGGCCGGTTTCGCCACCAGCCAGGCAGCCTACGATGAGGCGGTGGAAAAGGTCTTTATCTCGCTCGATCGTCTGGAAAATATTCTCGGTACGCAGCGTTACCTGACCGGCAATCAGCTTACCGAAGCCGATATCCGCCTGTGGACGACGCTTATCCGTTTCGATCCGGTGTACGTAACCCACTTTAAGTGCGACAAGCACCGCATCAGCGATTACCCCAATCTGCATGGCTTCCTGCGCGATATCTACCAGATGCCGGGCATTGCGGAAACCGTCGATTTTGGCCACATCCGCAATCACTATTTCCGCAGCCACAAGACCATTAACCCGACCGGGATTATTTCGGTTGCCCCGTGGCAGGATCTGGACCAGCCGCACGGTCGCGACGTTCGTTTTCGCTAAACCTTCAGGGTGCCGTCCATCGGCGCCCTAATTTATTCGCCTCATCAATATTTACCTCATTTTCATTCGCGACTATCCTTAGCTTGATCGCTTTAAAAACAAGTGATTAATGATCAATTGAGGCAAAAAAATGGATTGGTATCTCAAGGTTATACGTAACTACATTGGCTTTGGCGGCCGCGCCCGCCGCAAAGAGTACTGGATGTTCGTCCTGGTGAACGTGATTTTTACGCTCGTGCTGGGCGTAGTCGATAAGATGCTTGGCTGGCAGCGCGCCGGCGGTGAAGGGATCCTCACCACTATTTATGGGGTGCTGGTTTTCCTGCCGTGGTGGGCCGTGCAGTTCCGTCGTCTGCATGACACCGACCGCTCGGCATGGTGGCTACTGCTGCTGATTATTCCGGTGATCGGCTGGATCGTAATTTTGATCTTCAACTGTCAGAGCGGCACGCCGGGCAATAACCGTTTCGGGCCCGATCCGAAGGGGATTTCCTGATCCCAACCAGGCACAACGCGGGTCTGGTAGGCCTGATAAGCGCAGCGCCATCAGGCTATTCGGCACAAATCGCCGGATGGCGGCGTAAACGCCTATCCGGCCTACTGCTTTATTTTGCGGTTAACAGTTTCTGAATTTCGCGCAGACACCACGATTTCGCTTCGCCCATGCTGTCGCGGCGCCACGCCATAATAATGTCAATCTCTTTGCTGTACTCCGGGCTCACCACCCGCAGACGCCCTTGCGCAATATCCTCTTCAACCAGCTGATACGGCATGGTCGCCACGCCGAGCCCGGCGAGCAGCGCCTGACGCTTCTCTTCCATCGATGTCACCGTCAGACGCGGCTGTTTGTCCAGCAGCTGCACCGTCAGTACCGGGCGCTCCCGCGCGGTATCCGCAATCGCTACCCCACGATATTTCACGCGCGTCACTTCAGACAGCGGTTCCGCCTCCTGATGAATCGGATGATCCGGCGCCGCCACGTAAACGCTCATCAGCGAGTAGAGCTTGCGCGAGTTAATTTCCGTGGAAGAACGGAAGTGCATATCCGGTGCGATCACGATGTCCGCTCGCCCCTGCTCCAGACGCTCCCAGGCGCCCGCCAGCACTTCGGTGATAATCGACAGCTGGGTGTTAGACTTCGCCGCCAGCTTTTCCACCAGCGGGAACAGCGTTGCCGTTGGGATCAGCGCTTCCGCCACAATGGTGAGGTGCGTTTCCCAGCCGCGCGCCAGCGCTTCGGCATCGGTGGTCAGCTTATCTGCCGCCTCCAGCAGGACGCGACCACGTTCGAGGAGCATACGCCCGACGTTAGTGAATTTTGTTCGATGACCTGAACGGTCAAAAAGCACAACGTCCAGCTCTTCTTCCAGCTTTTGCATGGTATAGCTCAACGCCGAGGGCACGCGCCCAAGCTCATCCGCCGCGGCGGCGAAGCTGCCGCGTCGGTCAATGGCGTCCATTACTCGTAGTGCTTCCAGCGTCAGTGCTCTCTCTTTAGCCATAGCTTGCTCATTCAGGAAATTTGAACATACCGGGCAGAATATCTGGCTAACAATGCAGCGTCCATACCTTTACCATTGATTTAATGTAAAGGAGGGTCAAGAAGATGATTACCACAAGAACAGCGAAACAGTGCGGACAGGCGGACTTCGGTTGGCTTCAGGCCCGCTATACCTTCTCTTTTGGACACTACTTCGATCCGAAACTGCTGGGCTATGCGTCTCTGCGCGTGCTGAATCAGGAAGTCCTTGCTCCCGGCGCGGCCTTCCAGCCGCGGACCTATCCGAAGGTCGATATTCTGAATCTGATTCTGGAAGGTGAGGCCGAGTACCGCGACAGCGAAGGCCACCATATTCAGGCGAAGGCCGGTGAAGCGCTGCTGATTGCAACCCAGCAGGGTGTCAGCTATAGCGAACATAACCTGAGCAAAGACAAGCCGTTAACCCGGATACAAATCTGGCTGGACGCCTGCCCGGAACGCGATAATTCGCGGGTACAGAAACTGAAGCTGAAAGATACCGCGCACCAGCTGCTGGCCTCGCCGGATGGCAGTCAGCATAGTCTGCAGCTGCGTCAGCAGGTGTGGCTACACCATATTGAGCTGGCAAAAGGCGAGCAAGTTTCTCTGTCACTGCACGGGCCGCGCGCCTATTTACAGTCGATTCACGGCACCGTACATGCGCTGGCTAACGACGCAGAAAACAAATCGCTCACCTGCGGCGATGGGGCATTTATTCGCGATGAGGCCAATATCACACTCGTTGCTGATACCCCACTGCGCGCTTTGCTGATAGATTTACCTGTGTAGGTCTATTCAGGATAGCGGAAGCAAAAATGAGTAAGAGAAACAATAAAAAGCAGCAGACGATGAAGGTGGCCAACGCCCCTCAACCCACCAACGCGGCACCGGAGTTTGGTCTGGAAGACATGCTGAGCGAACTGGAAGCCATCGTGGCCCAGGCTGAGAGCAGCCAGGCGGAAGAACAGACCGCCTGAACAAATGCCCTGGTTTGGTAACCGGGGCTGACCGCGTCGCCATCCTCGCTCTGTCGGTGCGCGGCAGGGTACGTCAGAAAGCAAAAACCCCGCCATCAAGGCGGGGTTTTTTAAGAAGTGAAACTGACCGATAAGCCGGGTTCTGTCGTGGACAGTCATTCATCTAGGCCAGCAATCGCTCACTGGCTCAAGCAGCCTACCCGGGTTCAGTACGGGCCGTACCTTATGAACCCCTATTTGGCCTTGCTCCGGGTGGAGTTTACCGTGCCACGGACTGTTACCAGCCGCGCGGTGCGCTCTTACCGCACCCTTTCACCCTTACCTGATCCCGCTTGCGCGGGCCATCGGCGGTTTGCTCTCTGTTGCACTGGTCGTGGGCTGTGACACCCCCCAGGCGTTACCTGGCACCTTGCCCTATGGAGCCCGGACTTTCCTCCCCTCCGCCCGTCTCCCCCGAAGAGGACGACGACGAAGCGGCGACTGTCTGGTCAGCTTCGGCGCGAAGTATAGAGGGTTTACGAGCCAATGTCACCTTTCCGTCTGCATTCCCACCTGAAGGGTGGCAGCGATATTACGGGAAGTGAGATAAATATTGTCCGCCGCCTCACGGAACGCCTCTTCCAGCGAGCCAATACGGTTCAGCACGCTGAACACAGAATCAATGCCGTACTGGTGCACAACGCCGACATCGCGGGTCAGGCTACCGGCAATACCGATCACCGGCTTATGGTATTTCTTTGCCACGCTGGCCACCCCAACGGGCACCTTACCGTGAATGCTCTGGCTGTCCAGCCGCCCTTCACCGGTCACCACCAGCGTGCAGTCGTGAATATGCTCTTCGAGATTTAACGCCTGAGTGACTATCTCAATGCCGCTGCGCAGCTCTGCGCCGAGAAACGCCATCAGCGCGCCGCCCATTCCCCCCGCCGCGCCAGAGCCCGGCACCTCTTTAACATCCACCCGTAGCGATTTTTTAATCACCTCGGCATAGTGCGCGAGGTTGCGGTCCAGCTCGGCGATCATCGCCGCGGTAGCGCCTTTCTGCGGCCCAAAAATACAGGACGCGCCAGACGGCCCGGTTAACGGGTTGGTCACATCGCAGGCTACGCGAATTGTGCACGCCTGCAGCCGCGCATCGAGTCCGGAAATATCAATATGATTAAGGCTCATCAGGCTACCGCCGCCGAAACCAATCGGCAAACCGTTGGCGTCGCATAACTTTGCGCCCAGCGCCTGTACCATCCCCGCCCCGCCGTCGTTCGTGGCGCTGCCGCCGATCCCGATAATAATGCTCTTCACTCCACTTTCCAGCGCCTGGAGGATCAGCTCACCGGTACCATAGGACGTGGTGATCAGCGGGTTGCGACGTTCAGGCGGTACCAGCGTCAGGCCGCTGGCGGCGGCCATTTCGATAAATGCCGTACCGCCGTCGCCGGAGATGCCCCACTGAGCCTGCACGGGGTCGCCAAGCGGGCCGGTTACCGTCGACATCACCGCGCGCCCCTGAGTGGCCGCAATCATCGCCTCAACCGTACCTTCGCCGCCGTCGGCAACCGGTACAGACACAAACTGCGCTTGCGGAAAGATTTCCCGAAATCCTTTTTCTATCGCCTGTGCTACCTCGGTGGCAGAAAGGCTTTCTTTATAAGAGTCTGGGGCGATTACGATTTTCATATCTGAGCCTATTAGCGCGCGACGCCGGATGGCGCATAACTTATCCGGCCTACCTTGCCGGCCCGGCAGGCTAACGCCGCCGGGCGCAACGTCCTTAACGAGTCACTTCAACTTTCGCCAGTTTTTCGTAGTAGCACGCCAGGGCACTATGGTCGGCCGTTCCCAACCCATCGGCACGCAGCGCCTGCATCATCTCCATCACCGCTGCGGTCAGCGGCAGCTGCGCCCCAACGCCGTGGGACGTATCCAGCGCGTTGGCCAGATCTTTAATATGCAGATCGATACGGAAGCCCGGCTTGAAGTTACGATCCATAACCATCGGCGCCTTGGCATCCAGCACGGTGCTGCCCGCCAGACCGCCGCGGATGGCCTGATAAACCAGGTCAGGATTCACACCCGCTTTGGTCGCCAGGGTCAACGCTTCCGACATTGCAGCGATGTTCAGCGCGACAATCACCTGATTCGCCAGCTTGGTGACGTTACCCGCGCCAATCTCCCCGGTATGCACCACGGAGCCGGCCATCGCTTTCATCAGGTCATAATACTTGTCGAAAATCGCTTTATCTCCACCAACCATCACCGACAGCGTGCCATCAATGGCTTTCGGTTCGCCGCCGCTTACCGGCGCATCAAGCATATCTACGCCTTTTGCTTTCAGCGCCTCACTAATTTCGCGGCTCGCCAGCGGCGCAATTGAGCTCATATCGATCAGTACCGTGCCCGGTTTGGCACCTTCGATAATGCCATTTTCCCCCAGCGCCACTTCTTTTACGTGCGGCGAGTTTGGCAGCATCGTGATGATGACATCGCACTGCTCGGCAATGGCTTTCGCCGTGGTCGCCGTTTCCGCTCCGGCGGCAATCACTTCGGCAATCGTTTCAGGATTACGGTCCGACACCACCAGCGAGTAACCCGCTTTCAGCAGGTTTTTACTCATCGGTTTACCCATGATACCCAGGCCAATAAAACCAACTTTCATCGTCATTTCCTCAATATTGCGTTAATCGGTGGTGGTTACTTTTTAAAAGCATCAGCCAGTTTTTGAGTACCGGCGCGGAAGACGCCCAGGTCGCTGCCAACGGCCACAAAGGTGGCTCCCCACTCGAGGTAGCGGCGCGCGTCGGCTTCAACCGGTGCCAGGATGCCGCTTGGCTTGCCGTGGGCTTTCGCACGGGAAAAAATATGCTGAATGGCTTTCTGAACCTCCGGGTGCGAAGCATTACCCAGATGCCCCAGCGCGGCGGCCAGGTCGCTTGGCCCGACAAAGATGCCATCCACACCTTCCGTTGCCGCGATGGCATCCACGTTATCGACGCCCAGCTGGCTTTCAATCTGCACCAGAATGGTGATGTTTTTGTTGGACTGCGCGAAGTAGTCCGGTACGGTGCCAAACATATTGCCGCGATGCGAAACGGATACGCCGCGAATCCCCTCCGGCGGATAGCGCGTGGAAGAGACCGCCTGCGCCGCCTGCTCCTGCGTTTCCACAAACGGAATCAGGAAGTTATAGAAGCCGATATCCAGCATGCGCTTGATAATGACCGGCTCATTGGTCGGAATACGTACGACCGGCGCGCTCTGGCTGCCTTTCAGTGCCATCAGCTGTGGGATTAACGTCGTCACATCGTTCGGCGCATGTTCACCGTCCAGCACCAGCCAGTCGAAACCGGCCAGGCCTAACACTTCAGTACTGATCGGGCTGGAGAGGGCTGACCAGCAGCCAATCTGAACCCGTTGAGCAGCCAGCGCCGCTTTGAATTTGTTAGGAAAAATCGCGTTATCCATTTTTTATTACCTTACGTTAATCGCGGCTTACTTCCGCAGTTCCAGACGTTTGATGTCGCCGACCACGAAGAGGTAGCAAACCATCATCATCAGCGCGGAACAGCCGACAAAAATCAGTGCGCCATTAAAGGAGTGCAGTTCACTTACGATATAACCAATCACCAGCGGCGTAACGATAGAGGCGACGTTACCAAAGACGTTAAACACCCCACCGCACAGCCCAACAATCTCTTTTGGCGCCACGTCGGAGATAACCGGCCAACCCAGTGCGCCAAAGCCTTTGCCGAAGAACGCCAGCGCCATTAATCCTACGACCAGCGCCGTGTTGTCGGTGTAGTTACACAGAATAATCGTCGACGCCAACAGCATGCCCAGCACAATAGGCAGTTTACGTGCAAAGGCCAGCGTACAACCGCGGCGAATCAGGTAGTCGGAGAACAGCCCGCCCAGCACACCGCCGGCAAAACCACACAGCGCAGGGATAGACGCCACCATACCCACTTTCAGAATCGACATACCTTTGTCCTGCACCAGGTAAATCGGGAACCAGGTGAGGAAGAACCAGGTGATGGTGTTTAAGAAGTACTGGCCGAAGAAGATACCTAACATCATACGGCTGCTAAGCAACTGTTTGATGTAATCCAGTTTCGGACCTTTTGCCGCGTCGCTGCCAGGCTTTTTGTGGTCCATATCAACCACTGCGCCGTTATCCGCAATAAACTTCAGCTCTTCTTTGGTCATTCGTGGATGATCGGTTGGGTTGTGTACGAACTTCACCCACAGCCCGGTCAACACAAAGCCAATCACCCCCATCACGGTAAAGACGTGCTCCCAGCCCCAGGCGAAGGTCAGCCAGCCCAGCAGCGGCGAGAACAGCGCTAAAGAGAAATACTGCGCGGAGTTAAAAATAGCCGAGGCGGTACCGCGTTCTTTGGTTGGGAACCAGGCCGCAACAATACGCGCGTTTGCCGGGAAGGAAGGCGCTTCGGAGAAGCCCAGCATAAAACGCATGAAGAACATAGAAACGCCGGCCCAGGCTAGCGGGAAGAAACCGACAAAGCCCTGCAGGAAGGTAAACAGAGACCAGAAGAACAAGCTATAGGTATAAACTTTCTTCGAGCCGAATTTATCCAGTAACCAACCACCGGGGATCTGCATGAGCAGGTACGCCCAACCGAATGCAGAGAAGATATACCCCATAGAAATCGCACTAAGTTCCAGTTCCTTAGCGACAGACGTACCGGCAATGGAAAGCGTTGCGCGGTCTGCGTAGTTAACGGCCGTAACAATAAAAATAATGAATAGAATTAAGTAACGGGTAGGTATACCCTTTTTTGCTTCAACAACATCAGCAGTATCGTGTATCATTTTATTATCCTCGGGTACAGGATGCTTTAATTTTATTGTTTTTATTAAAGCGAATTTCGCTGATTATTTAATTACAAATGAATCTCGTAATAAAAAATCAGACGCCATGAATTCGAGGTTCAGTATAATCAGGATATCTCGCTCGCACATTGTGCAAATCACCAATTTAAACGCGCAATAAATTCATTTTATTGACCATATGCACACAGCACTGGGCGCTGATGCACAATTTCAGCCATTGACTCCCTTGTCTCCCGCGGCATGAAGGCGATAGGTGATCTTCATCACATTTTTATGGCTCAACTCCTGACATTCTTTATTTCATGTAGCAATGGGTATTTTATTTTCCATTACCAGAAACAAACCATAAATAACCCTAATTCTTTTACCCCCTGGCTGGAGAATGCTGGACAATGGCTAACATTGAAATCAGACAAGAATCGCCGACGGCTTTTTATATAAAAGTACATGAAACAGATAATGTCGCGATCGTTGTTAACGATAACGGATTAAAAGCAGGAACGCGTTTTCCTGACGGTCTGGAATTAATTGAACATATTCCCCAGGGGCATAAAGTTGCGCTGGTGGATATTCCTCAGAACGGTGAAATCATCCGCTACGGCGAAGTCATCGGTTACGCGGTGCGCGATATTGCTAAAGGTAGCTGGATTGACGAATCCACGGTTGTGCTACCGGAAGCGCCGCCACTCAACACCTTGCCGCTGGCGACCAAAGTCCCGGAGCCGCTGCCGCCGCTCGAAGGCTATACCTTCGAAGGTTATCGCAACGCCGACGGCAGCGTCGGCACCAAAAACCTGCTGGGCATTACCACCAGCGTACACTGCGTAGCGGGCGTGGTGGACTATGTGGTGAAAATCATTGAGCGCGATCTGCTGGCAAAATACCCCAACGTCGATGGCGTGGTTGGTCTGAACCACCTGTACGGCTGCGGCGTGGCAATTAACGCACCGGCGGCGGTGGTCCCCATTCGCACCATCCATAACCTCGCGCTAAACCCCAACTTTGGCGGTGAAGTGATGGTCGTGGGACTGGGCTGTGAAAAGCTACAGCCAGAACGCCTGCTCGAAGGCACGGAGGATGTACAAAGCATCGCGGTCGACAGCGCCAGCATCGTGCGCCTGCAGGATGAGCAGCACGTCGGCTTTCAATCGATGGTCGACGATATCTTACAGGTTGCCGAACGCCACCTGCAAAAGCTCAACCAACGTCAGCGCGAAACCTGCCCAGCTTCCGAGCTGGTGGTTGGCATGCAGTGCGGCGGCAGCGATGCGTTCTCCGGCGTGACCGCCAACCCGGCGGTCGGCTACGCTTCCGATCTGCTAGTGCGCTGCGGCGCCACGGTTATGTTCTCTGAAGTCACCGAAGTGCGCGATGCCATCCATCTGTTAACACCACGCGCGGTGAATGAAGAGGTGGGCAAACGTCTGCTTGAAGAGATGGCCTGGTATGATAACTACCTCAACATGGGGCAAACCGATCGCAGCGCCAACCCATCTCCAGGCAACAAGAAAGGCGGCCTTGCCAACGTAGTGGAAAAAGCGCTGGGCTCAATCGCCAAATCTGGCAAAAGCGCCATCGTCGAAGTGCTGTCACCGGGCCAACGTCCGACCAAGCGCGGCCTGATTTACGCCGCGACGCCGGCCAGCGATTTCGTTTGCGGCACTCAACAGGTTGCTTCCGGCATCACCGTACAGGTGTTTACTACCGGGCGCGGTACGCCGTACGGCCTGGTTGCGGTACCGGTCATCAAGATGGCCACCCGCACCGCGCTGGCGAACCGCTGGTATGACCTAATGGATATTAACGCGGGCACCATCGCCACCGGCGAAGAGACCATTGAAGAGGTGGGGACGAAGCTATTCCACTTTATTCTCGATGTGGCCAGCGGGCGTAAAAAAACCTTCTCGGATCAATGGGGGCTGCACAACCAGCTGGCGGTGTTCAACCCGGCGCCGGTAACCTGACGGCAGACGGCCAATCGAAAATACGTAGGCCGGATAAGCAAAGCGACATCCGGCCTACCGTTCCTGCCCTGACTTCAACGCCTTAACGGACCAGCATTACGCCAGGGCGCCCCTTTTTTATTCCGACAGCGCCACCAGAATCACGTCGATACCGCTCTTACGTAATCCGTCGAGGCTCTCCTGCGGGATCCCCTCATCCACGATGATCATATCCACACGCTGCATATCAATAATCTTATGCAGGCTTGAGCGATTAAATTTGCTGGAGTCGGTCACCACGATGATCTTCTCAGCCACTTCGCTCATGCGCCGGTTCAGCCGCGCTTCATCTTCATTATGCGTGCTGATTCCACGCTCCAGATCGATAGCATCAACGCCGAGAAACAGCATGTCAAAGTGGTAGTTTTGCAGCGATTGCTCAGCCTGATCGCCATAGAACGACTGCGATTGGCGGCGCAGATGCCCACCGGTCATCAACAGCTCAACGCCTTCTGCTTCCAGCAACGCATTGGCGACATTCATACCGTTAGTCATAGCAATCACATCGCTGTGATGACGCATCAGCCGCGCGATTTCATAGGTTGTAGTGCCCGAATCCAGAATCACCCGATGCCCCGGCTTAATAAACTCAACGGCGGCCCTGGCGATACGCCGTTTCACCGCCGTATTCAGCGAACTTTTATCTTCAACGGAGGGTTCTGCGCCCGGCGTATTACCGTCGCAAATCAGCGCACCGCCGTAGGCCCGCACGGCAATACCCTGCTTTTCAAGAAAGGCCAGATCGTTGCGGATCGTCACGGTCGAAACGCCAAACAGCACGGAAAGATCGTTGACCTGCACGCTTCCCTGCTGTCGCAACCGCTGGATGATCTGCTCACGCCTTTCGCTGGTTCCAGGCACCCGCTTATCCGCAGAAGAGTCGGTGTTGCTCATAAGTAATCCTTTGATCAATTTCTTTCGTTTCATTTCGTTTGGCTTATTAACGCCTTTCTTTTATCGGAATGCAAGCCTTAAAAAGCCGAAAGAATGGCCGCAACACCGATCACAAACCTTTCATTATGTTTCTTTTGTGAAACAGATCGGAAAACTATTATCTTTCGTTTTATTTTTAACACACCATGATGCAGTATCAAATGAAACAAAACGAAAGAATGATGTCACCATCATCTGACCTGGAGAGGAAAGTGAAACATCTGACTAACATGGTGGAACAGCATAAACGGGGGAAGGCAAACGGGATTTATGCCGTTTGTTCCGCGCATCCACTGGTACTGGAATCTGCCATACGCTACGCCCACGCCAACCAGGCGCCGCTGCTGATCGAAGCAACCTCAAACCAGGTTGACCAGTTTGGCGGCTACACGGGCATGACGCCAGCCGATTTTCGCGGCTTTGTCTGCGGGCTGGCCGACGCGCTGCATTTTCCCCAAACGCAGCTGATCCTCGGCGGCGATCATCTCGGTCCCAACCGTTGGCAGGATCTGCCAGCAGAGATCGCGATGGCTCACGCTGACGATCTGATCAAAAGCTATGTGTCCGCTGGATTTAAAAAAATCCATCTCGATTGCAGCATGTCCTGTCAGGGCGATCCGGTTCCACTCACCGACGAGATCGTCGCCGAACGCGCCGCGCGTCTGGCAAAAATCGCCGAAGAAACCCACGCCGCGCTGTTTGGCGAATCGGATCTGGTCTACGTGATCGGGACCGAGGTGCCGGTACCCGGCGGTGCCCATGAAACCTTAACCGAACTGGCGGTCACCACGCCTGAAGCAGCACGGGCCACGCTGGAAGCCCATCGCCACGCGTTTGAAAAGCAGGGGCTGAACGCCGTGTGGCCACGCATTATTGCGCTGGTTGTACAGCCCGGCGTCGAATTCGATCATACCCATATCATTGATTATCAGCCGCAAAAAGCCGTCGCGCTGAGCAAGATGGTGGAAGCCTATGACACGCTGGTGTTCGAGGCGCATTCCACCGATTACCAGACGCCACAATCGCTGCGCCAGCTGGTGGTCGATCACTTCGCCATCCTGAAAGTGGGTCCGGCGCTGACCTTCGCCCTGCGCGAAGCGCTGTTTTCACTGGCGGCGATCGAAGAAGAACTGCTGCCCGCTAAAGCCTGTTCTGGCCTGCGTAACGTTCTGGAGAGCGTCATGCTCGATCGCCCGGAATACTGGCAGAGCCATTATCACGGTGACGGCAACGCGCGGCGACTGGCGCGCGGCTATAGCTATTCCGACCGCGTGCGCTACTACTGGCCTGATGGGCAAATTGATGATGCCTTCGCGCGGCTGGTGCGCAATCTGGCGGACGAACCTATTCCGCTACCGCTCATCAGCCAGTATTTACCGTTGCAGTACGTCAAAGTCCGCGAGGGAGATCTCAACGCAACGCCGCGAGAACTCATCATCAGCCACATTCAGGACATACTGCAGCAGTACCATGCCGCCTGTCAGGGCGTTACCCCCCATAACGGATAACAACAAAGAGGAAAACGCGATGCCAAATATTGTATTAAGCCGCATAGATGAACGCCTGATCCACGGCCAGGTTGGCGTGCAGTGGGTAGGATTTGCGGGGGCAAATCTGGTGCTGGTCGCCAACGATGAAGTCGCAGAAGACACCGTTCAACAGAACCTGATGGAAATGGTGCTGGCTGAAGGGATCGCCGTGCGCTTCTGGTCGCTGCAAAAAACGATCGACAACATCCACCGCGCCGCCGACCGGCAGAAAATTTTACTGGTGTGCAGAACGCCGGGAGATTTCCTTACGCTGGTTGAGGGCGGTGTCCCCATCACGCGCATCAACGTAGGCAACATGCACTACGCCGAAGGAAAAACACAAATTGCCAAAACGGTTTCTGTCGATGCCAACGATGTCCACGCGTTCAACGGCCTGAAGGCTGCCGGCGTGGAATGTTTCGTTCAGGGCGTGCCCACAGAACCTGCTTTGGATCTCTTTAAACTACTTTGAGGGATTCACAATGGAAATTAGTCTGTTGCAGGCTTTTGCATTAGGCATTCTTGCCTTTATTGCGGGTCTGGATATGTTCAACGGCTTAACCCACATGCACCGCCCGGTGGTGCTTGGGCCGCTGGTCGGCCTGATCCTCGGCGATCTGCATACCGGTATTTTAACCGGCGGTACGCTGGAGTTGGTGTGGATGGGCCTGGCCCCGCTGGCGGGCGCTCAGCCGCCAAACGTGATTATCGGCACCATCGTCGGTACCACATTCGCCATCACTACCGGCGTGAAACCTGACGTCGCCGTCGGGGTCGCGGTACCGTTCGCCGTAGCGGTACAGATGGGGATTACTTTCCTGTTCTCGGTCATGTCCGGCGTGATGTCTCGCTGCGACCGTATGGCGGCAAACGCCGACACCGACGGTATTGAACGGGTTAACTATCTGGCGCTGCTGGCGTTAGGCACGTTCTACTTCCTGTGCGCTTTTTTACCGATTTACTTCGGGGCTGAACACGCCAAAACCGCCATTGACGTGCTGCCGGAACGCCTGATTGACGGTCTGGGCGTCGCGGGCGGCATCATGCCAGCCATCGGCTTTGCCGTCCTGCTGAAAATCATGATGAAAAACGTCTACATTCCGTACTTCATTATCGGTTTCGTTGCCGCGGCCTGGCTCAAGCTTCCCGTGCTGGCTATCGCCGCTGCGGCGCTGGCGATGGCGCTGATTGACCTGCTGCGTAAATCCCCTGAACCGACCCAACCTGCGGCACAGAAAGAGGAATTCGAAGATGGCATCTAATCAACAGACTCTGCCGAATGTTTCCGAGAATGAAGAAACGCTGCTGACCGGCGTAAACGAAAACATTTATGAAGATCAAACCATTGGCGCTGAGCTGACCAAAAAAGATATCAACCGCATCGCCTGGCGTTCCATGCTGCTACAGGCGTCCTTTAACTATGAACGTATGCAGGCCTCCGGCTGGCTTTACGGTCTGCTGCCTGCGCTGAAAAAAATTCATACCAACAAGCGCGATCTGGCGAGAGCCATGAAAGGCCACATGGGATTCTTCAACACCCACCCTTTCCTGGTGACCTTTGTCATCGGCATCATTCTGGCGATGGAGCGCTCCAAACAGGACGTTAACAGTATTCAAAGCACCAAAATTGCCGTCGGCGCGCCGCTGGGCGGGATTGGCGATGCCATGTTCTGGTTAACGCTGCTGCCTATTTGCGGCGGGATTGGCGCCAGCCTCGCGTTACAGGGATCCATTCTTGGCGCCGTGGTGTTTATCGTGCTGTTTAACGTGGTGCATCTCGGCCTGCGCTTCGGCCTGGCTCACTATGCCTACCGAATGGGCGTGGCGGCGATTCCGCTTATCAAGGCCAACACCAAAAAAGTCGGCCACGCCGCCTCTATCGTCGGGATGACGGTGATTGGTGCACTGGTGGCAACCTACGTTCGCCTGAACACCACGCTCGAAATTAAAGCCGGCGATGCGGTCGTCAAACTGCAGGCCGACGTTATCGACAAGCTCATGCCCGCCTTTTTACCGCTGGTCTACACCCTGACGATGTTCTGGCTGGTACGCCGCGGCTGGAGTCCGCTGCGCCTGATCGCCATCACCGTGGTGCTGGGCGTCGTCGGTAAATTCTGCCACTTCCTGTAAAGCAAAAGAGGTCCTCGATGTTAGGTATTATTTTGACCGGTCACGGCGGCTTCGCCAGCGGAATGGAAAAAGCCATGCGGCAGATCCTCGGTGAGCAAACGCAGTTTATCGCGATTGATTTTCCGGAAACCTCAACCACCGCGCGGCTTACCGAACAGCTGGAACAGGCGGTGGCTACGCTGGATGCTGAAGAAGATATCGTGTTTCTGACCGACCTGCTCGGCGGCACGCCATTTCGCGTGGCATCAACCCTGGCAATGCAAAAGGCCGGGCGCGAAGTGATCGCCGGCACCAACCTCCAGCTGCTGCTGGAAATGGTGCTGGACCGCGATGGATTAAGCGGCGAGGCCTTCCGACTACAGGCGCTGGAGTGCGGGCATCGCGGCTTAACCAGCCTGGTCGACGAGCTGGGACGCTGTCGCGAGGCGTCCCCCGTAGAGGAAGGCATATGACGCAAATTCTCCGCGCTCGCCGCCTGTTAACGGAGTACGGTTGGCAGGATGATTGTCAGTTGCGTATTGAAGCGGGCACGATCGCCGCAATAGAACCGATACCGGCGGGTATTGTCTGGCGTGATGCTGAGCTGCTTTGCCCCGCGTATATCGATGTTCACGTTCACGGCGGCGCGGGCGTTGATGTGATGGACGATGCGCCAGGTACGCTGGATAAACTCGCCCACCATAAGGCGCAAGAGGGCGTCGCCGCCTGGCTGCCCACGACGGTGACTGCGCCGCTGGCGTCGATTCACCGGACGCTGGCGCGCATTGCCGAGCGCTATCATTCAGGCGGGCCGGGCGCCCAGATACTGGGGAGCTATCTGGAAGGGCCTTACTTTACGCCACAGAACAAAGGCGCCCATCCCCCCGAGCTATTTCGCGAGCTGGTCGCGGATGAACTGGATACGTTGATAGCCGTATCCCGACATACCCTTCGCGTGGTGGCGTTAGCGCCGGAAAAACCCGGTGCGCTGCGGGCTATCCAGCATCTCAAACAGCAGGGCGTGCGGGTTATGTTAGGGCATAGCGCGGCAACCTGGGCGCAAACCCGCGCCGCGTTTGACGCAGGGGCGGACGGGTTAGTGCACTGCTACAACGGCATGACCGGGCTGCATCATCGCGAACCGGGAATGGTGGGCGCGGGGCTCACCGATCCGCGCGCATGGCTTGAGCTCATCGCCGACGGCCATCATGTCCATCCAGCGGCGATGCGGCTCTGCGGCATCTGCGCAAAAGAGAGAATTGTGCTGATTACCGATGCCATGCAGGCGGCCGGAATGCCCGACGGCCGCTACACGCTCTGCGGTGAACAGGTCGACATGCGCGGCGGGATCGTACGCACCGCCTCGGGTGGCCTGGCCGGAAGTACCCTGTCGGTTGACGCTGCCGTACGTCATATGGTCGAACTCGCGGGAATGACGGCGGAAGACGCGATCCACATGGCCTCGCTGCATCCGGCTCGCCTGCTCGGTATCGATAGTCAGTTGGGGTCGCTCAAACCAGGCAAGCGCGCCAACATCATTGCGCTCGACGGCGGCCTGCATCTGCAGCATCTCTGGATCCAGGGCCAGCCTTATACCCATTAATCCTTTCGTTTTTTCCTGCCAGGCCTTCGCTTTATCCGCGTAAGGCCTTTCTTTTCCTTTCCACCAGTAACAGCGCTATTCAGCGAAAATCTATATTAATCGTTATATATCAAATATATAAATACATCTTTCGTTTTTCGATCACAGTTTTCGTTTTATTTCGACGCACGCCATTGACCTTTCGATTTCTTTTCTATAGATTTTAATCAACCGCTAAAGTTAACAAGTGAAACAAAACGAAAGATAACAGCTTTTGCCAGCGTCTGATGTGGAATTAACAAGACTAAGGACCTACGTTATGCCAGAAACCTATACCCCCGCTGCCGCGACCACCGGCACCTGGACCGAAAAAGAGATCCGCCAACAGCCCGCTAGCTGGATCCGCTCACTCAAAAATATTGATGCAAACCGCTCGGCGATCGACGGTTTTCTTGCGCCGCTGCTGCGCAAACCAAACCTGCGGATCGTCCTGACGGGCGCCGGAACGTCGGCCTTTATCGGCGAGACGATTGCCCCCTGGCTTTGCCACCAGACGGGGAAAAATATCAGCGCCGTACCCACCACCGATCTCGTCACCAATCCAATGGACTATCTGAACCCGGCACATCCGCTGCTGCTGGTTTCATTTGCCCGCTCGGGCAACAGCCCGGAGAGCGTGGCTGCCGTTGAGCTGGCCAACCAGTTCGTTCCTGAGTGCTACCACCTGTCAATTACCTGTAACGAAGCGGGCAGCCTGTACCAAAATCTGGTCGACAGCGATAACGCTTTCGCCCTGCTGATGCCGGCCGAAACGCACGATCGCGGCTTTGCCATGACCAGCAGCATCACCACCATGATGGCAAGCTGTCTGGCGGTATTCGCGCCGGAGATCATTAACAGCCAGACCTTCCGGGACGTGGCCGATCGCAGCCAGGCGATCCTCGACTCACTCGGTGATTTTAGCCTGGGTGTCTTTGGCGACGGCGCCTGGAAACGCGTCGTCTATCTGGGCAGCGGCGGATTACAAGGTATCGCGCGTGAGTCTGCGCTGAAGGTGCTGGAGCTAACCGCCGGCAAACTGGCGGCCTTCTACGACTCGCCAACCGGTTTCCGCCACGGACCAAAATCGCTGGTCGATAACGAAACGCTTATCGTGGTGTTCATCTCCAGCCACTCTTACACGCGCCAGTACGACCTGGATCTGCTGGCGGAACTGCGCCGCGATCGTCAGGCAATGCGCGTGGTCGCGATTGCCGCGGAAACGGATGCCATCATCGAAGCTGGCCCGCATATTCTGCTGCCTCCTTCCCGTTCGTTTATCGACATGGAACAGGCGTTCTGCTTCCTGATGTACGCCCAGATCTTTGCGCTGACTCAGTCGATTCGTGTTGGCAATACCCCAGATACCCCCTCTGCCAGCGGCACGGTCAATCGTGTTGTGCAAGGCGTGATTATTCATCCGTGGCAGGCTTAAGAGGATCTCCATATGAGCATTATCTCAACGAAATACCTTCTGCAGGATGCGCAGGCCAACGGCTACGCCGTGCCGGCGTTTAACATCCACAACGCCGAAACGATCCAGGCGATCCTCGAGGTGTGCAGCGAAATGCGCTCGCCCGTGATCCTCGCGGGGACTCCCGGCACGTTCAAACACATTGCCCTGGAAGAGATCTACGCCCTGTGCAGCGCGTATTCGCTCACTTACGACATGCCGCTGGCGCTGCATCTCGATCATCACGAATCGTTGGATGACATTCGCCGTAAGGTTCATGCCGGTGTACGCAGCGCGATGATCGATGGCAGCCACTATCCGTTTGAACAAAACGTGAAGCTGGTGAAATCGGTGGTTGACTTCTGCCACCTCAACGATTGCAGCGTTGAGGCCGAACTGGGCCGTCTGGGCGGGGTAGAAGACGACATGAGCGTCGACGCGGAAAGCGCCTTTCTCACCGACCCGCAGGAGGCGAAACGCTTTGTTGAGTTGACCGGTGTTGACAGCCTTGCCGTGGCTATCGGCACGGCACATGGTCTCTATACCAAACGGCCAAAAATCGACTTCCAGCGGCTGGCAGAAATCCGGGAAGTGGTGACGGTGCCGCTGGTGCTGCATGGCGCAAGTGATGTGCCGGATGAATATGTTCGCCGCACCATCGAGCTGGGCATCTGCAAAGTCAACGTCGCAACCGAGTTGAAGATCGCCTTCTCTGACGCCGTCAAAGCCTGGTTTGCTGAAAATCCGCAGGGCAATGACCCGCGCTTTTACATGCGGGTTGGCATGGACGCCATGAAAGAAGTGGTCAGAAGCAAAATCGCCGTCTGCGGCTCAGCGAATCGGTTACGGCTACCGGCGGAGGCCTGATCTTACAGCGTATTACAGCAATATCTCAAAATAACTATAAGCCTCGCAAATATGAAGGCGCGCCCTTAAACCGGGTAGCGCCTTCCATTATCCTAAAAATCCGAGGGTCCCTACATGACACAGAAAAAATCTTTTAAGTCAAAATCATGGGAGTTTTTCCAAAGTCTGGGAAAAACCTTTATGTTCCCGGTTTCACTTCTTGCCTTTATGGGATTGCTGCTGGGTATCGGTAGTTCAGTGACCAGCCCTTCCACCATTACGAGTTTTCCCTTTCTGGGCGGCGAATTTACGCAGTTGACCTTTGGCTTTATCGCCATGGTCGGTGGCTTTGCATTTACCTATCTGCCGCTGATGTTTGCCATGGCGATCCCCATGGGGCTTGCCAACCGCAACAAGGCGGTCGCCGCCTTTGCCGGGTTCGTTGGCTACATGCTGATGAATATGAGCATTAACTATTACCTGACGGCTACCCACCAGCTTGCCGACCCCGCCACCATGAAACAGGTGGGACAATCGATCGTGCTGGGCATTCAAACCCTGGAGATGGGTGTACTGGGCGGCATCGTGGTTGGGGTTATCACCTATTTTCTGCACGAACGTTTTCAGGACACGGTTCTGCACGACGCCTTCGCGTTCTTTAGCGGCATTCGTTTTGTGCCGATTATGACCGCTCTTACCCTGTCGCTGGTGGGTCTGTTCATTCCTCTTCTGTGGGAATACGTCGCGCTGGGTATCGCGGGTATTGGGCATATCATCCAGAGCACCAGCGTTTTCGGCCCCTTCCTCTACGGCGTGGGCGTGCTGCTGCTGAAACCTTTTGGTCTGCACCACATCCTGCTGGCGATGGTGCGTTTTACCCCAGCAGGCGGCATTGAAATGGTGAATGGCCATGAGGTCGCCGGGGCGCTGAATATCTTCTACGCAGAGCTTAAAGCCGGCCTGCCGTTTAGCCCGCACGTTACCGCGTTTCTGTCACAAGGGTTTATGCCGACCTTTATCTTCGGTTTGCCCGCTGTGGCTTACGCCATCTACCGCACCGCGCGTCCGGAAAATCGGCCAGTCATTAAGGGGTTGCTGCTTTCCGGCGTGCTGGTTTCCGTCGTCACCGGTATTTCAGAGCCGATTGAGTTCCTGTTCCTGTTTATCGCCCCCGCGCTTTACGCCTTCCATATCGTCATGTCTGGCCTGGCGCTGATGGTAATGGCCCTGTTGGGGGTGACCATTGGCAATACCGATGGCGGCATTCTGGATCTGCTGATTTTCGGCGTGATGCAGGGCATGTCGACCAAATGGTATCTGCTGTTCCCGGTCGGTATTGCCTGGTTTGCCATCTACTTCTTTGTCTTCCGCTGGTACATCCTCAAACACGACATCAAAACGCCGGGCCGCGAGGTGGATGCTCAGGGGGCGCAGCAAGCCGTCGAGGCTAACACCCGCGCGCGTGGAAAATCAAAATACGATCATGGTCTTATCCTGCGTGCGCTCGGCGGTAAAGAGAACATTGAGTCGCTTGATAACTGCATTACCCGCTTGCGTCTGGTGGTGAAAGATATGGGCCTTATCGATCAACAGGCGCTGAAAGCGGCCGGCGCGTTGTCGGTGGTGGTGCTTGATGCTCACAGCGTACAGGTGATCATCGGCCCGCAGGTACAGAGCGTCAAAACCGGCATTGAAGCCTTAATTTAACAGGGGGAGTGATGTTTGATTTCGACAAAATCATCGAGCGCCAAAGTGATAAGTGCCGTAAATGGGACCATGCCTTTGTGTGCTCACGTTTCGGTGACGTCCCGCAGTCCTTTATCCCCCTGTGGATAGCCGATATGGATTTCACCTCGCCGCCTGCGGTGATTGACGGCTTCCGGCGCATCGTGGAGCACGGCACCTTTGGCTATACCTGGTGCTTTGATGAATTCTACGACGCGGTTATCGCTTTCCAGCGTAAACGTCATCAGGTTGAGGTAGAAAAGTCGTGGATCACGCTAACCTACGGCACCGTCTCTACGTTGCACTACACGGTTCAGGCGTTCTGCAAACCGGGTGACAGCGTGATGATGAACACGCCGGTCTACGATCCTTTTGCGATGGCGGCACAGCGCCAGGGCGTGCAAGTACTTGCTAACCCGCTTCGCGTGGAGGACAACCGCTATCAGCTTGATTTTAATCTGATAGAAGAACAGCTCAAAACCCACCGTCCAACGCTGTGGTTCTTCTGCTCGCCGCATAACCCGTCCGGCAGGATCTGGCGCGCGGAAGAGATACGTCAGGTGTCCGATCTCTGTCAACGCTACGGTACGATTCTGGTAGTCGATGAGGTTCACGCCGAGCACATTCTGGATGGCAAATTCGTCAGTTGCCTCACCTCTGGCTGTGCCGCACAGGACAACCTGATCGTGCTCACGTCACCCAACAAGGCGTTCAATCTGGGCGGGCTGAAAACCTCCTACTCCATGATTCCGAACGGCTCGCTGCGCCAGCGCTTCCGCCAACAGCTTGAGAAGAACTCCATTACCTCGCCCAATATGTTCGGGGTATGGGGAATTATTCTGGCCTATCAGCAGGGTCTGCCATGGCTCGACGCGCTGAACGGTTATCTGCAAGGCAACGCCCGTTATCTGGCGGAGGCCATTACGACCCACTTCCCGGCGTGGAAGATGATGAATCCGGAATCGTCGTATCTGGCGTGGATAGACGTGAGCGCGGATGACCGTAGCGCAACGCAGCTAACCCAACATTTCGCACAGCAGGCGGGCGTAGTCATAGAAGACGGCAGCCACTACGTACAAAACGGCGAAAACTACCTGCGGATTAATTTTGGCACCCAGCGCTACTGGCTGGAGCAGGCCATTAACCGAATGCTGAAAAATGACAAATAAGGATCTTACCCACAATGAAAAAGGTGCTCACTCTCTCACTGCTGGCTCTCTGTGTTTCTCATGGCGCAGTGGCGGCAAACTACGCGCTCAATAACGACAATATTGCTCTCTCATTCGATGATACCAACTCAACGGTCGTGGTGAAGGACAACAGGGCTAACCATCCGCTCACGCCGCAGGAGTTGTTCTTTCTGACGCTACCGGATGAGAGCAAAATCCACACCGCGGATTTCAAAATCAAGCACGTTGAAAAACAGGGCAACGCGATTGTCATCGACTTTACGCATCCGGATTTTAACGTCACGGTGAAGCTGAACCTGGTGAAGGGAAAATACGCCAACATCGGCTACACCATTGCCGCCGTTGGGCAGCCGCGAGACGTGGCTAAAATCACCTTCTTCCCAACCAAAAAGCAGTCTCAGGCTCCTTACGTAGATGGCGCAATCAATAGCTCACCGATCGTTGCCGACTCGTTCTTTATCCTGCCGGATAAACCGATCGTCAATACCTACGCCTATGAAGCCACAACCAATCTCAACGTAGAACTGAAAACGCCGATTCAACCAGAGGCCCCGGTCAGTTTTACCACCTGGTTCGGCACTTTCCCGGAGACCAGTCAGCTGCGCCGCAGCGTGAACCAGTTTATTAATGACGTACGTCCACGGCCCTACAAGCCTTATCTGCACTACAACAGCTGGATGGATATCGGCTTTTTCACTCCCTACACCGAACAGGATGTGCTGGGGCGTATGGGCGAATGGAACAAGGAGTTCATTACGGGCCGCGGCGTGACCTTAGACGCTTTCTTGTTGGACGATGGCTGGGACGATCTGACCGGACGCTGGCTATTTGGCCCGGCATTCAGCAACGGTTTTAGCAAAGTCAGGGAGAAAGCCGACAGCCTGCACAGCTCCGTTGGGCTATGGCTTTCTCCGTGGGGCGGCTACAACAAACCGCGCGATGTTCGCGTTTCGCATGCAAAAGAGTATGGGTTCGAAACCGTGGACGGCAAGCTGGCGCTGTCGGGGGCGAACTACTTTAAAAACTTTAATGAGCAGATCATCAAGCTTATCAAAAACGAGCACATCACCTCGTTTAAGCTCGACGGGATGGGTAACGCCAGTTCACATATCAAAGGCAGCTCGTTCGCCTCAGATTTCGATGCGTCAATCGCCCTGCTGCACAATATGCGTAGCGCAAACCCGAATCTGTTTATCAACCTGACCACCGGCACCGACGCCAGCCCGTCCTGGCTGTTCTACGCTGATTCAATCTGGCGTCAGGGGGATGACATCAACCTGTATGGTCCTGGCACGCCGGTACAGCAGTGGATGACCTACCGCGATGCCGAGACGTACCGCTCCATTGTCCGTAAAGGCCCACTGTTCCCGCTGAACTCGCTGATGTACCACGGGATAGTCAGCGCCGCGAATGCCTATTACGGGCTGGAGAAGGTGCAAACGGACAGCGATTTTGCCGATCAGGTCTGGAGCTACTTCGCGACCGGCACCCAGCTGCAGGAGCTGTATATTACCCCGTCCATGCTGAACAAGGTGAAGTGGGATACGCTGGCGAAGGCAGCAAAATGGTCGAAGGAAAACGCCAGCGTGCTGGTTGATACCCACTGGATTGGCGGCGACCCGACGGCGCTTGCCGTGTACGGCTGGGCCTCCTGGAGCAAAGACAAGGCCATTCTCGGTTTGCGCAACCCGTCGGATAAGCCACAAACCTACTATCTGGATTTAGCGAAAGATTTCGAAATACCAACAGGAGACGCGGCGCAGTTTAGGCTGAAAGCGGTATACGGCAGTAACAAAACCGTGCCCGTTGAGTATAAAAACGCGACGGTAATTACGTTACAGCCGCTTGAAACGCTGGTGTTTGAGGCGGTGCCCGTTAACTAAAGGCCTGCACCAATGAGTCGCCGGGTAAAGCGCAACCCGGCAAAACCGGCAGCAGGGGCTTACTCCCCCTGCTGCTCCAGCGCATACTTATACAACGCATTCTTCTTCACGCCGTGGATCTCCGCCGCCAGCGCCGCCGCTTTCTTCAACGGCAGCTCCGCCTGCAACAGCGCCAGCGTACGCAGCGCATCGGCGGGCAGTTCGTCGTCCTGAGCTTTATGGCCCTCAACAATCAGCACCATCTCACCTTTGCGGCGATTTTCATCCTCTTTCACCCACGCCAGCAGTTCGCCAACCGGCGCGCCGTGAATGGTTTCCCAGGTTTTGGTCAGCTCACGCGCCAGCACCACGTAGCGCGCTTCGCCCCACACCGCCACCATGTCTTCCAGGCTATCGAGCAGACGGTGGGTTGATTCATAAAAAATCAGCGTGCGCGGCTCGTCTTCAATCGCCTTCAGCGCGTCGCGACGGCCTTTTGACTTGGCCGGCAGGAAACCTTCATAGCAAAAACGGTCCGATGGCAGACCGGCGGCGCTCAGCGCGGCGATCGCAGCGCACGGGCCCGGCAGCGGCACGACCCGGATACCCGCTTCGCGGCAGGTACGCACCAGATGATAGCCAGGATCGTTAATCAGCGGCGTGCCCGCGTCGGACACCAGCGCAATGTTTTGCCCTTCTTTCAGTTTTGCCACCAGCGTTTCGGCCTTTTGCTGCTCGTTATGATCGTGCAGCGCAAACAAACGGGCGTTAATGGCGAAGTGTTGCAGCAATAAACCTGTGTGTCGGGTGTCTTCAGCCGCAATTAAATCAACAGCTTGCAATACTTCGAGCGCTCGTTGGGTAATATCAGCCAAATTTCCGATAGGAGTAGGTACAATAAAGAGCTGGCCTTGAGAATTATCCGCCGATTCGTGTTGTTTCATTGTTTCGTCCGTATTGCCGATTTAATATTGAGCATTGCGTAAAAAATATCACTGGATACAGTATGGTACCCTCAACATTTTCTCGTATGAAAGCCGCGCGTTGTCTGCCGGTTATCCTGGCTGCGCTGATTTTCGCAGGCTGTGGAACCCAGCAGGCTTCCGATCAGAGTGCCACCCAGCTTCAGGGTGCGTCGCAGGCTGATTCCGGCTTTTACCTGCAGCAGATGCAGCAAAGTTCGAATGATAGCAAGACCAACTGGCAATTACTCGCCATTCGTGCACTGCTGAAAGAAGGCAAAAGCCAGCGGGCGCTGGAGCTGTACAATCAGTTGCCTAAAGAACTCAATGCTGCCCAGCGTCAGGAGCAGTCTCTGCTGGCCGTCGAAATTAAGCTGGCGCTGAAAGATTTTGCGGGCGCAAAAGCGCTGCTGCAGCCGCTGAAGGCGAGTGATTTCGACAGTGCGTTACAGGCGCGATTCTGGCAAGACACTATTTCGGCAGAACAGGGAAAACCCTCACTCACGCTGCTGCGCGCCCTGATTGCACAGGCCCCGTTGCTCGCGTCACAGCAGGAAAAACAGCAAAACAGCGACGCAACCTGGCAGACGCTGTCCTCAATGACCCAACAGCAGGCTAACGCGCTGGTGATCAATGCCGATGAAAACGACCTGCAGGGCTGGCTCGACCTGCAGCGCATGTGGTTTGACAATCGCAACGATCCCACCATGCTGAAGGCCGGTATTAAAGACTGGCAGACCCGCTACCCGCAAAATCCGGGCGCGAAAGTGCTGCCGTCGCAGCTGGCTAACGTGCAGAATTTTAAACCGGCTTCGGTCAATAAAATTGCCCTGCTGCTGCCGCTGAGCGGCCAGGCGTCGGTCTTTGGCCGCACCATCCAGCAAGGCTTTGAAGCGGCGAAAAACGGTACGACGCCGGTCACCGGAAGCGCTGTCCCGCAGCAGGTTGCCCAGGCGGCTAACGCCGCGGTCGTCAGCCCGTCACAGGCGGAAGTCACCGATCTGACCAGCCCGCAAACTCAGGCACCGGTTCAGGCACCTGCCGCCGCAGCCCCGGTCGAAGCCGCCGCACAGCCGCAAGCCGACGCGGAGCAGACTAACCCGGCCCCCGTTCCAGCATCTACTGCCCCCTCATCGCCGCAGCCGGTCGCCAGCGTAGCGGCCAATCCGTCTGCGGAGCTGAAAATCTATGACACCTCATCCCAGCCGCTAAACCAGATTCTGGCGCAGGCGCAGCAGGACGGCGTCAGCCTGGTGGTCGGCCCGCTGTTAAAAAATAACGTTGATGAGCTGCTCAAAAGCAATACCACGCTGAACGTGCTGGCGCTTAACCAGCCGGAGTCGGTCACCAGCCGCGCCAACGTGTGCTATTTTGCCCTTTCGCCGGAAGATGAGGCCCGCGATGCCGCGCGCCATATCCATGACCAGGGTAAACAATCGCCGCTGCTGCTGATTCCGCGTAACGCCCTCGGCGATCGCGTCACCAAAGCCTTTGCCGACGAATGGCACAAGCTGGGCGGCGGTACCGTGCTGCAGCAGAAATTTGGTTCGCTCTCTGAGCTGCGCGGCGGCGTCAACGGCGGTTCCGGTATTTCGCTGTCAGGTACGCCGGTTGCCGCTTCTCAGGCGCAGGGTGTAACCATCGGCGGCTTAACGATTCCGGCAGCGCCAACCGATGCGCAGATTACCGGCAGTAGTAAAGTTGATGCGGCCTACATTGTGGCAACGCCGGAAGAAATCGCCTTTATCAAGCCAATGATTGCGATGCGTAACGGCAGCCAGAGCGGCGCGCTATTGTATGCCAGTTCCCGCAGCGCACAGGGCACTGCGGGCCCGGACTTCCGTCTGGAAATGGAAGGTTTGCAGTACAGTGAAATCCCTATGCTGGCCGGCAGCAATCCGGCGCTGATGCAGCAGGCGCTACGCGCGGTCAACAACGACTACTCGCTGGCGCGCCTGTACGCAATGGGCGTCGATGCCTGGGCGCTGGCGAATCATTTCTCTCAGATGCGCGGTGTACCGGGCTTTGAACTGAACGGCAACACCGGCGATCTGAGCGCGAATCAGGACTGCGTGATTAACAGGAAGTTATCATGGCTCAAATACCAACAGGGGCAAGTCGTCCCGGCAAACTGACCGCCAGGCAGACCGGCGACGCCGCCGAACAACGCGCGCGTCGCTGGCTGGAACACCAGGGACTGGTGTTTATCGCCGCCAACGTGCATGAGCGCGGCGGCGAAATCGATCTGATTATGCGTGAAGGAGCGGTAACGGTTTTCGTCGAAGTCCGTTATCGTTCTTCCGGTGCCTACGGCGGCGCAGCCGCAAGCGTGACCCGGAGCAAACAAAACAAACTGTTACAAACTGCCCGCTTGTGGCTTGCACGTCACAATGGGAGTTTTGACACTGTGGATTGCCGTTTCGATGTGATAGCCTTCACGGGCCATGAGATCGAATGGTTTCAAAACGCTTTTAGCTCATAGAATGTAAAGGGATATCGTGCTCGAAAGAATCAAAGTGTGCTTCACTGAAAGCATCCAGACCCAAATTGCGGCGGCGGAAGCGCTCCCGGACGCTATCTCCCGAGCAGCGATGACCCTGGTACAATCGCTGCTGAACGGCAACAAAATTCTCTGTTGTGGTAACGGTTCATCCGCGGCCAACGCACAGCATTTTGCGGCCTGCATGATTAACCGTTATGAAACCGAGCGTCCCGGTTTACCCGCGATTGCACTTAATACTGATAACGTGGTCTTAACGGCAATTGCCAACGATCGTCTGCATGATGAAATTTATGCCAAGCAGGTACGCGCGCTGGGCCACGCCGGGGACGTTCTGCTGGCGATTTCCACGCGCGGTAACAGTCGCGATATTGTGAAAGCGGTCGAAGCCGCGGTGACCCGCGATATGACCATCGTGGCCCTGACCGGCTACGACGGCGGCGAGCTGGCGGGCCTGCTGGGCCAGCAGGATGTGGAAATTCGCATCCCGTCGCATCGCAGCGCGCGCATCCAGGAGATGCACATGCTCACGGTTAACTGCCTGTGCGATTTAATTGATAACACCCTTTTCCCACACCAGGACGACTAAGGAGAACACATGAAGGTAATTTCGACCCTCGCGGTCCTTATTTCCGCACTGCTGCTCCAGGGATGCATTGCAGCCGCCGTTGTCGGCACCGCTGCAGTGGGGACCAAAGCCGCAACTGACCCGCGAACGGTGGGGACTCAGGTCGATGACAGCACGCTGGAGCTTCGCGTGAACAGCGCTCTGTCAAAAGACGAGCAGATTAAAAAAGAAGCGCGCATTAACGTGACGGCTTATCAGGGCAAAGTCCTGCTGACCGGCCAGGCGCCGGACCTCAGCCTCGCCACACGGGCGAAGCAGATTGCGGTGGGCGTCGATGGCGCGACCGAGGTGTTTAACGAAGTGCGCCAGGGCCAGCCGATTAGCCTGGGAACCTCGTCGTCCGATACTTGGATCACCACTAAAGTACGTTCGCAGCTGTTAACCAGCGATCAGGTCAAATCGTCCAACGTGAAGGCCACCACCGAGAATGGAGAAGTGTTCCTGATGGGCCTGGTGACCGACCGCGAAGGGAAAGCAGCGGCTGACATCGCCAGCCGCGTGAGCGGCGTGAAGCGCGTCACCACCGCATTTACCTACATTCAGTAATCCGTACGTTCGCCCGGTAGGTTCACTGCCGGGCAGTTTCTCTGAGCTGGCGTGACGTCAGAATCGTTACCGGTGATGTCCCCGGATTCTTCGCCATTTTCAGCATCGCTTTCGCCACATCCTGAGCAGCAATGGATTTCCAGTTCCCCGGTAGCAGGCTGAACAACGGTGCCAGCAGGCGCTCGTTTAAGCGCGGCGCGCGGCGTTCGCCCAGCAGCATCGAAGGACGCACAATCGTCAATCGCGGCCAGCCTTGTTCAATTAAGGCCGACTCCATTTCACCCTTCACGCGATTGTAGAAAAACGGTGAATGGGCGTTAGCCCCCATCGCGCTCACCACCAGCATTTGCTTTGCGCCCAAGCGTAAACCGGTTTGTGCGGTCTCCAGCACCAGATCGTAGTCAACGTGGGTGAACGCGGCTTTTGAACCTGCGTCGCGTATCGTCGTGCCAAGACAGCAAAAGACGGTATCGATCGGTGAGTCTATCTGCGCCAGCGCGGCGCTGAGATCCGGATGATGCGGATTATCGATGCCGAAGACATCCTCCAGCGGATGGCGCGTAGGTGCGACGATGGATTCAACCTGCGACGCCCGGCGAAGTAAGTTAAGTAAGTGCCCACCAACAAGGCCGGTGGCACCGGTAATGAGGACGTAGTGCATGAGGGTCTCCCTATTTCCCTGGAATCGAATAGTTCACCGTTTGTAGTTTGTAGGCATGATAAGCGCAGCGCCATCAGGCAATACGGTGCACATTGCCGGATGGCGGCGTAACCGCCTTATCCGGCCTACAAACTACGCCTGTGCCGATGTAACCATATCAATTTATAGGCTGCCGGAATGATAAACAACGACAGCAGCGGCGCAGTGATCATCCCCCCTATCATCGGCGCGGCGATGCGGCTCATCACCTCAGATCCTGCGCCTGTCCCCCATAGTATGGGCAATAACCCGGCAATAATCACGGCAACCGTCATCGCCTTTGGCCGCACGCGCAGCACCGCCCCATGGTACAACGCGTCGTCCAGCCCTTGCTCGGTAAAAGTTTGCGGGCGCTGCAGTTTAGGGTCGGCCTCGACGGCGTGGCGCAGATACATCAACATCACCACGCCAAACTCTGCCGCCACCCCTGCCAGGGCGATAAACCCGGTGCCGGTCGCTACCGACATATGGAACCCTTGCCAGTACAAGAACCAGATACCGCCCACCAGCGCAAACGGCAGGCTCATCAGGATCAGCATCGCCTCTTCTACCCGCCGGAATGCCAGATAGAGCAGAATGAAGATAATCATTACCGTCATCGGCACCATCAGCTTAAGCTTTTTATTCGCGTGCTCCAGCAGTTCAAACTGGCCGGAAAACGCCACGCTGGTCCCCGGTTTGAGGGTGACCTGCTGGCTAATCGCCGTTTGCAGGTCATGCACCACAGACACCATATCGCGGCCGCGGGCGTCGATGTAAATCCAACTGGTGGGACGCGCATTTTCCGTTTTCAGCATCGTTGGCCCGGAAACCACCTTCACCTGCGCCACATCCCCCAGCGTAATCTGCTGCTTTGCCGGCGTCAGAATCGGTAGCTGACGCAGCGCCGTTGGGCCATCGCGGAAGCCCTGCGGATAACGAATATTAATCGGGTAGCGTGCCACGCCCTCCACGGTCTCCCCCACCGTCGTGCCGCCGATCGCCGATGAGACGAACAGCTGTACATCGCCAACGGTCATGCCGTAACGGGCCGCTTTCTGCCGGTCGATATCCACATCAATATAGCGCCCACCTTCCAGCCGCTCTGCCAGCGCAGAGACGACCCCGGGCACGGTTTTCGCCACGGTTTCAATACGCTGCGCCACGTCATCGATATCCGCCAGCGACGTGCCCGACACTTTGATACCAATGGGACTTTTAATGCCGGTAGAGAGCATATCGATACGGTTACGAATCGGTGGCACCCACAGGTTCGCCAGGCCCGGCAGGCGCACGGTGGCGTCCAGTTCATCAATGATTTTGTCGAGCGTCATCCCCGGGCGCCATTGATCCTGCGGCTTGAGCTGGATGGTGGTTTCAATCATCTCCAGCGGCGCGGAGTCGGTCGCCGTTTCCGCTTTTCCCGACTTGCCAAACACCGATGCCACCTCCGGTACCGTCTTTATCAGCTTATCAGTCTGCTGTAGCAGCACCGCCGCCTGGCCCGGAGAAATGCCCGGCAGCGTGGAGGGCATGTAGAGCAGATCGCCTTCGTTAATTTTCGGCAGAAACTCGCCGCCCACCTTGCTAAGCGGCCAGAGCACGGTCAACATCGACAGCAGCGCGACCACCAGCGTCAGCTTTGGCCAGCGCAATACATTCAGCAGCAGCGGATGATACAAGGCTATCAGCACGCGGTTCAGCGGATTGCGCGACTCTGCCGGGATCCGGCCTTTGATCCAGAACCCCATCAGGATAGGGATCACCACGATCGCCAGCGCCGCAGCCCCGCCCATGGCGTAGGTTTTGGTAAACGCCAGCGGGCCAAACAGCCGCCCCTCCTGCCCTTCGAGGGTAAAGATCGGGATAAACGACAGAGTGATGATCAGCAGGCTGATAAACAGCGCCGGCCCGACTTCGACCGCCGCGTCGGTAATCTCTTTCCAGCGCGTGGCGTTATCCATCTGCACGTTGGGATGCGCTTCCTGCCAGTGCTCCAGCCGCTTGTGGGCGTTTTCGATCATCACGATCGCCGCGTCCACCATCGCCCCAACCGCAATCGCAATACCGCCGAGCGACATGATATTGGCATTCAGTCCCTGGAAGTGCATGACGATAAAGGCAATGCACAGCCCCAGCGGCAACGAGACAATGGCCACCAGCGCCGAACGGACGTGCCAGAGGAATAGCGCACACACGACCGCCACAACGATAAATTCCTCAATCAGCTTGCCGCGCAGATTGTCAATTGCCCGGTCAATCAGCTGGCTACGGTCGTAGGTGGTCACCACCTCAACGCCATCAGGCAGGCTTTTTTGCAGCGCGGCCAGCTTGTCTTTCACCGCCGTAATCACTTCTCGGGCGTTCTTGCCCGAACGCAGCAGGACAACGCCGCCCGCCACTTCGCCTTCACCATTTAGTTCGGCAATACCACGACGCATTTCCGGACCGATCTGCACGCGCGCCACATCCTGCAGATACACCGGTACGCCGTCGGTACCCGCCTTCAAAACGATATGGTTAAAGTCTGCCAGGCTCTTCAGGTATCCGGTTGCGCGTACCATGTATTCGGCTTCGGCAATCTCTACTGATGAACCGCCCGCCTCCTGGTTAGACGTGCTGAGCGCCTGTTTGACGTCGCTGAGGCTGATGCCGTATTGGGCGAGCTTCATCGGGTCGACCTGCACCTGATACTGTTTTACCACGCCGCCGATTGACGCCACTTCGGCAACGTTAGGGATCGTTTTCAGCTCGTACTTCAGGAACCAGTCCTGTAACGATCGCAGCGCGGCCAGATCGTGCTTACCGCTTTTGTCCACCAGCGCGTACTCAAAGATCCAACCGACGCCGGTCGCATCAGGGCCAATCTCCGAGCTGACGCCCTGCGGCAGTTTCCCCTGCACCTGGTTGAGGTACTCCAGCACGCGCGAGCGCGCCCAGTACAAATCCGTCCCGTCTTCAAAGATGACGTACACGTAAGAGGCCCCAAACTGCGAGAAGCCGCGGACAGTCTTCGCCCCCGGGACCGAAAGCATGGTGGTCGTCAGCGGATAAGTCACCTGGTTTTCCACAATCTGCGGCGCCTGCCCTGGATAGTTAGTTTTAACGATAACCTGTACATCCGAGAGGTCCGGCAGCGCATCCACTGGCGTATTCAGTATGGTCCAGCCTCCCCAGAGGCTTAAAAACAGCACGCCCATCATGACCAGGAAACGGTTTGCCACCGAGCGCCGGATTATCCATTCAATCATTACCGCCTCCTGAGTGCCCGGCGTGGGCGTCGGCGGCGCGGCGCATACGGTCTAACGCGCCGCTGATGTTCGCTTCAGAGTCAATCAGGAACAGGCCGTTGAGGACCACCGACTCCCCCTCGACCAGACCACCGGCAATCCCCGTCTGCTGCCGGGATTCGTGCAGCACCTGGATTGTCTTCGGGATAAATTCACCGTCCGGGCCAACGGTAATGACCCGCTGCTCGTCACCGGTATCAATCACCGCCTGCGAGGGGATGAGCAGCATCTCATCGCTTTGGCTTTGCAGTTTCAGCGAGGCATTCATGCCGGGCTTAAGCAGCCCATCGCGGTTATTGATCTGCAAACGTACCTGTACGGTACGCGTCGTCGGATCGACGCTCGGCAGTACCGACCACGTCTGGATAGGGAAAGTTTTATCCGGATAAGCAGGGATCGCGATGCGGAACTGGGCGGCATTCTTCAGTTGCCAGGCCATCGACTCCGGTACGGCGGCGCTGATCCAGACCGGGTCCATGCCCTGGATTTGTGCCACCACGTTGTCTTTGGCGATATTCATGCCGCTTTTCAGGCTAAAGGCGGTCAGCACGCCATCAATTGGTGCGGTGAGCGTAAAGCGCGTCTGCACCCGGCGAGTGGCACGCATACGCTGGATGTCTGCCTCCGGCATCCCCGCCAGCCGCAGGCGCTCGAGCACGCCATCCAGCTGAGTTAGCGTTCCGCCCGAGTTCGCCAGCAGCAGGTATTCACTCTGCGCCTCGACCCACGATGGGATAGTGACCTCGACTAAGGGCGCGCCCTTGTGGACCGTATCCCCCACCGTCAGCGGATAAACCTTTTCGATAAAGCCTTCCGCACGCGCCTGTACAATCACAAACTGGTACTCGTTATAGCTGACGTTAGCCGGGAGCGTCTGGCTGTCGCTCAGCCGCCCCTTGCTGACCGCCACGGTGCGTAGCCCTAAGTTGTGCACCTGAGTAGGGTCGATGCGTACGCCATTCGCGGAGGCCTCACCGCCCTCGTCGGCGTACTTTGCCACCAGGTCCATATCCATGAACGGCGACTTACCCGGTTTATCAAAGCGGACATCCGGCTTCATCGGATCGTACCAGTAGAGCACCTTACGCTCGGCTGGCTGCGCATGGGCATGTTCCGCCGGGGTCGACAGGTGGCCCATCATCACCGCGGCTATTCCGCCGACTATCAGGCTACAGACGATCGTCACGGCGTATTTGAATTGTGCGTTGGTCATAGCGTTCAGCGCGTCTTAATGTCCTGAAGAAGGGAAATATTTCCCTGTTGGATAAAGCTGAAATCCACCTGGCTACCCGCTTTAAGCTGCTCGATTGCCGCCGTCGGTTCAGCGTAGGTAAAACGCATGGTCATCGCCGGCCAGCCGATTGCCGCAATCGCATCGTGCGCAATGGTGATTTTCTTCGCCTGTCGATCAATTAACTTCACAATCCCGGTTCCCTGAATAACCGTGGGTTGCGCATTCATCGTCGTCATGGATCCATGACCGTCATGCTGCATTTCTGTCGCCTGAACGTTCATCGTCATAACCATAAAAATACCGCCAAGCAGAGTGGTAAAGTGACGCATATTTAAGACTCCTGAATAAGTTTTATGCTTTCCAGCCGCCGCCAAGGGCGGTGAATAAATTGATTTCGTTAACCTGCTGGGAATAAATTAAATCGAGAATGGCTTGCTGCGTGGTGAATATTGAGCGCTCAGCATCGAGTACCTCGATATAGCTCACCGCACCGCTGGCATATAAACCACGTGCGCGTTGTAAGGTGATTTGCAGCGAGGATAAATAACGCCGCTGGGCCGCCAGCTGCCCCTGAATACTGTCGCGCAGCGAGAGTGCGTCGGCCACATCCTTAAACGCCGCCTGAATTTTTTGCTCATAGGCCACCACGGCCTGACGCTGCTTCACTTTTGCCAGCGCCAGATTGGCTTCATTACGCCCGGCGTTGAAAATGGGCAGATCAACCTTCGGCACAAAGCTCCACATACCGCTTGCTGCGTTAAACAGGCTGGAGAGCGCCGAGCTGCTGGTTGAGACACCGCTGGTTAGGGTGATGGAGGGGAAAAATGCCGCACGCGCCACGCCAATATTGGCATCAGCGGCACGCAGCTGGTGCTCCGCCGCCATGATGTCCGGGCGCTGAAGCAGAATCGCTGACGGCAGGTTTGCTGGCAGCACCAGCGGGTTCACCGCCTCACTTTGCGCGCTATCGCTTAGCGGCGTGCTGTAGGTACCCAGCAGTTGCTGCAGTAAATGGCCGGCCTGCGCCAGCTCGCCTTCACGCTTAGCGATGTCCGCACGGGTGCTTTCTATCACGCCGCGCGCCTGTTCCAGAGCCAGCACATTGGTACTGCCAGTGACCAACTGCTGTTCAACAAAACCGTACGACTGCTGATAGTTACGCAGCGTCTCTTTGGCGATCGCCAGCTGTGCGGCCAGCCGACGCTGGTTGAAATAGGCCTGCGAAACGCTGGTCACCAGGGTAATTTGCGCGGCGCGCTGGGCCGCCTGACTGGCGAAGAGGTTCTGCCTGTCAGCTTCGCTCATGTTTTTCAGCTTGCCGAAAAAGTCGAGCTCATAGCTCAGGTTCAACCCGGTCGCGTAGCCTTTATCGGTGGGGTTATTGTCCTGCAGGTCGCCTTTATAGCTGGCGTCCGCAGTGCCATCCAGCTGCGGATAACGCCCGGCGTCGGTGACCTGATACTGCGCGCGCGCGGCCTCAACGTTGAGTACCGCCATACGTAAGTCACGGTTGTTACGCAGCGCAATGTCAATCAGCCGCTTTGCCTGCGGATCGGCGAAAAACGATTGCCAGCCGGTCTCCTGCCAGCGGGTGCCGGTTGGCACCAGCGCTCCCGAAGACAGCGAGAATTGCTCGGGCACGGTATTTTCCGGCTGTTGATAGTCCGGCGCCAGCGAGACGCACCCGGCCAGAAACAACGCCATCAGCAGCGTCAGCGGTTTTACTTTCAACATGTCACGTCCTGTATGGCCAAGGAAAAGGGCTGGCCTGGCAATTACCTTACGGGAGCGACTCTGTTTGCAGCCTGACAGGATAATGACAAAGTTGTCATTTAAGGCCTGAGATAACGTGATCCGCACAGCGAAAAGTCGTGCAGAAAAAATAAATTAGCTTTTACGAACATAAAAAAAGGGAATATCGGTGGAAAGAAATTAACCGCGATCACATTTATTCAATAATATGCCAGATTGCTCACAAATTAACGTCTGAATGACAAATAAGTATTTTTATTAAAAAAAAAGCAAGATAACTTTTTCAAGAGGTTATATTTCCCCGAAAGAATTCTCTGCATTTTCTCTGTGAGACGCACCGCATAACGATACGATATTTACCGGTTAGCCATAATAGAACATTGTTTCATACAAATAGCGCTCCTATCATCACTTTCGTTTTCCTTTTCAGCAATCCTTACCTCTGTTCAGGGATGAAAATAATACCTATCGCAAAACCGGAGTCTCTCTATGAAATTCAGAACAAAAGCGCTTGGTTTAGCCTTGTTATGTGCCCTTTCACAAAATGCCTTCAGCGAACAGCTCGACGTCTGGATACGCGCCAGCAATGATTCAAAAGTGATTTACCAAAAACTCGCCGACCAGTTCCAGAAAGAGACAGGGATATCCATCAAGTACTTCAACGCCGTCACCGACTTTGACCAGCGACTGGCGCGCGCGGCAACCGGCAACGCGCTGCCGGACGTGGTTTTCAACGACGCCATTATTGTCGGCCAGATGGTGCAGCTAGGTATCGTCGATGAAATCAAACCCGGCGAACTGAAAGGCGGCGGCGATGTTTACGAGACGGCGTGGAAATCCGCACAGCTCCCGGACGGTAAGTACTACGGCGTCCCAACGTCGGCGCATACCTATGCGCTGTTTATCCGCCAGGATTGGCTCAACAAGCTTAACCTCAAGGCCCCCACCAATTGGGATGAACTGAAAAACGTGGCGCAGGCGTTCACCCGCAACGATCCTGACGGTAACGGTAAGAATGATACCTACGGCTTTACCATGCCGCTATCGACCACCCGCGGCTATGCCAGCTCATTTTCATCTTCCTATCTGTGGCAGGCGGGCGGTAATTATCTGGTTGCCACCCAGCCGGGAAAATTTAAGGCCGCGCTCAACGGCCAGGAAGCGGTCGCCGCCATGACATTTATGCGAAGCATGGTTTGCGAAGGGCTTGCACAGCCGGGCGCGATTAATCACACCACTGCCGATGCGAACACGGCCTTCCGTTCCGGACAAAGCGGGATGTACTCCTCCGGCCCGTACCATATTGCCCTGTTTGATAAAGATCCGGGTAAAGCGACCTATACCGTAGTCCCCCCGCCGGCGGGCCCCGGCGGCGCAGCGTCGATGGCCGAAGGCACCACGGCATTCCTGATGAAAACCAGCCAGCGCAAAGCGGCGGCTAAAAAATTCCTCGAGTTTTTAATTTCACCAGAAGGCCAGAAGATCGGTATGGCGACCGACAGTACCTCGATGCCGATCGTCCGCCTGCCGATCAATAAAACGCTGAACATCAAGGATTACCATGACGATCCGCGCTGGGAAGTGTTTGCGGAAACCTACGCGAAGGAAGGGCGCTACATGCCGCAGATCCCAAACTGGATCCCGGTAAGGCAGATCACCGCCGACGGTTTTAACAAAATTTATGCCGATTGCGAGGGCGATATTCCGGCGGTACTCAAGACGCTCAACGACAAGGTCAACGAGGAGCTGAAACGGCAGAACGCGTGGGCGGAGTAATACCAACGCTTGTAGGCCTGATAAGCGTAGCGCCATCGGGCTGCCTGGCTCAGGCTGCCCGATGGCGGCGTCACTGCTCTGCGGACTACAGGTAACATCAGGACGGGCTTTTTTCTTCCGTCACTCCTTACACCTCATTAGAATGGCCCCATCACACAGCAGCGACGGAGGACGCGTGAAAATTCTGGTGGTAGAAGACGAAGTCAAAACCGGGCAGTACCTGTGCAAGGGGCTGACGGAAGCAGGCTTCGTGGTGGATCACGCCGACAATGGCCTCAACGGCTATCATCTGGCCATGACCGCCGATTACGATCTGATTGTGCTGGATATCATGCTGCCGGACGTTAACGGCTGGGATATCGTGCGCATGCTGCGCGCCGCCAATAAAGGGATGCCGATTCTGCTGCTCACCGCGCTGGGCACAATTGAGCAACGGGTGAAGGGGCTGGAACTGGGTGCCGACGATTATCTGGTCAAGCCGTTCGCCTTTGCCGAACTGCTGGCGCGCGTGCGCACTCTGCTGCGGCGCGGCGCGGCCGCCATTGTCGAAAGTCAGTTTCAGGTGGCCGACCTTACGCTCGATCTGGTCTCGCGCAAAGTCACCCGCGGCGATACCCGCATCACGCTAACCAGTAAAGAGTTTACGCTCCTGGAGTTCTTTCTCCGCCATCAGGGAGAAGTGCTGCCCCGCTCGCTCATTGCTTCACAGGTCTGGGATATGAACTTCGACAGCGACACCAACGTTATCGACGTCGCCGTCAAACGTCTGCGTGCCAGAATTGATAACGACTTCTCGCCCAAACTGATTCAGACCGTACGCGGCGTGGGCTACGTGCTTGAGGTTAGGGATGAAGGCTAGCCTGCGCCGCCCGTTCTCGCTGGCAACGCGTCTGACCTTTTTTATCAGCCTGGCCACCGTCATCGCCTTTGCCGCCTTCACCGGCATCATGCTGCACTCGGTGGAGCAACACTTCGCTGAGCAGGATGTCAGCGACCTGAAGCAAGTTAACGCGACGCTGAACGCGCTGCTGACCGCACCTGATACCTCAGAAGCGGAGAAGCTCGCGAATATTAACAATGTGCTGGCGGGCTATCGCAACACCGCCGTGCTGCTCGCCACGCCGGATAACGCCCATCTCTACCACTCACCGGGCGGGCCGGATCTGTCGCCGATTCTCACCAGCGATCGTTTCACTCGTGAACGTCAGTCCGGGCAAATGTTCCGCTGGACCGGCAGCGCGATGCGTCCGATGGCAGAACATGCCGTGAGCGCTCAGCACCCCACAACCTATCGGGTCATCGCCTCCACCCTCCAGGCAAAGGATCGGACCTACACCCTGCTGACCGCGCTGTCGATCGACTTTCATCTGCATTATCTCGATGCGCTAAAACGCAACCTGATGATGATTGCTGCCGTCATCAGCCTGTTGATTATCGTGATCGTGCTGATCGCCGTGCGCAAGGGCCACCAGCCGCTGCGCGACGTCAGCCATGAGATTAAAAGTATTACCTCAGAAAATCTCGACGTGCGGCTGGATCCGTCCAGGGTGCCGATCGAACTGGAACAGCTGGTGATGTCGTTCAACCAGATGATCGGCCGGATCGAAGATGTATTCCGTCGACAGGCCAACTTCTCGGCCGATATCGCCCATGAAATCCGCACGCCGATTACCAATCTGCTGACTCAAACCGAAATAGCGCTCAGCCAGCCGCGAACGGTCAAGGAGCTGGAAGACGTGCTGTACTCCAGCCTCGAAGAGTACAACCGGATGGCGAAGATGGTCAGCGATATGCTATTTCTGGCGCAGGCCGATGAAAATCTGCTGATCCCCGAGCGTGTACCGCTGGATCTGCAAAGTGAAACGATGAAGGTATTTGAGTTCTTTGAAGCCTGGGCGGAAGAACGTGAAGTGACGCTGAGGTTTGCAGGGCAGCCGTCGTTGATATCGGGCGATCCGCTTATGATTCGCCGGGTGATCAACAACTTGCTCTCCAATGCTATCCGTTACACTCCGCGTGGAATGTCGGTCACCGTACAGGTCAGCGAGAAAGGCGGCTGGGTGGAGTACTGTGTCGAGAATCCCGGTACGCCGATTGCGGCAGAGCATCTGCCGCGTTTGTTCGATCGTTTTTACCGGGTCGATCCGTCGCGCCAGCGGAAAGGGGAAAACAGCGGGATTGGTCTGGCGATCGTAAAATCGATCGTACTGGCGCATCGCGGGAAGATTGGCGTGACCTCCGATACCGTCGCCACGCGCTTTACGCTGGAGCTGCCGCGGCTTTAGTCGCGCAGCCAGTGTAGTTTTTTGCCGAAGCCAAGGGTATTGTCGGTAAACTTTAGCTCGTCGAGACGTAGCTCCCATACCGGGGCAGAGAGCATGCGGGCCACCGGGAAGCGACGGACGTATAGCGCGCGCTTCTCATCGGCCTCTTCGCCCTCAAGCAGACGAATTTGCCCTTTAAACTGCACGCCGCGAATCAGCGCCACCGTTTTCGGCTGGCCGTTGACCGTCCCGGCCACCGAGGCCTGTTTGCCGGTCATCTGGCCATGGCGGGTGGTTTCTTCGCTCAGCAGATAAAACGCCACCCTCTGCGGGTCGTAGACGTAGAACGCATTGGCACACCACAGCTCGCCCTCATTCGCTACGCACCAGCCTACGACATGTTGTTTCGACAGCCAGCGGCTGATGGTTGCCAGCGTTTCCATCTGTTCTCTCCGATATGCTATGGTGCGCTCACCTACACAGACAGGTTGGCACACGTGCGTTGGTTTCTTTATCTTGTCCGCACCGAGGACGACAAATTGTACACCGGTATCACCACCGATGTTGAACGGCGATTTCACCAGCATCAGAGCGGTAAAGGCGCGAAGGCGCTGCGCGGCAAAGGCGCGCTGCGGCTGGCATTTTCCGGTGAAGTGGGCGAGCACTCGCTGGCACTACGCCTGGAGTACCGCATTAAACAGCTAACGAAGCGCCAGAAAGAGCGCCTCGTCGCAGGTGACGGTTCGTTTGAAACGTTACTGGACAGCCTTAGAAACGGTTAAAGTGGTCAGAGTATTCCACCAGGCCGTGCACGCCGTTTAACGCATCGTCGGCCAGACGGTGCACCATAAACGCTTCTTCGGTCCCCGGCCAACGACAACGCAGATCGTACTGGGACGCCCGTTCGAAGCCGAAGCGCCCGTACAGCGCCGGATCGCCAAGCGTGACGACCGCCGCATAGCCGAACTCGTTGAGTGAATCCAGACCTTCATAGACCATCTGACGCGCCAGCCCCTGGCCGCGATAGGCTTCATCGACCGCCAGCGGAGCCAGACCGACCCACTGTAGCTCTTCGCCTTCAATGCTGACCGGGCTAAATGCCACATAGCCCACCACATGGCCTTCATCATCCGTAGCCACCAGGCCCAGCGTGATCAGACCGTCTTCGCGCAGCTCGCGTACCAGATTGGCTTCGCCGTCACGGTTGAAGGTCCGACGCAGCAGCGCGTCGATGCCCGGGGCATCAATTCCAATTTCTACTCGAATCAGCATGGCTCACCTACCGATGTATGTTTAGTTTCTGATGGTGATTTTAGGCCAGCTTCAACGAAATCAGCCAGCTGCATCAGCATCACGCGCAGCGCTTTTGGCATCTGCTCAAGCTCGATAGCATCCATCAGATTTTTGACATAAAGACCCAGCTCCGTGTCGCCTTCAATCACCAGCCGACGCTGGAAAAAGAGCGTATCCGGGTCCTGTTTACGCGCGGCGATCATCAGCAAATCGCTGGCGTCCGCGCTAAAGCTCACGTCTGCCTGGGCAGCATCGCTCACGATAAGACGTTCATTCTCAACGGAGGTGAACCATTTCAGGCCAATATCACGCACCTCAATGCTTAACCAGCGGCCGTCGAGAAAATCCAGTTCGCCATCGTTTAGCGCCTGGCGGAACTGCCAGCTTAACACCTGTTGTAGCACCTGACGCTTAAGCGCGAACGGCGTCAATTTTACCGGAACGCTCATTAAAGTCGGAGCAACATGAACCAGACGTGAACGCAGTTTATCCAACACAAGCTTTACTCCCTGAATGCAATAGTTCCGTTATTTTGCCATATCAGATAAACGACATAGCGGCGTAAATCAACAATTATGTCGTGAGACAGAGGGATTATTGGCGCAATCAATACGCTTTTGTCTGCCTCAAATCAAAAATGATTAGCGATAGGTTAACTAAAATCCCCATTCATTAACAATAATGCGCCCTGCTGGGCCGCTAACTCAGGAAGAATTATGGAGTTGCTCTGCCCTGCCGGAAACCTCCCGGCGCTAAAAGCGGCTATCGAAAACGGCGCGGATGCGGTGTACATCGGGCTGAAAGACGATACCAACGCCCGCCATTTCGCTGGTCTGAACTTTACCGAAAAGAAATTGCAGGAAGCCGTCAGCTTCGTGCATCAACACGGCCGTAAGCTGCATATCGCCATCAACACCTTCGCGCACCCGGACGGCTACGTGCGCTGGCAGCGCGCCGTAGACATGGCCGCCCAGTTGGGTGCCGATGCGCTGATCCTTGCCGACCTCGCCATGCTTGAGTATGCCGCAGAGCGCTACCCGCATATTGAGCGCCATGTCTCCGTTCAGGCATCCGCGACGAACGAAGAGGCGATTCAGTTCTATCATCGCAACTTTGACGTTGCCCGCGTAGTGCTGCCGCGCGTGCTGTCGATTCACCAGGTGAAACAGCTGGCTCGCGTCACGCCGGTGCCGCTGGAAGTGTTCGCCTTCGGCAGTCTGTGCATTATGGCCGAAGGCCGCTGCTACCTCTCGTCTTATTTAACCGGCGAGTCGCCGAACACCGTGGGTGCCTGTTCACCGGCCCGCTACGTACGCTGGCAGCAAACGCCGCAGGGGCTGGAGTCACGGCTTAACGAAGTGTTGATTGACCGCTATCAGGACGGCGAAAACGCCGGATACCCAACGTTGTGCAAAGGCCGCTATCTGGTAGACGGCGAGCGCTATCACGCGTTGGAAGAGCCCACCAGCCTTAACACGCTGGAGCTGCTGCCGGAACTGCTGGCCGCGAACATCGCCTCGGTGAAAATTGAAGGCCGCCAGCGCAGCCCGGCGTACGTTAGCCAGGTGGCCAAAGTCTGGCGTCAGGCGATCGACCGCTGTATGGCCGATCCGCAGAACTTCGTTCCGCAGGCCGCGTGGATGGAAACCCTCGGCTCGATGTCCGAAGGCACCCAGACCACGCTCGGCGCGTATCACCGTAAATGGCAGTAGGAATTCCCATGAAATATTCATTAGGGCCGGTGCTTTACTACTGGTCAAAAGAGACGCTGGAAGATTTCTACCAGCAGGCCGCCATCAGCAACGCCGACACCATTTATCTGGGTGAAGCCGTATGCAGCAAACGCCGCGCCACCAAAGTGGGCGACTGGCTGGATATGGCCAAATCGCTGGCCGGTAGCGGTAAACAGGTGGTGCTCTCCACCCTCGCGCTGGTCCAGGCATCGTCCGAGCTGGGCGAGCTCAAGCGCTATGTTGAGAACGGTGACTTCCTCGTTGAAGCCAGCGATTTGGGCGTGGTTAACCTGTGCGCTGAGCGTAAGCTACCGTTCGTCGCCGGCCATGCGCTGAACTGCTATAACGCGGTCACCCTGCGCCTGTTGCAAAAGCAGGGCATGGTTCGCTGGTGCATGCCGGTTGAGCTCTCGCGCGATTGGCTGGTAAACCTGCTCAATCAGTGTGAAGAGCTGGGCATCCGCGATAAGTTTGAAGTGGAAGTGCTGAGCTACGGTCACCTGCCGCTGGCCTATTCCGCCCGCTGCTTTACCGCGCGCTCAGAAGATAAGCCAAAAGATGAGTGCGAGACCTGCTGCATCAAGTACCCTAACGGGCGCAGCATGCTGTCGCAGGAGAATCAGCAGGTGTTCGTGCTGAACGGTATTCAGACTATGAGCGGCTACGTTTACAACCTCGGCAACGAACTGACATCGATGCACGGACTGGTTGATATGGTGCGTCTGTCGCCGATGGGCAATGAGACCTTCGCCATGCTTGACGCCTTCCGCGCTAACGAAAATGGCGCAGCCCCGCTGCCGCTGACCGCCAACAGCGACTGCAACGGCTACTGGAAGCGTCTGGCCGGGCTGGAGCTACAGGCCTGATAAAACCGCTCACTTTGTTAACAACTGTCGTCAGATTTTAATGCATTATTAAAGATGCAGCTTTTCTGGCCGGGTGACCCCGGTGGGAACAAGACCTTCAATCTGATGACTATGCTGTAGCAAAGTGAGCCTTTATGACTGACAAAACCGTTGCCTTCTCGGTGCTCGACCTCGCGCCGATCCCTCAGGGCTCCTCCGCGCGAGAAGCCTTCTCCCATTCTCTCGATCTCGCACAGCTCGCTGAAAAGCGCGGCTATCACCGCTATTGGCTGGCAGAACACCACAATATGGTCGGTATCGCCAGTGCGGCAACTTCGGTACTGATTGGCTATCTCGCCGCCCACACGACTACGCTACATCTGGGTTCAGGCGGCGTGATGCTACCTAACCACTCACCGCTGGTGATTGCCGAACAGTTCGGGACGCTGAATACGCTGTATCCGGGACGTATCGATCTCGGCCTTGGCCGCGCGCCGGGTAGCGACCAGCCGACGATGCGCGCACTGCGTCGTCATATGAGCTGGGATATCGATAACTTCCCGCGCGACGTGGCGGAACTGGTGGACTGGTTTGATGCGGCCGATCCTAACCCGCAGGTGCGCCCGGTACCGGGCTATGGCGAGAAAATACCGGTGTGGCTGTTAGGCTCAAGCCTGTACGGTGCGCAGCTGGCGGCACAGCTTGGCCTACCGTTTGCCTTCGCCTCGCACTTTGCACCGGATATGCTGTTCCAGGCCTTGCACCTCTACCGCACTCACTTCCAGCCGTCAGCGCGGCTCGAGAAACCGTATGCAATGGTGTGCATTAATATTATCGCCGCCGACAGCAACCGCGATGCCGAATTCCTCTTCACCTCGATGCAACAGGCATTTACCAAACTGCGCCGTGGTGAAACCGGGCAGTTGCCACCGCCGGTGCAGCAAATGGAACATTTCTGGACGCCGTCGGAAAAATACGGTGTCGATCAGGCGCTGCGGATGTCACTGGTAGGCGATAAAGCGAAGGTGCGCCACGGGCTGGAGTCGATTCTGCGGGAAACGCAGGCGGATGAGATTATGGTTAACGGCCAGATTTTCGATCACCAGGCGCGGCTGCATTCGTTTGGGTTGGCGATGGATGTGAAGCGGGAACTGTTGGGGTAGTGTGGTTTGTGCCGGATGGCGGCTGCGCCTTATCCGGCCTACACAAGAATGTAGGCCCGGTAAGCGTAGCGCCACCGGGCGAATGCCTTACTGATAAACCGGCAGCAGGTTAAAGCTCGACAGCACATGCACCAGCGCGTTACCCACGCCAAACACCAGAATCAGCGCTATCATCGGCTTGCCGCCCCAGACGCGGAATTTCGGGCTACCGAAGCGTTTACGGGATTTGCGCGCCAGCAGCGCCGGAACAATTGCCGCCCAGATCGTTGCCGCCAACCCTGCGTAACCAATGGCGTACAGGAAACCGTTCGGCCACAGCAGGCCGCCGATAATCGGTGGCAGGAAGGTCAGCAGCGCCGTTTTGAAGCGACCCAGCGCAGAATCATCAAATTTGAACAGATCCGCCAGATAGTCAAACAGGCCTAGCGTCACCCCAAGGAATGAACTCGCCACCGCAAAGTTGGAGAACACCACCAGCAGCAGATCCAGGCCACGGCTATTGAGCACGCCGCTCAGCGCCTGTACCAGCACATCAATGTTACCGCCCTTCTGCGCAATACCGATAAATTCCGGACGCGGGATGTTGCCCATCGTCCCCAGCAGCCATACGGTGTAGAGCACCAGCGCCAGCAGCGTGCCGTACACCAGGCATTTCACGATGGTCTTCGGATCTTTGCCGTAGTACTTCATCAGGCTCGGCACGTTGCCGTGATAGCCAAAGGAGGCCAGACAGAACGGCAGCGTCATCAGCAGATAAGGCGTATAGCTGGCGTGGCTCTCAGCAACGTTAAACAGCGTCGCGGGCGTAACGTGCCCCATCAGGCTACCGAAGGTCAGGAAGAAGGTGATCACCTTCGCGCCCAGCACAATCGCGGTCATACGGCTCACCGCTTTGGTGCTCAGCCACACCACAAAGGCCACCAGCAGCGCGAAGCCAAAGCCCGCCGCACGCGCCGGGACGTTTAGCGACATCTCAGAGAACGTGTGGTGCAGAATCGACCCGCTCGCTGAAATATAGGCGTAGGTCAGAATATAGAGCACGAAGGCGATAGAGATACCGTTCACCACGTTCCAGCCTTTACCCAGCAGATCCCTGGTGATGGTGTCGAAGCTGGAGCCAATGCGATAGTTCAGGTTAGCTTCCAGAATCATCAGCCCGGAATGCAGCATGCAGAACCAGGTAAACACCAGCGCCGCCATTGACCAGAAGAACCACGCACCGGACATCACCACCGGCAGAGAAAACATCCCCGCACCAATGATTGTGCCGCCGATGATCACCACGCCGCCAAGCAGCGAAGGTGACGTTTGGGTGGTGGTTAGTGTCGCCATACAGCCTTTTCTCCAGTGTATTATTTTGCTACTGCATTTTAATGTGTTGCACTGTACCAGTACACGAGTACAAAGGGAATAAAAAAAGCCCCAATCGTCACGATCGGGGCTGTATATTTTACTTTACGCTTTTAAGCCGTTGGGCTTATGCGTCACCGCCGAAACGACGACGGCCTGCGGAGTCATCACGACGCGGCGCAGCAGCATCATCACGACGCGGAGCACGGCTGCCTTCACGACGTTCGCCGCTGAAACGACGACCATCACCACGACCGCCTTCACGACGCTCGCCGCCGAAGCCACGACCACCTTCACGACGTTCGCCACCGAAGCTACGACCGCCTTCGCGACGTTCGCCGCCGAAGCTACGACCGCTGCGCTCTGGACGAGGCTGCGCGTCGCCGATCAGCTGCATGTTCATCGGTTTGTTCAGGATGCGGGTACGAGTAAAGTGCTGCAGTACTTCGCCCGGCATGCCTTTTGGCAGTTCGATAGTAGAGTGGGTACCGAACAGCTTGATGTTACCGATGTAACGGCTGCTGATGTCGCCTTCGTTCGCGATAGCGCCAACGATGTGACGAACTTCAACGCCATCATCACGACCCACTTCAATGCGATACAGTTCCATATCGCCAACGTCACGACGTTCGCGTTTAGGACGATCTTCGCCACCACGCTCATTACGATCGCGCGGACCACGGTCGTTGCGGTCACGACGTTCGAAACGATCGTCACGGTCACGGAACTCACGCTTAGGACGCATTGGCGCATCGGGTGGAACGATCAGAGAACGTTCGCCCTGTGCCATTTTCAGCAGCGCAGCGGCCAGCGTTTCAACGTCCAGCTCTTCGCCTTCCGCGGTCGGCTGGATTTGCGCCAGCAGTGCACGGTACTGATCCAGATCGCTGCTTTCCAGCTGCTGCTGTACTTTCGCGGCGAATTTTTCCAGACGGCGTTTGCCCAGCAGTTCTGCGTTCGGCAGCTCAACTTCTGGAATGGTCAGCTTCATCGTGCGTTCGATGTTGCGCAGCAGACGACGTTCGCGGTTCTCAACGAACAGCAGCGCACGGCCAGCACGACCCGCACGACCGGTACGACCGATACGGTGAACGTAAGACTCGGAGTCCATCGGGATGTCGTAGTTAACGACCAGGCTGATACGCTCAACGTCCAGACCACGGGCCGCAACGTCGGTCGCGATCAGGATGTCCAGACGACCGTCTTTCAGACGATCCAGAGTCTGTTCACGCAGAGACTGGTTCATGTCGCCGTTCAGCGCGGCGCTGTTATAGCCGCTGCGTTCCAGCGCTTCAGCCACTTCCAGGGTCGCGTTTTTGGTACGTACGAAGATAATCGCCGCATCAAAATCTTCCGCTTCCAGGAAACGTACCAGCGCTTCGTTTTTGCGCATGCCGTACACGGACCAGTAGCTCTGGCTGATGTCCGGACGCGTAGTGACGCTGGACTGAATGCGCACTTCCTGCGGCTCTTTCATAAAGCGACGGGTAATACGACGGATAGCTTCCGGCATGGTTGCAGAGAACAGCGCGGTCTGATGACCTTCTGGAATCTGCGCCATAATGGTTTCAACGTCTTCGATAAAGCCCATGCGCAGCATTTCATCTGCTTCGTCCAGCACCAGGCCGCTCAGTTTGGAGAGGTCCAGGGTGCCGCGCTTCAGGTGGTCCAGCAGACGACCCGGGGTACCGACAACGATTTGCGGCCCTTGACGCAGGGCGCGCAGCTGCACGTCATAACGCTGGCCGCCGTACAGGGCAACCACGTTTACGCCGCGCATATGTTTAGAGAAGTCCGTCATGGCTTCAGCCACCTGAACCGCCAGTTCGCGGGTCGGGGCCAGCACCAGAATCTGCGGTGCTTTCAGCTCAGGATCGATATTGTTCAGCAGCGGCAGAGAGAACGCTGCGGTTTTACCGCTACCAGTCTGGGCCATGCCCAGCACGTCACGACCAGAAAGCAGGTGCGGGATACACTCTGCCTGGATCGGAGATGGTTTTTCGTAACCCAGATCGTTAAGGGCTTCAAGGATAGGAGCCTTCAGGCCCAGATCTGCAAAAGTGGTTTCGAATTCAGCCATGTAGTACAAGTGCCTCGATATTAATGGCGGCCAGTCTACATAACTCATCATGAAATTGATCTGCAATTTTCATTGAAAAGTGTGAACCGGCTCAAAGTAGGTGTATTAACGAACAACAACGCCCTCACCCGCGAAGGTGATGGCAATCAAAAAAGATTACGGGCTGATGTAGTCGTCAGCTATTGCTGGTCCGATTCTGCCAGGTCATCTTGGTCCTGGCCCAGGAGCGATAATTCCAACAATGCGTATCGGTGCTCAACGTAGTTATGTACGTTGTTGGCAACCGCCAGTTTGAACAGTGCCGTAGCGCTGTCCCTGTCCCCAAGACTTAGGTAATACTTACCTAAATAGAAGTTGGTTTCACTGAGATGCTCAGCGAGCGAGGTGTTATCCGTTGCGTCCGCCTTCAGGCGCTCCATTAACGTTTTTTCGTCAATGTTGCCTAAGTAGAACTCGACAATGTTCCATCCCCATTGCTCTTTATCCGATTTATCGAAGCGTTGCTTCAACGCGACTTTTGCCTGCTTCTCATCGAGCTTCTGCTCGGCAAGATAAAGCCACAGGCTGCGGAAAGGATCATTGGGATCGTCTTGATAAAACGCCAGCAGATCATCTTGCGCTAACTTCGCACGGCCACCGTAATAAAGCGCGATGCCGCGATTCAAGTGCGCATAATTGTAAGTTGGATCAAGCTCAAGTACAGAATCAAACGCTTCATAGGCAGCATCAAAATTGCCTGCCTGCGTTAAATAAATGCCTAAGTAATTGAATACTTCAGGCATATCGGGTCGGATTGCCAGCGCTTGCGAGAAATCGTTGCGCGCTAATGCCCTCAGACCGAGACTATCATACAACACTCCGCGCTCATATAAAAGCTGTGCGCGTTCGTCATCGGTTAAAGCCCGACTGGCAAGTATTTGTTCCATGCGCGCCAGGATTACTTCCTGCTGTAAAGTCGGTTGCAATGGCACCGCGAGGACTTCACTCTTACGCCAGGCAGAGTTGCTGCATCCTGCCAGCGTGAGTGCTGTCGCAACGAAACACCAGCGCAAAAAAGGCTTCATTTCCCACTCCCGAAGACAACAATTGGATGAACGTCCTGTCCCCCGCCTGCAAACAAGGCATCCCGCCAGCGAAATGTGCCCTCCGCAAGCGCGGAGGGCAAAAGGCAAACCTTACTCGCCCTGTTCCGCTGCCGGAGCTTCCGGTGCGGCGGCAGGCTGAGACTGCTCGGTTGCTTCTTTAATGCTCAGACGGATACGGCCCTGACGGTCAACTTCCAGAACTTTAACCGGCACTTCCTGATTCATCTGCAGGTAGTCAGTCACTTTCTCAACGCGCTTGTCGGCGATCTGGGAAATGTGGACCAGACCTTCTTTACCGCCACCGATGGCAACGAATGCGCCAAAGTCAACGATACGGGTCACTTTACCATTGTAGATACGACCGACTTCGATTTCAGCAGTGATTTCCTCGATACGACGGATAGCGTGTTTTGCTTTCTCGCCGTCGGTTGCTGCGATCTTCACGGTACCGTCATCTTCGATTTCGATGGTGGTGCCGGTTTCTTCGGTCAGTGCACGGATAACAGAACCGCCTTTACCGATAACGTCTTTGATCTTGTCCGGATTGATCTTGATGGTGTGGATACGCGGAGCGAACTGAGAAATATCGCCACGCGGTGCGTTGATCGCCTGTTCCATCACGCCCAGGATGTGCAGACGCGCACCTTTAGCCTGGTTCAGAGCAACCTGCATGATCTCTTTGGTGATACCTTCAATTTTGATATCCATCTGCAGCGCAGAGATACCGTCGCGGGAACCCGCTACTTTGAAGTCCATATCGCCTAGGTGATCTTCGTCGCCCAGGATGTCAGACAGAACAACAAAGTTGTCGCCTTCTTTCACCAGACCCATCGCGATGCCCGCTACGGCCGCTTTAATCGGCACGCCTGCATCCATCAGCGCCAGGGAAGCGCCACATACGGAAGCCATAGAAGAAGAACCGTTAGATTCGGTGATTTCAGAAACCACACGAACGGTGTACGGGAACTTGTCGCCTTCCGGCATCACTGCCAGCACGCCGCGCTTCGCCAGACGACCGTGACCAATTTCACGACGCTTCGGAGAACCGACCATGCCGGTTTCCCCTACGGAGTACGGAGGGAAGTTGTAGTGGAACAGGAAATTGTCGGTGCGCTCGCCCATCAGTTCATCAAGAACCTGTGCATCACGTGCGGTACCCAGGGTCGCGGTAACCAGCGCCTGAGTTTCGCCACGGGTGAACAGTGCGGAGCCGTGAGTACGCGGCAGTACGCCAGTGCGCACGTCCAGACCACGGATCATGTCTTTTTCGCGGCCATCGATACGCGGTTCGCCAGCCAGTACGCGGCTACGCACAACGTTTTTCTCGATAGCGTGCAGGATTTCACCCAGTTCGTTCGCGTCCAGGGTTTCGTCTTCAGCCACCAGCGTCGCGATGGTTTCAGATTTGATCACGTCAACCTGAGCGTAACGCTCTTGTTTGTCGGTGATGCGGTAAGCGTCGCTCAGGCGAGATTCAGCCAGTGCAGCAACGCGCGCGTTCAGCGCTTCGTTAACGGCTTCCGGCTGCCAATCCCAACGCGGTTTACCGGCTTCTTTCACCAGGTCGTTGATGTTCTGAATAACGATCTGCTGCTGCTCGTGGCCGAATACGACCGCGCCCAGCATGGTGTCTTCGCTCAGCAGTTCTGCTTCGGACTCAACCATCAGTACAGCGGCTTCAGTACCGGCAACCACCAGGTCCAGCTTGCTCTCTTTCAGTTCGTCCTGAGTCGGGTTCAGCACGTACTGGTCGTTGATGTAACCGACGCGTGCGGCACCGATCGGGCCGTTGAACGGAATACCGGACAGAGACAGCGCAGCGGATGCACCGATCATTGCCACGATATCCGGGTTAACCTGCGGGTTAACGGAAACGACGGTCGCGATGACCTGAACTTCGTTGACGAAGCCTTCCGGGAACAGCGGACGAACCGGGCGGTCAATCAGACGCGCGATCAGGGTTTCGCCTTCGCTCGGACGGCCTTCACGGCGGAAGAAGCTACCCGGGATACGGCCAGCAGCGTAGGTACGCTCCTGATAGTTAACGGTCAGCGGGAAGAAGTCCTGGCCTGGTTTCGCTTTTTTCTGACCCACAACGGTAACGAATACCGCAGTGTCATCCATGCTAACCATAACAGCGGCAGTCGCCTGACGTGCCATCATGCCGGTTTCCAGCGTAACGGTATGCTGACCGTACTGGAACTTACGAACGATCGGATTAAGCAAAATTCTATCCTTTCTTAATGAACGGCGGCACACCCTGTGGCGTGCCGGCCAATGAAACCGATCTTCTTTGCATCCTCGCGACTAATGACAACCCTAACCCGATGCGGGTAAAGCCTCTCATTAGCCGCGCGAACCTCTGCAATGAAGAATATGTACAACAACAATACATTATACCCGCTATCTTTCAAAATACTGCTGTGTTGGTAATTTCAGCTCAATTTTGTCTAAACGCATTGCAGACAAACGAGATTACCACAACACCAGGCAGCGTTTTGACGGGTACTCTTTCTGATAAATAGCGGTCGTCCGGTGGAAAAAAGGGGCCATAAAGGCCCCTCTTTCTGAAACTCGCTAGAGTTAGCGACGCAGACCCAGACGCTCGATCAGCGCGGTGTAGCGTGCAACATCTTTACGTTTCAGGTAGTCCAGCAGCTTACGACGCTGAGAAACCATGCGCAGCAGACCACGACGGCTGTGGTGATCTTTTTTGTGCTCTGCAAAGTGACCCTGCAGGTGGTTGATCTGTGCAGTCAGCAGTGCAACCTGAACTTCGGTGGAACCGCTGTCGTTCGCGCCACGACCGAACTCAGAAACGATTTGTGCTTTAGCTTCAACGCTTAGAGACATTTTGAACTCCAAATTTAAAAGAAAGAAAGGGTGCCGATCTCTAATTCAGCAGCCCCTGAGATAACGCTTGCCAATTGTTAAACAATTAAGCAGACGTTAAGCCGCGACATTCTACCCGCAGCGCTCTGTTATCGCAAGCCACACAATCTGACTTACTCGGTGTATTCGACCACCAGACGGCGCGGAGCCACGCGGCCTTCATCATCGATTTCACCCATTCCGAGGAATTTGCCTTCTTCGCCTTCCGTCACGCGCACCAGCCCTTCCAGCGGTGCGCCGGAGGTCCGTACCGGGTTACCATTTTTAAAGTAAACCGATGACGTTAAAGGAATATTCACAATCGGATAGTCCGAAGCGGGACTGTCCATCGGCATCAGTAACGGATCGAGTAGCTCCGCAGCCGGGATCCCCTGCTGCTCGGCCTGTTCAACCAGCTCGCGCAAATGCTCCAGCGTCACCATACGTTCGACCGGGTATTTGCTGACCGCCAGGCGACGCAGGAAAATCACGTGCGCGCCGCAGCCGAGCTTCTCACCCAGATCGTCAATAATGGTACGAATATAGGTGCCTTTAGAGCAGTGAATTTCCAGCTCCAGCTCGTGACCTTCATGGCGAATAAACAGCAGTTCGTAGACGGTAATCGGGCGCGCTTCGCGCGGCACTTCGATACCCTGACGCGCGTATTCGTAGAGCTTTTTACCCTGGTACTTCAGCGCCGAGTACATCGACGGCACCTGCTGCGTATCGCCACGGAAGCTTTCCAGCGCATCGGCCAGCTGCGCCTCGCTAAAGGTCACCGGACGCTCTTCCACGATCTGCCCATCGGCATCCGAGGTATCGGTACGCTGGCCTAAACGCGCAATCACCCGATAGCGTTTATCGGAGTCCAGCAGATACTGGGAAAACTTGGTGGCTTCACCGAGGCAAATCGGCAGCATACCGGTTGCCAGCGGATCCAGCGCGCCGGTATGCCCGGCGCGGTTGGCGTTATAAATACGCTTCACCTTTTGCAGCACATCATTGCTGGACGCACCCTGCGGTTTATCCAGCAACAGCACGCCGTGAATGTCACGGCCGCGACGACGAGGACGACTCATCAGTCCTCCTTGCTGTCGTCCGGGTTAACACGACGCTCTTCGTCATGCTTCACCACGTTGGTCACCAGGTTGGACATGCGCATACCTTCAACCAACGAGTTGTCGTAGAAGAAGGTCAGTTCCGGCACGATACGCAGGCGCATGGCTTTGCCCAGCAGCGAGCGAATAAAGCCAGATGCTTCCTGCAGCGCTTTGATGCCCGCTTTCACCGCGGCTTCATCCTGATCGTTCAGGAAGGTGACAAATACTTTGGCATAGGCCAGGTCGCGGGACATTTCAACGCCAGAAACGGTGGTCATCATGCCCAGACGCGGGTCTTTAATTTCGCGCTGCAGGATGATTGCGATCTCTTTTTGCATCTCCTGGGCCACGCGCTGCGGGCGACCAAATTCTTTCGCCATAATAAATTCTCCAGACAAAAAAGGGGCTATCAGCCCCTTTTGAAATTCATGCCGGGTGGCGCTTCGCTTACCCGGCCTACAATCGGCAATCTTAACGAAGATTAAGCGATGGTACGTTGGATCTCGATGATTTCGAACACTTCGATCATATCGCCAACGCGAACGTCGTTGTAGTTCTTCACGCCGATACCACATTCCATGCCGTTACGGACTTCGTTGACGTCATCTTTGAAGCGGCGCAGGGATTCCAGCTCGCCTTCGTAGATAACCACGTTGTCACGCAGAACGCGGATCGGGTTGTGACGTTTGATGGTGCCTTCGGTAACCATACAGCCCGCGATCGCACCGAATTTCGGTGATTTAAACACATCACGAACTTCAGCCAGACCGATGATCTGCTGTTTCAGTTCCGGAGACAGCATGCCGCTCATCGCCGCTTTCACTTCGTCGATCAGGTTATAGATGACGGAGTAGTAGCGCAGATCCAGGCTTTCCGCTTCGATCACTTTACGTGCAGAGGCATCAGCACGGACGTTGAAGCCAACCAGAATCGCGTTGGATGCCGCCGCCAGGGTTGCGTCGGTTTCGGTGATACCACCTACGCCAGAACCGATGATCTTCACTTTCACTTCGTCGGTAGACAGTTTCAGCAAGGAGTCGGAGATCGCTTCCACAGAACCCTGAACGTCGGCCTTCAGGACGATGTTCACTTCGTGAACTTCGCCTTCGGTCATGTTGGCGAACATGTTCTCGAGTTTAGATTTCTGCTGACGAGCCAGTTTAACTTCACGGAATTTGCCCTGACGATACAGCGCAACTTCACGGGCTTTCTTCTCGTCACGAACGACGGTCACTTCGTCACCCGCAGCCGGAACGCCGGACAGGCCGAGGATTTCCACCGGGATAGACGGACCTGCTTCCAGGACTTCCTGACCCAGTTCGTTACGCATTGCACGAACGCGACCGTATTCGAAGCCACACAGAACGATATCGCCCTTGTGCAGCGTACCTTCACGAACCAGTACGGTAGCAACCGGACCACGACCTTTATCCAGGAAGGATTCGATAACCGCGCCGCTCGCCATGCCTTTACGGACCGCTTTCAGCTCCAGAACTTCAGCCTGCAGCAGGATAGCGTCCAGCAGCTCGTCGATACCGGTACCGGCTTTCGCAGATACGTGAACGAACTGGCTTTCACCGCCCCACTCTTCCGGCAGGATGCCGTACTGGGACAGTTCGTTTTTAACGCGATCCGGATCCGCTTCTGGTTTGTCGATTTTGTTTACCGCAACCACAACCGGCACACCTGCCGCTTTCGCGTGCTGGATAGCTTCGATAGTCTGCGGCATCACGCCATCGTCTGCTGCAACAACCAGAACAACGATATCCGTTGCCTGCGCACCACGAGCACGCATAGAGGTAAACGCGGCGTGCCCCGGGGTGTCCAGGAAGGTGATCATACCGTTGTCGGTTTCAACGTGGTATGCACCGATGTGCTGGGTAATGCCGCCCGCTTCGCCAGAGGCTACTTTCGTGGAACGAATGTAGTCCAGCAGAGAGGTTTTACCGTGGTCAACGTGACCCATGATGGTCACAACCGGTGCGCGCGGTTCAGCCGCAGCGCCGGTGTCACGGTCGCTCATTACCGCTTCTTCCAGCTCGTTTTCACGACGCAGGATAACTTTGTGGCCCATCTCTTCGGCAACCAGCTGTGCGGTTTCCTGGTCGATGACCTGGTTAATGGTGGCCATGGCGCCCAGCTTCATCATCGCTTTGATGACCTGAGAACCTTTCACCGCCATCTTGTTAGCCAGTTCGCCAACGGTGATGGTTTCGCCAATCACAACGTCACGGTTAACGGCCTGAGCCGGCTTCTGGAAGCCCTGCTGCAGCGCGGAACCTTTACGCTGTTTGCCGCCTTTACCCCCGCGAACAGCGGCACGCGCTTCTTCACGATCGGCTTTAGATTCGGCGTGTTTGTTGCCTTTTTTCGCCGGGCGGGCGGCTTTCGTATTACGGCCACGACCACGACCACCTTCGACTTCACGGTCGTTTTCGTCTTCAGCCTGGCGTGCGTGCTGAGAAGTGGTGACGTGATAATCGCTGGTGTCTTCAGTTGGCTCAGCGGTATTCACACCGTTCTTCTCGTTTTCTTCTGCCATGCGGCGCGCTTCTTCAGCCACGCGGCGAGCTTCTTCTTCCAGCTTACGGCGGGCTTCTTCTTCCGCTTTACGCTTCAGCTCGGCAGCTTCATTTTCACGGCGGGCTTTTTCAGCCTGGGCGGTTTTGGTCATATCGTCGGTCTGTTGATTGCTCACTTTGTCTTTTTCCGCAGCTTCACGTTTCGCTTTATCAGCGGCTTCACGATTAGCTTTTTCTGCGGCCTCACGTTCAGCTTTTTGTTGCGCCTCGCGTTTAGCTGCTTCTTCAGCTTCACGACGGGCTTGCTCTTCCGCTTCACGCTGCGCCTGCTCTTCCGCGGCCAGGCGTTCAGCCTCTTGCGGATCGCGTTTCACAAAGGTGCGTGTCTTGCGGACTTCGATTTGTACCGATTTGCTTTTTCCACCGGTACCTGGAATGTTGAGAGTACTGCGCGTTTTGCGCTGCAAAGTCAACTTATCCGGCGCAGAACCGTTTTCGCGGTTCAGGTGCGCCAGTAAGGTTTGCTTCTCTTGTGCGGACACAGAGTCATCTGCAGACTTCGGGATACCCGCATCAGCAAATTGCTGTACCAGGCGATCCACCGAGGTCTGTATCTCTGCGGCCAGCGTTTTTACGGTTACATCTGTCATGCTGTTCCTTCCTGCTACAGTTTATTACGCTTCGTCGCCGAACCAGCAAATATTACGCGCAGCCATAATCAGCTCACCCGCTTTCTCGTCGGTTAACCCTTCGATGTCAGACAGGTCGTCAACGCCTTGTTCAGCGAGGTCTTCCAGCGTACAAACGCCACGAGCGGCCAGTTTGAAAGCCAGTGCGCGATCTAACCCTTCCAGGTTCAGCAGATCGTCAGCCGGTTTGTTATCACCGAGGCTTTCTTCCTGGGCAAGTGCCAGAGTGGTCAGGGCGTTTTTCGCACGTTCGCGCAGCGCCTCAACGGTCGCTTCGTCCAGACCATCAATTTCCAGCAGTTCTTTCATTGGCACATAGGCCAGTTCTTCAAGCGTGGAGAAGCCTTCTTCTACCAGCACGGTCGCGAACTCTTCATCAATATCGAGATATTTGGTGAAGGTATCGATCGCCGCGTGCGCTTCCGCCTGATGCTTCGCCTGCAGGTCGTCAACGGTCATCACGTTGAGTTCCCAGCCGCTCAGCTGAGAAGCCAGACGCACGTTCTGGCCGTTACGGCCGATCGCCTGCGCCAGGTTACCTGCTTCTACCGCGATATCCATGGTGTGCTTGTCTTCATCAACCACGATGGATGCCACATCAGCAGGTGCCATAGCATTGATCACGAACTGCGCCGGGTTGTCGTCCCACAGCACGATATCGATACGCTCGCCGCCCAGTTCGGTAGAAACCGCCTGCACGCGAGCGCCGCGCATACCTACGCAAGCGCCGACCGGGTCGATACGTTTGTCGTTGGTTTTTACCGCGATTTTGGCACGAGAGCCCGGATCGCGAGCGGCCGCTTTAATTTCAATCACTTCTTCACCGATTTCCGGCACTTCGATGCGGAACAGTTCGATCAGCATCTCCGGCTTAGAACGGGTGACGAACAGCTGTGCGCCGCGCGCTTCTGGGCGAACGGCGTACAGTACGCCGCGGATGCGGTCGCCCGGACGGAAGTTTTCACGCGGCAGCATGTCTTCACGCAGGATTACGGCTTCAGCGTTCCCGGCCATCCCTTCGGATTTCACTTCCAGAGAGATGTTGTCGCGGTTCACTTTCTTCACTACGCCAGTGACGATTTCGCCTTCCTGATCGCGGAACTGATCGACAACCATCGCGCGCTCGGCTTCACGGACCTTCTGCACGATAACCTGTTTTGCCGTCTGAGTCGTAATACGGTCAAAGGTGACGGATTCAATCTGATCTTCAACGTAATCGCCTACGTTCAGGCTTTCGTCTTCGAAGCGTGCCGCTTCGAGCGTAATTTCTTTGGTTGGCTGGGTAACTTCTTCAACAATGACCCAGCGACGGAAAGTATCGAAGTCGCCGCTGCGGCGATCGATTTCAACGCGTACGTCGATTTCCTGTTCGTATTTTTTCTTTGTCGCCGTTGCCAGCGCACTTTCCAGCGCTTCGAAAATCTTCTCACGCGGCAGCGCTTTCTCGTTGGAGACGGCTTCAACAACAGCCAAAATTTCTTTGTTCATCGGGGCCTTTCACCTCAATCCAGACTGTTAAAAGTGGGGAACCAGGTTCGCCTTCTGGATGTTACTCAGCGCGAACACTTCATCTTTGCCTTCGACTGTCACAGTGATCATCTCACCGTCTACCGCTTTGATAATGCCCTGCCATTTACGACGGTTCTGTACCGCCATGCGCAGGACCAGCGTCACCTCTTCACCCAGGAAACGCACATAGTGTTCCGCGGTGAACATCGGACGATCGAGGCCCGGAGAGGAAACTTCCAGGTTGTAAGCAACGGTAATCGGATCTTCAACGTCCATCACCGCGCTTACCTGGTGGCTCACATCAGCACAATCATCAACATTGATGCCATCTTCACTATCAATATAGATGCGCAGTGTGGATGTGCGACCGCGAATAAATTCGATGCCGACCAGTTCGTAGCCCAGGGCTTCAACCGGCGCTGTAATCATCTCTGTTAATTTTTGCTCTAATGTGGACAAACCCACCCCCAAGACATAAAAAAAGGGCCTAAAGCCCAGTTATTCTGTAGTCAGATAACAAAAAACCCCGATAAATCGGGGCTTTAGATAACTGAACCCTATAGCCGCAACTGCGGCCTGGAGAACCTTCCGAAAGAATTTTTTTTCAAATCCAGCTACGAAGGCCTAAGTCTTCACAGTATATTTGAAAATGAACTCTAAGGGAAAGTGGTTGCGGGGGCCGGATTTGAACCGACGACCTTCGGGTTATGAGCCCGACGAGCTACCAGGCTGCTCCACCCCGCGCCTGAAACGTGGCAAATTTTACGCGTTTTGAGTAAAAAATGCAAATAATGCTGGGATTTGGTACCGAGGACGGGACGTAAAACCGGCCTCCAGTATAGTGAGCATTATCACAACTTGTCAACCTCACATTCTATGCAGAAGAAATGCGCCGGCCATCGCGCTAAGGTACGCCTGACAACCTTCGCTGGCAGTGCGGATTTTTTGAATAAAAATGCATGAATGTCTTCCTGTCACAGATAAAACGTGATTAAATGAAAACTCATTTATTTTGCATAAAAATTCACTGACAGCGGAACGTAATTTCTCCTTCAGTCAATCAAGCAGGGTTTTACTTTATGACGACGATTCTCAAGCATCTTCCGGTAGGTCAACGTATTGGTATCGCCTTCTCTGGCGGTCTTGACACCAGCGCAGCGCTGCTGTGGATGCGACAAAAAGGCGCTGTCCCTTATGCATATACTGCAAACCTGGGTCAGCCGGACGAAGATGATTATGATGCAATTCCTCGTCGTGCTATGGAATATGGCGCAGAGAACGCTCGCCTGATCGACTGTCGTAAACAGCTGGTTGCCGAAGGCATCGCCGCTATCCAATGCGGTGCTTTCCACAATACTACCGGCGGCCTGACCTACTTCAACACCACTCCGCTGGGCCGTGCGGTTACCGGCACCATGCTGGTCGCCGCCATGAAAGAAGACGGCGTTAACATCTGGGGCGACGGCAGCACCTACAAAGGTAACGATATTGAGCGTTTCTATCGCTACGGCCTGCTGACCAACGCCGAGCTACAGATTTACAAACCGTGGCTGGATAGCGATTTTATCGATGAACTGGGCGGCCGTCATGAAATGTCAGAGTTTATGATCTCCTGCGGTTTCGACTACAAAATGTCCGTGGAGAAAGCCTACTCAACCGACTCCAATATGCTTGGCGCAACGCACGAAGCAAAAGATCTGGAATTCCTGAACTCCAGCCTCAAAATCGTTAACCCGATTATGGGTGTGAAGTTCTGGGACGAAAACGTAAAAGTGCCGGCAGAAGAAGTGACCGTGCGTTTTGAGCAGGGCCATCCGGTTGCGCTTAACGGTAAAACCTTCAGCGACGACGTAGAGATGATGCTGGAAGCCAACCGCATCGGCGGGCGTCATGGTCTGGGCATGAGTGACCAGATTGAAAACCGTATTATCGAAGCGAAGAGCCGTGGTATCTACGAAGCGCCGGGGATGGCACTTCTGCACATCGCTTACGAGCGTCTGCTGACCGGTATTCACAACGAAGATACCATTGAGCAGTATCACGCTCACGGTCGCCAACTGGGCCGCTTGCTGTATCAGGGCCGTTGGTTTGACTCCCAGGCGCTGATGCTGCGTGACTCTCTGCAGCGTTGGGTGGCCAGCCAGATTACGGGTGAAGTCACGCTGGAACTGCGCCGCGGTAACGACTACTCCATCATGAATACCGTGTCTGACAACCTGACCTATAAAGCAGAACGTCTGACCATGGAAAAAGGTGACTCTATGTTTAGCGCTGAAGACCGTATCGGCCAGCTGACTATGCGTAACCTGGACATTACCGATACCCGCGAGAAGCTGTTCGGCTACGCCCAGAGCGGGCTGCTGACCGCCTCTTCTGCAACCGGCCTGCCGCAGGTTGAGAATCTGGAAAACAAAGGCAAATAAGCCTGTGTAAACGCCATCAAGGGCCGCCTGTGCGGCCTTTTTTATTGCTATCGCCGCCGCCACTCTCCCGGCGTCAGGCCGTAGTACTTTTTAAAGCTTTTTGAGAATGAGGCCAGCGATTGAAATCCGCAGCGTTCGGCGATCGCCTCCACCCGCGCCTGTCGGTCCTGGTGAAGTAACCGCGCGGCCATCACCATACGCAGCTGCGTCAGCCAGGCCTGAGGTGTCAGGTGGTAGACGCGAGCAAAGTGGCGGGCAAACGTGGCACGTGATAAAAACGCCCGGGAAGCCATTGTCTCCATGGTCCACGGTTGTTCTGGTGCCGCGAGTACCGCAAGCACCGCGGGCATCAGTCGCTCATCGCTCATTAACCGTAGCAGTCCGCCCGGTGGTGCTTTCGCCGCCAGCAACGTGCGCATCAGTAGTACCAGCAGCGTATCGCCTAGGCTGCGTACGATAGCGGCAGCGCCCGGCCGCTCAGCCAGACTCTCACGAACCAATACGCTCAGCATCGTCTCCAGTTCAGGGCAGTCTTCCCGTTCGTGGGTATGCAGATGGATGAGTTCACTGTCTTCGCTGAACAGCCAGTTTACGTGCGGCCCGAAGTAGAACTCTCCGCACAGCATCTCCAGCGCATTGCTGTCTGATGCTGTGCGCATCTCGGTCAGCGTACCGTTAAAGCGATGGGCGACCGGCAGCACCTGCCCCCACTCGACCAGGCTTTCCATCAGATGTGGTGAACCGTGCGGCAGCAGGATAACGTCTCCCGTATGCATCTGACGCGTTTCCTTCCCCACGGTGAGTCGCCCCTCTCCGCGCAGTACAAAGTGCCAGGGAACGACGCCCGTCCGCATCTGGCTATGCCCCGCCTGCCAGCGTCCGCCAAAGCGGCAGTGCAGATTCACTTCACAGCGCGGTGCCAGCAGCGTTAAGAGATGGCTAAGACTGTCCATACAGCTCCTGAGACGATAAGACAAAAAGATGAGACGAATCGCGCCAGTCTATCACGTCAACCTGTCCTATGATGTTTCCATTGCCACAACAAACCCTCGAACGACAGGAGAAGATGATGAGCCGTTTAACAGACATTCGCGAACAAGATGCAACGGGCAAAGCCGCAGAACTTTTTAGCGGGATCAAAAAAGCAGTGGGTAAAGTACCGAACGCCTATCTGACCATTGGTGGGCATTCACCGGAGGCGCTGCAGCAGGCGCTGGCGCACAACGCCATGCTACATAAAGGCAGCCTGAACGCTAAAATGCTGGAAGCAATTAACCTGTCCGTGAGCGAAGCGACGCAGTGCGATTACTGCCTGGCGGCCCATACGCTGATGGCAAAAAAGGCGGGCTTTAGTAGCGAGCAGATCCACGCGCTACGTCGTGGAGAATACGCCGAAGATGCACAGCTTGATGCGCTGGTGAAATTTGCACAAACCCTGGTCACCACCACCGGTACGCTGCCGGAAGCCAACGTGACCGCGCTGAAACATGCAGGCTTCAGCGATCGTCAGATCGTTGAGATTATCAGCGCAATCAGCGCCATTCTGTTTACCAATATGGTGAACCGGGTGAACGACACGGTGGTAGATTTTCCTAAGGCGGATTAACCGTGTTTTGCGGGTAAGGGAGCTGCGGCCCGTATACCCCGAGGAAAGAAGGGATAAAAGATACGGACGAAAAAAAAGACGCTTTTCAGCGTCTTTCTTTCGGAATATTGGTACCGAGGATGGGACTCGAACCCACAAGCCCGTTAGGGCACTACCACCTCAAGGTAGCGTGTCTACCAATTCCACCACCTCGGTACAGAATACTTAGTGCGGGATATCGCTGGTCGGCTGAGCCGGTGCCGCTGGCTGAGTCGTTTGCTCAGTCTTCGGTGCAGTCAGGTTATCCCACTCACTTCCTTTATTGGTCTTGTTGCTGTTGATGTTACCCAGCACCAGACTGATAATGAAGAACAGCGTCGCGAACACAGCGGTCATGCGGGTCATGAAGTTACCTGAACCACTTGAACCAAACAATGTGCCGGAAGCGCCTGCTCCAAAGGAGGCTCCCATATCAGCGCCTTTACCTTGTTGCAGCATAACGAGGACCACAAGGCCAATCGCTACAATAAGGAAAACAACTAAAAGAGCTTCGTACATAATCAACCTGTTCCTTGCGGGAATGCCGCGTACCAAGTGCTTCGACCAATAAAGCGGGACATTTAAGTTTCCCACTGAAGCGGGTGTGAATACTAACCAAAGCGAATGACCTTCGCAAGGGCAATTTCCACACATTGTATCAACTGCGGAAAAAAACAGCAAAACTGTCTCGGTTAATGAGAAAAAGGCGGCAAGCGCCGCCTTTTTAATCACTTAGCCTGTCTGTCAGGCCGCTTTAACCGCGTCGGCGATGCGATGCGCAAGCTCGGTTACCTGCGCTTCATCTTCCCCTTCAACCATCACCCGAATCAGCGGCTCGGTGCCTGATTTACGCAGCAGTACGCGGCCACGATTACCCATCGCTGCTTCTGCCGCCAGGGCCGCCGCCTTCACCGCCTCGTTGTCCAGCGGGTTCGATTTGCCATCGGTATAGCGCACGTTTACCAGCACCTGCGGGAACATTTTCATACCGCTGCTCAGATCGTGCAGGCTCATGTGGTTACGCACCATGGCCGCCACCACCTGCAGACCCGCCACAATACCGTCGCCGGTCGTGGTTTTGTCCAGCAGGATCACGTGGCCGGAGTTTTCCGCACCGATGCGCCAGCCTTTCTCCTGCATTTTTTCCAGCACGTAGCGGTCGCCCACTTTCGCGCGGGTAAACGGAATGCCGAGCTGCTTGAGCGCCACTTCCAGCCCCATATTGCTCATCAGCGTACCAACAACGCCGCCGCGCAGCTGGCCCTGGCGCAGCGCTTCGCGGGCGATGATATACATAATCTGATCACCATCGATTTTATTACCCTGGTGATCAACCATGATGACGCGGTCGCCGTCACCGTCCAGCGCGATGCCCACATCGGCTTTCTCAGCCAATACGCGCGCCTGCAAAGCGCGGACGTCGGTGGCCCCCACTTCTTCGTTAATGTTGACGCCGTTCGGTTCGCAGCCGATGGCGATCACGGTGGCGCCCAGTTCGCGCAGCACATTCGGCGCAATGTGGTAGGTTGCGCCGTTGGCGCAGTCAACGACCACTTTCAGCCCGTTCAGGCTCAGCTCGTTCGGGAAGGTGCCTTTGCAGAACTCAATATAGCGGCCCGCCGCATCAACGATGCGGCTAGCTTTACCCAGCTCGGCGGAATCAACGCAGGTGATCTCTTTTTCCATCTCGGCTTCAATGGCCTCTTCCACTTCGTCCGGCAGCTTGGTGCCGTCGATGGAGAAGAATTTGATGCCATTGTCATAAAACGGGTTATGCGATGCGGAGATAACGATACCGGCTTCCGCGCGGAACGTGCGGGTCAGGTAAGCCACCGCCGGCGTCGGCATCGGCCCGGTGAAAGAGGCCGACAGCCCCGCGGCCGCCAGACCGGCTTCCAGCGCGGACTCCAGCATATAGCCTGAGATACGGGTATCTTTACCAATAATAATTTTACGCGATCCGTGGCTTGCCAGTACCTTGCCTGCCGCCCAGCCGAGCTTCAGAACAAAATCAGGGGTAATCGGCGCATCACCTACGCGACCACGAATCCCATCGGTACCAAAATACTTGCGATTACTCATAACGTTTATTTCCCTTCGCAGACAAGGTGGCCTCAACCACACGCATCGCTTCAACAGTTTCTTTGACGTCGTGGACGCGAACAATATGCGCGCCCTGCATGGCAGCAATCACCGCGCACGCCAGGCTGCCGCTAAGGCGCTCCGACGGCCCCACGTTCAGCAGTTGACCAATCATTGATTTACGCGACATGCCGACAAACAGCGGCAGGCCGAAATGATGGAACTCTGACAAACGCGCCAGTAATGCATAGTTATGGGACAGATTTTTACCGAAACCGAACCCCGGGTCGAGCAACAATTTATCTTTTGAGATTCCTGCCCGTTCGCAGCGGGCAATCTGTTCAATAAAATACTGATTTACCTCAGCAAAGACATCGTCATACTTCGGCGCATCCTGCATGGTTTTTGGGTTGCCCTGCATATGCATCAGCGAAACGGGCAGTCCGGTTTCGGCCGCAGCTTCGAGCGCGCCCGGCTCGCTGAGCGAGCGGATATCGTTAATGATGTGCGCTCCGGCACGGGCAGACTCACGAATCACTTCAGGCTTAGACGTATCGACAGAGATCCACACTTCAAAGCGCTGGGCGATCGCTTCCACCACTGGGATAACGCGATCAAGCTCTTCTTCCACGCTCACGTCCAGCGCGCCCGGGCGAGTGGACTCGCCGCCTACGTCAACGATGGTCGCGCCCGCGTTAATCATCAGGTTCGCATGTTTCACCGCCTCAACCAGCGTATTGTGCGTGCCACCGTCGGAGAAAGAGTCCGGCGTGACGTTGAGGATCCCCATCACGTGTGGATGGGAGAGATCCAGGATGGAGCCCTGGGCGGTGAGTTTCATATCGAATCCTTTTAATTATTGATTTCTGAATATAAAAAACCCCGGGGCAAGCCCCAGGGTTTCAGGTACAACGCAGTCTTCCACGGGGGAGAACTTATTTGTCGCCCAGCTGCTCTGACATGGTGCCAGAGTCCGGCGCACGTGGTTCATCAACCGGACGCGGCGCACTTGGTTTACCGGTGCTGCCCGAGTTGTTGTTGGATGAACCCGGTTCTTCCCAACCTGCTGGCGGACGCACGTCGCGGCGAGCCATCAGGTCGTCAATCTGCGGTGCATCGATGGTCTCATATTTCATGAGCGCATCTTTCATGGCATGCAGAATGTCCATGTTGTCGTTCAGAAGCTGGCGCGCGCGGTTGTAGTTACGTTCCACGAGCGACTTCACTTCCTGGTCGATGATACGCGCGGTTTCATCGGACATATGTTTCGCTTTCGCGACGCTACGGCCCAGGAATACTTCGCCCTCTTCTTCTGCATACAGCAGCGGACCGAGTTTGTCGGAGAAGCCCCACTGGGTGACCATGTTACGCGCCAGGTTGGTCGCGACTTTAATGTCGTTCGACGCACCGGTGGATACATGCTCAACGCCGTAGATGATCTCTTCCGCCAGACGACCGCCGTACAGGGTCGAGATCTGGCTTTCCAGCTTCTGACGGCTGGCGCTAATCGCATCGCCTTCAGGCAGGAAGAAGGTTACACCCAGCGCACGGCCGCGCGGGATAATCGTTACTTTGTGCACCGGATCGTGTTCCGGCACCAGGCGACCGATAATCGCGTGGCCCGCTTCGTGATACGCGGTAGATTCTTTCTGCGCTTCCGTCATCACCATGGAGCGACGTTCCGCACCCATCATGATTTTGTCTTTCGCTTTCTCGAACTCAACCATCGACACAACGCGTTTGTTGCCACGAGCAGCAAACAGCGCCGCTTCGTTCACCAGGTTCGCCAGGTCTGCACCGGAGAAGCCCGGAGTACCGCGAGCAATGATTGCCGCATCGATATCCGGCGCCAGCGGTACGCGACGCATATGCACTTTCAGAATCTGTTCACGACCGCGAACGTCTGGCAGACCGACCACAACCTGACGGTCGAAACGGCCTGGACGCAGCAGCGCCGGGTCAAGTACGTCTGGACGGTTAGTTGCCGCGATAACGATGATACCTTCGTTACCTTCGAAGCCATCCATCTCAACCAGCATCTGGTTCAGCGTTTGCTCACGTTCATCGTGACCACCGCCCAGACCTGCGCCACGCTGGCGACCGACGGCGTCGATTTCATCGATGAAGATGATGCACGGTGCTGCTTTCTTGGCCTGTTCGAACATGTCACGCACACGAGATGCGCCGACGCCCACGAACATTTCCACGAAGTCAGAACCGGAAATGGTAAAGAACGGCACCTTGGCTTCGCCGGCAATGGCTTTCGCCAGCAGCGTTTTACCGGTACCCGGAGGACCGACCATCAGGACGCCTTTCGGAATCTTACCGCCCAACTTCTGGAAACGGCTCGGCTCACGCAGGTATTCAACCAGTTCGCCCACTTCCTCTTTCGCTTCGTCGCAGCCCGCAACATCGGCAAAAGTGGTTTTGATCTGATCTTCCGTCAGCATGCGCGCTTTGCTCTTACCGAACGACATGGCACCTTTGCCACCGCCGCCCTGCATTTGACGCATGAAGAAGATCCAGACGCCGATAAGCAGCAGCATCGGGAACCAGGAAATGAAGATCGACGCCAGCAGGCTCGGCTCTTCTGGCGGCTCGCCAACCACTTTGACGTTTTTCGTCAGCAGGTTATCAAGCAGCTTCGGATCGTTAACCGGGATGTAGGTCGTGTAACGGTTACTATCTTTCTTGGTAACGTTGATCTCACGTCCGTTGATACGCGCTTCGCGAACCTGGTCGTTATTGACCTCTTGCAGGAAGGTAGAATAATCCACCTTATGGCTGTTCGATTCGCTGGGCCCAAAGCTCTGGAATACTGACATCAGCACAACGGCAATGACCAGCCAGAGTATTAGGTTTTTCGCCATGTCACTCAAGGGATTAACCTCTTATTACAACTGTGTTAAAAACAGCGTCAGGATACTCTATATCCAGTTTCTTTCAAAACTTTCGTTTGAAAAACCACCGTCTATGATTTTCGCCCGGTCGCTACAATGTACACTTCGCGTGAACGCGCACGCGAAGAGTCCGGCTTACGAACTTTAACCTTCGTAAACAGGGAGCGAATTTCCCTTAGATACTCATCGAAGCCTTCGCCCTGGAACACCTTCACTACAAAACTTCCGCCTGGCGCAAGCACATCACGCGCCATTTCAAGCGCCAGCTCCACCAGATACATGGCCCGGGGAATGTCTACCGCCGGCGTTCCGCTCATGTTTGGTGCCATATCTGACATGACAACTTGTACTTTACTGTCACCCACGCGTTCGAGTAATGCCTGCATGACGAGTTCATCACGAAAATCGCCCTGAAGGAAGTCCACACCAACGATTGGATCCATAGGTAAAAGATCGCAAGCGATGATGCGGCCTTTGCCGCCAATCTGCGTGACCACGTACTGTGACCAGCCTCCTGGCGCAGCACCGAGATCGACAACCGTCATCCCCGGCTTAAAAAGTTTGTCACTTTGCTGTATTTCATCAAGTTTAAACCAGGCACGGGAACGTAACCCCTTTTTCTGTGCCTCTTGAACATATTTATCGCTAAAGTGTTCCTGAAGCCAGCGGCTTGAGCTGGCAGAACGCTTTTTACCTGTCATTTAACATTCCCATCGGGACAGTTCATCGTAACCTTTTGGCGTAAATTTCTACGCGCCATTTGGCGATATATGGGAGATGGCGGTAGAATGACCCGTTTTCAATCCCAACGTAAGCAAAAATATACGATGAATCTGAGTACTAAACAAAAACAGCACCTGAAAGGTCTGGCACATCCGCTCAAGCCGGTAGTTATGCTTGGCAACAATGGTTTGACCGAAGGGGTACTGGCCGAGATTGAACAAGCGTTAGAGCACCATGAACTTATCAAGGTGAAAATCGCCTCGGAAGATCGCGAGACCAAAACCTTGATCGTGGACGCTATCGTGCGCGAAACCGGCGCCTGTAACGTACAGGTCATCGGCAAAATGCTGGTGCTTTATCGCCCTGGTAAAGAACGCAAAATCTCGCTGCCACGTTAAGAATATCCTAATTTCTGACACAACATTGTGTTAAATGAGGGTTTTCCTTTACGAGGGCTAGCAACATGCCACGCTCTTATGCTTGATAAAAGGCCGCTATGCGGCCTTTTTCTTATCTTTACACTCAGTCAACATTTTCAGTGTTGAACAAAATTTACAGATAATCCACTTTGATGATTTCGTACTCAACTTCACCACCCGGCGTACGGATAGTCACGACATCGTCCTGTTCTTTGCCGATCAGGCCGCGGGCGATAGGTGAGTTCACAGAAATCAGATTCTGTTTGAAGTCAGCCTCATCGTCACCGACGATGCGATAGGCCTGCTCTTCATCGTTGTCCAGATTCAGTACCTTCACGGTAGAACCGAAAATGACGCGGCCGTTATTCGGCATTTTGGTGATGTCGATAACCTGCGCGTTGGACAGCTTCGCTTCGATATCTTTGATACGACCTTCGCAGAAGCCCTGCTGCTCACGAGCAGCATGATACTCCGCGTTCTCTTTCAGGTCGCCGTGCTCGCGCGCTTCGGCGATGGCCGCAATAATCTCTGGGCGACGTACGGACTTCAGAAAATCCAGTTCTTCACGCAGTTTTTCTGCACCACGAAGGGTCATCGGAATAGCTTGCATTGTTATACCTCTTGAACATTCCTGTTGGGAGCGGTTAGCCCCGCTCCGGCTACTCAGCCCGCCTGGGTTGCTATCAACGCCAGGCCAGAAGCAAAAGAAAACCGACCCGGGTACAAAGCCCCAGGTCAGCAGTAATTTTTAATTTGATACGCATTTTACCCTGAAGTTCACTACGGGTCATCGTTTACTTTACAGGGCGTTGCGCCGTAGTATGACGGCTTGTTTCCAGGTTGTTAGCGCGAGAATATGCGATTTTCCAGATTTATCATCGGATTGACCACCAGTATAGCGTTTAGCGTTCAGGCCGCGAATGTTGATGAGTATATCAATCAACTTCCTGCCGGGGCCAACCTCGCGCTGTTGGTGCAGAAAGTGGGCGCCCCTGCGCCACTGATTGACTACCATGGCCAGCAGATGGCGCTACCGGCCAGTACCCAAAAGGTGCTCACCGCGCTGGCAGCGCTGTTGCAGCTCGGGCCTGATTTTCGTTTTACCACCACGCTGGAGAGCAAAGGCAGCATTGATAACGGGACGCTTAAAGGTGACCTGATTGCGCGATTTGGTGGTGATCCTACGCTAAGACGCCAGGATCTTCGCAATATGGTCGCAGCGCTGAAAAAGGCCGGCGTGCAGACCATTGAGGGCAACGTACTGATCGACACCTCGATTTTTGCCAGCCACGATAAAGCGCCCGGCTGGCCATGGAACGACATGACCCAGTGCTTCAGCGCACCGCCAGCCGCCGCCATCGTTGACCGCAACTGCTTCTCGATCTCGCTTTACAGCGCGCAAAAAGCCAACGATCTGGCGTTCATTCGCATCGCCTCTTACTACCCGGTGACCATGTTCAGCCAGGTGCGAACGCTGGCGAAAGGCTCACCGGAGGCACAATACTGCGAGCTGGACGTGGTGCCGGGCGATCTCAACCGCTATACGCTCACCGGCTGTCTGCCACAGCGTGCCGAACCGTTGCCGCTGGCGTTCGCCATTCAGGATGGCGCAAGCTATGCCGGGGCGATTATCAAAGATGAGCTTAAGCAAGCGGGTATCACCTATAGCGGCACCCTGCTGCGCCAGACGCTGGTCAACGAGCCGGGAACGGTGATTGCCAGCAAACAGTCCGCGCCGCTGCACGATCTGCTGAAGATTATGCTGAAGAAATCCGACAACATGATTGCCGACACGGTATTCCGCATGATTGGCCATGCACGCTTTGGTGTGCCCGGTACCTGGCGTGCGGGTTCCGATGCGGTACGGCAGATTCTGCGCCAGCAGGCAGGGGTTGATCTCGGTAATACGATTATCGCCGACGGCTCCGGGCTTTCACGTCATAACCTGATTGCCCCCGCCACTATGATGCAAGCGCTTCAGTACATCGCCCAGCATGATAATGAGCTGAACTTTATCTCGATGCTGCCTCTCGCCGGCCACGACGGTTCACTGCAGTACCGCGCTGGCCTACACCAGGCAGGCGTTGACGGCAAAGTATCGGCAAAAACCGGTTCATTGCAGGGCGTATACAACCTGGCGGGCTTTATCACCACCGCCAGCGGGCAGCGGATGGCCTTCGTGCAGTATCTCTCGGGCTATGCCGTGTCGCCGGCCGATCAGCGTAACCGCCGTATTCCGCTGGTGCGCTTTGAAAGCCGATTGTACAAAGATATTTATCAGAATAACTGAGTGCGCGCTTGCCGGATGGCGACGCTAACGCGTCTTATCCGGCCTACAAGCACATAACAAAACGGGCCGCATTTGCGGCCCGTTGCATATTGTAGGCCGGATAAGCGCAAGCGCCATCCGGCTACGAGGAGATTAACGCTTGTAGATGAACTCAACGCCTTCTTCGTCGTCTTCATCCCAGTCGTCATCCCACTCTTCGTCTTCCGCTTCTGCGGCGACTTCGTCAAGCTGCTGGCGGTGGTAGTCATCCCACATGAACTCGACTTTCTCAGGCTGTTTAGCTTCTTCAGCCTGAGTAATTGGGTTTTCAATGATAAAGTTCATCACATCCCAGCACAGGTCTTTTACGCCAACCTGGCTTGCTGCTGAGATCAGATAGTACTTATCTTCCCAACCCATCGCTTCGGCAATCGCTTTAGCTTTCGCTTCGGCTTCTGCTTTGTCCATGGTGTCGATCTTGTTGAACAGCAGCCAGCGTGGCTTATTCGCCAGCTTCTCGCTGTATTTCTCCAGCTCGCCAATGATAATTTTTGCGTTCTCAGCCGGATCGGAACCGTCAATCGGATCGATATCGATAATGTGCAGCAGCACGCGGCAGCGCTCAAGGTGCTTCAGGAAGCGGATACCGAGGCCAGCGCCTTCGGACGCACCTTCAATCAGCCCCGGGATATCGGCGATCACAAAGCTCTTCTCGTTGTCGACACGCACCACGCCAAGGCTTGGTACCAGCGTGGTAAACGGGTAGTCCGCCACTTTCGGCTTGGCCGCAGACACGGCGCGGATAAAGGTGGATTTACCGGCGTTCGGCATCCCCAGCATCCCCACGTCCGCCAGCAGCATCAGTTCGAGCTGCAGGTCACGTTTATCGCCCGGCGTACCCATGGTCTTTTGACGCGGCGTACGGTTCACGGAAGATTTGAAACGGGTGTTACCCAGACCGTGCCAGCCGCCTTTAGCGACCATCAGACGTTGACCGTGTTTGGTCATATCGCCCATGGTTTCGCCGGTGCCCTGATCGATAACGCGGGTACCCACTGGCACCTTGATGGTGACGTCTTTACCACGTTTACCGGTACAGTCACGGCTCGCGCCGTTCTGACCGCGCTCGGCACGGAAGGATTTTTCGAAACGGTAGTCGATCAGGGTGTTCAGGTTCTCGTCGGCTTCCATCCAGACGTCACCGCCGTCGCCGCCGTCACCGCCGTCCGGGCCACCTTTCGGAATATATTTTTCACGGCGGAAGCTTACGCAACCATTACCGCCATCACCTGCTACGACCAGGATCGTTGCTTCATCAACAAACTTCATTTTACTCTCCGTAAATCATTCGCCTGCGCGGGGTAACGGAACAACCGCTTCACGCTTACGCCACCGCCCCCATAGACGATGACCAATGGCGGAATACATCGCGCCCGCAACCACGACAAACGCACCGAGGTAACCTAAAAGGTTCAACATCGGTCTGGCGAAGAAATCGGGCCAGGCCATTGATAATAAATCTGAAAATAACAGGGTGAACAGGGGAGTCAGCGTAACTAACGCGCTCACCTGCGCCGCCTGCCAGCGCGCCATGGCTTCCGCCAGCGCCCCATAGCCGACCAGTGTGTTCAGACCACAAAAGATCAGACAGGCTAGCTGCCAGTCGCTCAGTTGCCCGATGACACCGGGTTTTGCTAACGGCAGCAGTGCAATTGTACATAAAGTGTACAATAAAAAGAGAATCTGCTGTGAGGCCATCCGTCGCAATAACACCTTTTGCGCGACGCCGTAGCTCACCCAGACCATCGCCGCACCGACACCGAAGATAACGCCCCAGGTGTAATCGGTCAGACGGGTAAAAATTTCAATCAGGCTGGTGTTAAAGAACATCACCAGCCCGCAGATCAGCATGGTCGCGCCGATAATCTGCGTGCCGCGCATCTTTTCTTTGAGGATAAAGACGCTCGCCACCATCATGCCGACGGGCGAGAGCTGGCCAATCACCTGCGACGCCGTCGGGCTGACGTACTGTAGCGAAGAGCTAAACAGCACGAAGTTGCCAAACAGACCGCCGGTGGCAATCAGCAGCAGCACCAGCCAACGCGGGTTGCGAAAAAGCTGCAGAGAGGGCAGCTTGCGCTTCCAGGTCAAAATCAGGCCCAGACCACAGCTGGCCATCAAAAAACGGTAGAACACGACGGTAGGCGGTTCCATGACCTCCAGAACCTGCTTCATCGCAATCGGCAGTGCACCCCAGCATATCGCCGTGGTGAGCGCCAACAGAATACCTATACCCGCCTGTTGCTTCATACCGGATTCTCTAGCGCGACAAACTATCATTTTCCTGGCGTCGAATGTAAAAAGCCCCGCAACGTGTTGCGGGGCTTTTATCCGTTACCGGGACGCGAATAACTTATTCAGCAACGATGCTGATATATTTACGGTTATTCGGACCTTTAACTTCAAATTTCACTTTACCGTCTGCTTTAGCAAACAGAGTGTGGTCTTTGCCGCAACCAACGTTGGAGCCAGCGTGGAATTTGGTACCACGTTGACGAACGATGATGCTACCAGCCAGAACTGTTTCACCGCCGAAGCGTTTTACGCCCAGACGTTTAGCTTCTGAATCGCGACCGTTACGAGTCGAGCCGCCAGCCTTTTTATGTGCCATTTAATCTGCTCCCCTTAACTTAAGCGCTGATGCCAGTGATTTTCACATCAGTGAACCACTGACGATGGCCCTGCTGCTTACGGTAGTGTTTACGACGACGAAACTTAACAATTTTAACTTTCTCGCCACGACCGTGAGCAACAACTTCAGCTTTGATAACGCCGCCATCAACGAAAGGAACGCCGATTTTGACTTCTTCACCGTTTGCGATCATCAGAACTTCAGTGAAATCAACAGATTCACCAGTTGCGATGTCCAGCTTTTCCAGGCGAACGGTCTGACCTTCGCTTACTCGGTGTTGTTTACCACCACTTTGGAAAACCGCGTACATATAAACTCCGCTTCCGCGCACATCTTCGTGTGATTCAGAGTGCGCTATAAATATTCACAATAGGGCGCGAATATTACGCAAAACGCGAGCCTTTGACAAGTGCTACCATCAATAGATGCAGAAAAAAAACACAACGCACACGGCAACGTTTATCTGGCGCGTTTTTTCAGTACAATCGTACTTACAACTCTAACGTAAAACCTTCGTTATCCCGTATGGATAAGTGGTAAACAGGACATTAAGCCCGGCTTTTGCGATGAATTTACAAAAAATCAATGAGTTAACCGCGCAGGATATGGCGGGAGTCAATGCGACGATTCTTGAGCAGCTCAACTCGGACGTCCAGTTGATCAACCAGCTAGGCTATTACATCGTGAGCGGCGGTGGAAAACGGATTCGTCCGATGATCGCCGTGCTGGCCGCCCGCGCCGTTGGCTATCAGGGAAATGCCCATGTCAAAATCGCCGCGCTGATCGAATTTATTCATACCGCAACGCTGCTGCATGACGATGTGGTTGATGAGTCCGATATGCGCCGCGGCAAGGCCACGGCCAATGCCGCCTTTGGCAACGCGGCCAGCGTGCTGGTTGGCGACTTTATCTACACCCGCGCCTTCCAGATGATGACCAGCCTCGGTTCACTGAAGGTGCTGGAAGTCATGTCCGAAGCGGTCAACGTCATTGCCGAAGGCGAAGTCCTTCAGTTGATGAACGTTAACGATCCGGACATCACCGAAGAAAATTACATGCGCGTGATTTATAGCAAAACTGCGCGCCTGTTCGAAGCTGCCGCTCAGTGTTCCGGACTGCTCGCAGGCTGTACGCCAGAGCAGGAAAAAGGTCTGCAGGACTATGGCCGCTACCTGGGCACCGCCTTCCAGCTGATCGACGATCTGCTCGACTACAGCGCCGATGGTGAGACGCTGGGTAAAAACGTTGGCGACGACCTGAATGAAGGCAAACCGACGCTGCCGCTACTGCACGCCATGCGTAACGGTACGCCGGAACAGGCGCAGCTGATTCGCGGTGCCATTGAGCAAGGTAACGGCCGCCATCTGCTGGAGCCGGTGCTGGAAGCTATGGCCGCCAGCGGTTCACTGGAGTGGACCCGCCAGCGCGCCGAAGAAGAAGCCGATAAAGCGATTGCTGCCCTGGCACCGCTGCCTGACTCCCCATGGCGCGACGCGCTCATTGGGCTCGCCCATATTGCCGTTCAGCGCGATCGTTAATCCTTTCCCGCGCATCGCGCGGGAAAGTTCTTAAAAGCATCCAATAACGTCTATTCACGCCTGAAAATTAACGTTTTCCTAATTTTCCATAACTTACACGAACTTTTTAGAATCTTCATGAAAAGCGCGATAAAGTACATTCTTCGCCCAATCTGGCGATTTAAACAGCGCTCTCAGGGAGGAAGTATGGATAAATTTATCGACTGGCATCCGGCGGACATCATCGCCGGGCTACGCAAAAAAGGCACCTCAATGGCCGCAGAATCGCGCAAAAACGGCCTGAGCTCATCAACGTTGGCTAACGTGCTCTCACGCCCCTGGCCAAAGGGAGAAGTGATTATTGCGAAGGTTCTGGAGACGGAACCGTGGGTCATCTGGCCGTCGAGATATCACGACCCGGTGACGCATGAGTTTATCGACAGAACGCAGGCGATGCGCCAGCCAAAGAAGGACACCGCATAAAAAAGCGCCCTCCGGGGTTCCGGAGGGCGCTTCACAACGGCGGGCAGAGATTACTCGCCTTTAACGCGTTCGATGTTTGCGCCTAACGCACGCAGCTTATCTTCAATGCGTTCATAGCCGCGATCGATGTGATAGATACGGTCAACAACGGTGGTGCCCTGAGCAATACAGCCCGCCAGCACGAGGCTTGCGGAAGCACGCAGGTCGGTTGCCATCACCTGAGCGCCGGAGAGCTGCTCAACGCCGTGGCAAATCGCGGTGTTGCTTTCGATTTCCGCGCGTGCGCCCATACGGATCAGTTCCGGAATGTGCATGAAACGGTTTTCGAAGACGGTTTCCGTGATCACGCCGGTCCCTTCCGCCACCATATTCAACAGCGTGAACTGCGCCTGCATGTCGGTCGGAAACGCCGGGTGCGGCGCAGTACGCACGTTCACCGCTTTCGGGCGCTTGCCGTGCATATCAAGGCTAATCCAGTCGTCACCCACTTCAATGTCGGCACCGGCTTCACGCAGCTTGGCCAGCACCGCGTCCAGCGTATCCGGCTGTGCGTTACGGCAGACAATTTTACCGCCGGAGATCGCCGCCGCCACCAGGAAGGTGCCGGTTTCGATACGGTCAGGCAGGACGCGATAAACGCCGCCGCCCAGACGTTTCACGCCTTCGATGGTGATACGGTCGGTACCCTGACCAGATACCTTGGCGCCCATCGCGTTCAGGAAGTTCGCCGTATCGACGATTTCCGGCTCGCGCGCGGCATTTTCAATAATGGTGGTGCCTTCCGCCAGCGTCGCTGCAGTCATGATGGTGACGGTCGCGCCTACGCTGACCATATCCATAACGATATGCGCGCCTTTCAGACGACCGTTGACGGACGCTTTGACGTAGCCCTCTTCCAGCTTAATTTCCGCGCCCAGCTGTTCAAGACCAGAGATGTGCAGATCGACCGGACGCGCGCCGATGGTGCAACCGCCCGGCAGCGAAACCTGACCCTGACCGAAACGCGCCACCAGCGGGCCCAGCGCCCAGATAGACGCACGCATGGTTTTAACCAGCTCGTAAGGGGCACAGAACACGTTAACCGAGCTGGCGTCAATCCATACGGAACCGTTGCGTTCAACCTTCGCACCCAGCTGCGTCAGCAGCTTCATGGAGGTATCCACGTCTTTCAGCTTCGGTACGTTCTGGATCTCTACCGGGTCTTCAGCCAGCAGTGCGGCAAAAAGAATCGGCAGGGCAGCATTTTTGGCACCGCTAATGGTGACCTCACCCTGAAGGCGAGTTGGCCCCTGCACACGAAATTTATCCATCAAATCTTATCTCTGTTAAGTATTCACGTTCGCCACCGGAAAAGTGTTCACACTTTTCCCATGGCTCAAAAGCCGTTGAGTTTGCGATCGCGCGCCCATTCTTGCGGGGTATACGCTTTGATCGACAGGGCATGAATGCGGTTGTCCGCAAGGTACTCCATCAGCGGGCCATAGATAGTCTGCTGCTTCTTAACCCGGCTCATGCCATCAAACATCTCACCCACGGCAATCACCTGGAAGTGGCTACCGTCGCCAGAAACGAGAACTTCCTGAAGGGAGAGTGCATTCATCAGCACGGTCTGAATTTCATTATTTTCCATAGGTTCACATTTCATTTGAGAGTGAAAACAGCCCCACATCTTAGAGGAAAGTGGCGCAGTCTTAAACAAGCAAAAAGCCCCATCGTTAAGATTGATGGGGCTTTAGGAGTATTGGAAACAATAACGTGCTGAAATTTTTAAGGGATCATATCTTCAGGTAGATTATACAACCCTTTCAGCGTCGCCACTTTTTCGCTTACGCCCTCCAGCGTCACCTTGCGTCCCTGAGAGCGAATCAGATCGACCAGGTGCACCAACAGGGCCAGACCGGCGGTATCGACGCGGCGAAGATCGCTGAGGTCTATCACCGACACGCCCTGCGTCGCCTCGTTTCTGGCCTCCCATAGCGGCACCAGAAAGTCCTGATCCAGTTCGCCGTGCAGCGCAAGGCGTTCACCTTCGCGCGTCCAGCTCAGCGATTCGGCCATTATTTTTTCTGTTCCAGGGTAATCGGCTGCGCAGAGATGGATTTCAGCTGCGCGGTCAGGCCGTCAATGCCTTTAGTACGCAGCAGGTCGCTCCATTCGTTCTGCTTGGTGGTGATCATGCTCACCCCTTCCGCAATCATATCAAACGCCTGCCAGTTACCCGTCTGGGTATTTTTACGCCACTGGAAGTCCAGTCGTACCGGCGGGCGGCCGTTCGGATCGATGATGGTAACGCGGATAGGCAAAATGCTCGCATCGCCCAGAGGCTGTTCCGGCGCAATCTGGTAGGTCTGACCGTGGTACATCGCCAGCGCCTGGCCGTACGCCTGTTTCAGGTATTCACGGAAAGCAGCGAAGTAGGCTTCGCGCTGCGCCGGGGTCGCATCTTTGTAGTAACGGCCCAGCACCAGCGCACCGGCATATTTTACCTGCACATACGGCAGCAGTTCCTGATCGACTACCTCACGCAGGTAGTTCGGATTAGCGCGAATTTTAGGCTGCTCATTCTTCAGGCGATCGAATGTTTTCTGCGCCGCTTCGTTCATCAGCTTGTAAGGGTTAGATTGGTCCGCCGCCGTCGCCGCCGTTAACGGTGCAATCACCAGCATGGCGACCATCAGTAAACGTTTAAACATATCGAGTATCTCCTGAGATTAATTCGTCGCGCCAGTTGCCGGCGTCGCCGTATCAGTATGTCCATCTGTGGATGCCGGCGCATCGCCTGAATTCTTATTGTCGCCACCTTTGCTGTTGTAAAGGAACTGCCCAATAAGATCTTCCAGCACCATCGCTGATTTGGTGTCCTGAATGACGCCGCCGTCTTTAAGAATAGACGTTCCCAGCTCTGGGTCTTCAAAACCCACGTTCAGCGCCAGATACTGCTCGCCCAGCAGGCCCGAAGTTCGAATCGCCAGCGAACTGGTATCGGGGATGTGGTTGTAGCGATCTTCAATATCAATAGCCACGCGGGGTAAGTAGGTTTTCGGGTCCAGACTAATATCGGCCACCCGGCCAATGACCACGCCGCCAATCCGCACCGGCGAACGTGCCTTCAGGCCGCCGATGTTATCGAAGGTGGCGTAAATGCGGTAGGTTGGCTCTGATTTTATGGACGACACGTCCGCCGCCTTCAGGCAGACAAACAGCGCCGCCAGCAGGGCCACCAGCAGAAAAATACCGACCCAGATTTCACTCTTTTTCGTTTGCATTCACTCAATTCCCAAACATCAGTGCCGTCAGCACAAAGTCCAGCCCAAGAACCGCCAGCGACGCATGCACCACGGTACGGGTGGTCGCCCGGCTGATTCCGGCAGAAGTGGGGATCGCATCGTAACCGTTAAATAACGCAATCCATGTCACCGTAATGGCGAAAACCAGGCTCTTAATCAGGCAGTTCACCAGATCGAGACGCCAGTCCACCGCATTTTGCATTGCCGACCAGAAGAACCCGGCATCAATGCCTTTCCAGCTTACGCCCACCAGCGAACCGCCCCAGATGCCCACCGCCACAAAGATAATCGTCAGCAGCGGCAGCGAGATCACCCCCGCCCAGAAGCGCGGCGAGATGACCCGACGCAGCGGATCCACCGCCATCATCTCCATACTGGAGAGCTGTTCGGTGGCACGCATCAGGCCAATTTCCGCCGTTAGCGCTGAACCGGCACGGCCGGCAAACAGCAGCGCGGCGACAACCGGCCCCAGCTCGCGCAGCAGCGACAGCGCGACCAGCATACCGAGACTGGTCTCTGCGCTGTAGGTGGTCAGCACCAGATAGCCCTGCAGGCCCAGCACCATGCCGATAAATACGCCCGACACAATGATGATAACCATAGACAGCACGCCGACGTTATACAGCTGGCGCACCAGCAACGGCGCGTGCTTGCGGAACTCCGGCTTGCCAACGATGGCATTGAACAACATTAACCCGGCTCGCCCGAACGTCGCGATGGTCTTGATCCCGCGATGTCCAAGCGCTGCCAGTGCATTTAACAGCATGAGTCGATTAACTCCCTGTGCCGATGAGGTCGCGGCGATAGTCGCCCGCAGGGAAACGGAACGGCACCGGGCCGTCGGCGATCCCGTCGAGGAACTGACGCACTCGAGGATCGTCGTTTTCCTGCAACGAAGTGGCGCTGCCGTGAGCGATGATTTTGCGATCCGCCATGATATAGGCAAAATCAGCAATACTCAGCACTTCCGGCACGTCGTGGGAAACCACAATACAGGTGACACCCAATGCGCTGTTGAGTTCAGAAATCAGCTTCACCAGCACGCCCATGGTGATCGGATCCTGGCCGACGAAAGGCTCATCGAACATGATCAGATCCGGCTCCAGGGCAATCGCCCTGGCCAGCGCAGCGCGCCTGGCCATCCCGCCGGAAAGCTCGGATGGCATCAGTTTCGCCGCCCCGCGCAGGCCAACGGCCTCCAGCTTCATCATCACCGTACTTTTTAATAACGGCGCGGGCAGCTGGGTGTGCTCGCGGATCGGGTACGCCACGTTGTCAAACACGTTCATGTCGGTAAACAGCGCACCGGACTGAAACAGCATACTCATCCGTTTACGGACAGTATAAAGACGGGAACGCGACATGTGCGGCACGTTCTCGCCATCAAAGAGGATCTCTCCGCTGTCCGGGGGAATTTGCCCGCCGATCAGGCGCAGCAGCGTGGTCTTGCCAATCCCCGACGGCCCCATAATCGCGGTAATTTTTCCGCGCGGCACCGACAGCGAGATATTGTCGAAGATCACCCGACTGCCACGGCTGAACGTGACGTCGCGCATATCGACCAAATTCTCGATAGTGTGGCTCATAGGCTTACCTTTCCAGGTCCTTAAGGGGAATCATTTCCCACTCGATTGCGCATTCTTACAGAATCCTAGCCGCACGGGTTAACGAAATCTGGCATTTGTTTTACTTTTACGGCTCATAAAGTCAAAATTAAGAATTCGTTACGTCCAGACGTGCGGACCGACGATTATACCTGAAGAAAGGACTTTAGATGCTCTTAGCCACGGCTCTGTTAATTATTGGTTTACTTCTGGTGGTCTACAGCGCCGATCGCCTTGTGTACTCCGCCTCCATTCTGTGCCGTGCTCTGGGCGTTCCTCCGCTGATTATCGGTATGACCGTGGTCAGCATCGGTACTTCGCTGCCGGAAATCATCGTCTCCGCCGCCGCCTCGTTGCATGGCCAGGTTGACGTCGCCGTTGGCACCGCCATCGGATCCAATATCGTCAATATCCTGCTGATCCTCGGCCTGACCGCGTTGTTCCACCCTTTTACCGTGCATTCTGATATCCTGCGCCGCGAAATACCGCTAATGTTGGTCGTGAGCCTGCTGGCCGGGTATGTTCTCTATGATGGCGAACTCTCGCGGTTTGACGGTATCTTTCTCATCGTTCTGGCGGCGCTATGGCTGCTGTTTATCATTAAGATAGCGCGCCTGGCCGAACGTCAGGGCAATGATAAATTTACGCAGGAGCAGTTGGCCGAGCTGCCGCGCGACGGTTCGCTCCCCGTCGCCTGCTTATGGCTTGGCGTTGCGCTGATTATTATGCCGATGGCAACCCGAATGGTGATTGATAACGCCACGGTGCTGGCGAACTTTTTTGCCATGAGCGAACTGACCATTGGTCTGACGATCATTGCACTCGGCACCAGCCTGCCGGAGCTGGCAACCGCCATCGCCGGCGTGCGCAAAGGTGAAAATGATATTGCGGTCGGTAATATCATCGGCTCGAATTTCTTTAATATCGCTATCGTTCTGGGCATCCCCGCCCTTATCGCACCGGGGTCGTTTAACCCGCTCGCGTTTACCCGGGACTATGGCGTAATGGTTGTGGTGAGCGTGGTCTTCGCCCTCCTGTGCTGGCGTCGACGCCAGATAGGCCGCGGCGCGGGCTTACTGTTGATCGGCGGGTTTGTTGCGTGGCTGGCGCTGCTCTATGGGGCAATGCCGCTCTTCATCGAATGAATCGGGATAACACTATGTCGCAAATAGATTTGCAGCCAAATTTCGACTTCCAGCAGGCCGGAAGAGACGTTCTGGCGATTGAACGGGAAGGGCTGGAACAGCTCGATCAATACATTAACCAGGATTTCAGCGACGCCTGCGAGAAGATCTTCTACTGCACCGGCAAAGTTGTGGTCATGGGGATGGGGAAATCAGGCCACATCGGCCGCAAAATGGCGGCCACCTTCGCCAGCACCGGCACCTCTGCCTTCTTCGTCCATCCCGGCGAAGCGGCGCACGGCGATTTGGGCATGGTCACGCCGCAGGATGTGGTTATCGCGCTGTCTAACTCCGGCGAATCAAACGAAATTCTGGCGCTCATTCCGGTACTTAAACGCCTGCGTGTGCCGCTGATTTGCCTCACCAGCCGCCCGGATAGCAGCATGGGCCGCGCGGCGGATATTCACCTGTGCGTGAAGGTGCCGCGAGAAGCCTGTCCGCTCGGGCTGGCGCCGACGTCCAGCACCACCGCTGCGCTGGTGATGGGCGATGCGCTGGCCGTCGCGTTGCTCAAGGCCCGCGGGTTTACCGCCGAAGATTTTGCTCTCTCGCACCCCGGCGGCGCACTGGGTCGCAAGCTTCTCCTGCGCGTTAACGATATTATGCATACTGGCGATGAAATTCCGCACGTCAGTCCGGACGCATCGCTGCGCGATGCGCTGCTGGAAATTACCCGCAAGAATCTGGGGATGACGGCCATCTGCGACGACAATATGCAGATTAAAGGTATTTTCACCGACGGCGACCTGCGACGCATTTTCGACAATGGCGTCGACGTGCGCAGCCTCGGCATTGCCGACGTCATGACGCCGGGCGGTATCCGCATTCGTCCGGGTATCCTGGCGGTCGACGCGCTGAACCTGATGCAATCACGTCATATCACCTGCGTGCTGGTTGCCGATGGCGACCATCTGCTAGGTGTGATACATATGCACGACCTACTGCGCGCAGGCGTAGTGTAATCAAGGATATAAATAATGAGTAATGCTGTCGCATCGGTCGCTACCTGCTACGGGCCGGTGAGTCCACAATTTATCGCGAAGGCGGAGAAAATCCGCCTGCTGATCCTCGACGTCGATGGAGTGCTGTCCGATGGTCTTATCTACATGGGCAACAACGGCGAAGAGTTGAAGGCCTTCAACGTTCGCGATGGTTACGGCGTACGCTGTGCCCTTACCTCCGACATCGAAGTGGCGATTATTACCGGGCGAAAAGCTAAACTGTTAGAAGACCGCTGCGCGACGCTCGGCATCACGCATCTCTATCAGGGTCAGTCGGATAAGCTCATTGCCTACCGTGAACTGCTGGCGAAGCTTGACCTTCAGCCAGAGGAAGTGGCCTACGTGGGCGACGATCTGATCGACTGGCCGGTCATGGCAGAAGTCGGTCTCAGCGTCGCGGTAGCGGACGCGCACCCGCTGCTGCCACCGCGCGCTGATTACGTCACGCGTATTGCAGGAGGCCGCGGCGCGGTTCGTGAAGTCTGCGATCTGCTGCTGCTGGCGCAAGGGAAGCTGGACGAAGCCAAAGGGCAATCCATATGAGTAAAACCAGACGTTGGGTTATCATTCTGCTATCGCTGGTGGCGCTTGTCCTGATCGGCCTTAATCTTGCCGATAAAGAAGACAGCGGCCCGGTGACAACAAACGCTGGCGATCCAACTTATAAAAGCGAGCATACCGATACGGTGGTGTACAGCCCCGAAGGCGCGCTCTCCTACCGGTTAATTGCCGAACACGTGGAGTATTTTTCCGATCAGAGTCTGTCGTGGTTTACTCGCCCCGTACTGACAACATTTGACGCCGCCAAGGTGCCAACCTGGTCGATTAAAGCCGATAAAGCGAAGCTGACCAACGACCGCATGCTGTACCTCTACGGGCACGTTGAAATCAACGCGCTGACAGAAGACGCACAACTGCGTAAGATTACGACGGATAATGCCCAGGTAAACCTGATAACTCAGGATGTTTCCTCTGACGATCTGGTGACGTTATACGGCACAACATTTAATTCCAGCGGCCTGAAAATGCGCGGCAATTTACGCAGCAAAAACGCCGAGCTGATTGAAAAGGTTAGAACCTCTTATGAAATTCAGAACAAACAAACTCAGCCTTAAGCTGGCGCTCGTCGCTTCTCTGCTGGCCGCTAGCCTGCCGGCCATGGCGGTGACCGGCGATACCAATCAACCGATTCACATTGAATCCGATCAGCAGTCGTTGGATATGCAGGGCAACGTCGTGACCTTTACCGGCAACGTCGTCGTCACCCAGGGCACAATCAAAATTAACGCTGACAAAGTGGTCGTGACCCGCCCTGCGAATCAGCAGGGTAAAGAAGTTATTGAAGGCTACGGCAATCCGGCCACCTTCTACCAGATGCAGGACAACGGCAAACCGGTGAAAGGCCATGCGTCGAAAATGCGCTATGAGCTGGCGAACGACTTCGTGGTGCTGACCGGCAACGCTTACCTTGAGCAGCTCGACAGCAACATCAAGGGCGACAAGATCACGTACCTGGTCAAGGAACAGAAAATGCAGGCGTTTAGCGATAAAGGCAAACGCGTGACCACCGTTCTGGTGCCATCCCAGCTGCAGGACAAGTCCAAAGATCAGGCTCCGGCACAGAAGAAGAGTAACTAATCCGTTATGGCGACATTAACTGCAAAAAATCTGGCGAAGGCCTACAAAGGCCGCCGCGTAGTGGAAGATGTCAGTCTGACCGTGAATTCCGGTGAGATTGTGGGTCTGCTTGGGCCAAACGGCGCGGGTAAAACCACCACCTTCTACATGGTGGTTGGGATCGTGCCGCGCGACGCGGGCAATATCATCATTGATGACGAAGACATCAGCCTGCTGCCGCTGCACGCGCGCGCGCGCCGGGGTATCGGCTATCTGCCGCAGGAAGCCTCTATTTTCCGCCGTCTGAGCGTTTACGATAACCTGATGGCTGTGCTGCAAATCCGCGACGATCTGAGCAACGAACAGCGTGAAGACCGTGCTAAAGAGCTGATGGAAGAGTTCCACATCGAGCATCTGCGCGACAGTCTGGGCCAGGCGCTATCCGGCGGGGAACGCCGCCGCGTCGAAATCGCCCGCGCGCTGGCGGCAAACCCGAAATTTATCCTGCTGGATGAACCGTTTGCCGGCGTAGACCCGATTTCGGTTATCGACATTAAACGTATTATCGAACACCTGCGCGACAGCGGCCTTGGCGTACTGATTACCGACCACAACGTCCGTGAAACGCTGGCGGTGTGTGAACGCGCTTATATCGTCAGCCAGGGGCATCTGATTGCCCACGGTACCCCTCAGGAGATCCTACAAGACGAACATGTTAAACGCGTGTATCTTGGGGAAGACTTCAGACTCTGATAGGGTAGTGGTTAACGACGTTAGCGGGAGATATTCGTTCTGAACATGAAGCAAGGTTTGCAATTAAGGCTCAGCCAACAGCTTGCCATGACGCCACAGCTGCAGCAGGCTATTCGTCTGCTGCAGCTGTCTACGCTGGAACTTCAGCAGGAACTCCAGCAGGCGCTGGAGAGCAACCCCCTGCTCGAGCAAACCGATCTTCACGAAGAAGTAGAAACTCAGGAAGCCACCGATCACGAAACGCTGGACAGCGTTGACGCGCTGGAAAAGCCCGATATGCCCGAAGAGCTGCCGCTTGACGCCAGCTGGGACGAGATCTATACCGCCGGGACGCCTTCCGGCACCGGGGCCGACTACCAGGACGACGAGCTGCCGGTTTACCAGGGCGAAACAACCCAGTCGCTGCAGGATTACCTGATGTGGCAGGTTGAACTGACGCCGTTTACCGATACCGATCGCGCCATCGCCACCTCCATCGTCGACGCGGTGGACGACACCGGCTACCTCACCGTTTCCGTGGAAGATATTCGCGAAAGCATCGGCGACGACGAGATTGGCCTCGATGAAGTGGAAGCGGTGTTGAAGCGCATCCAGCGCTTCGATCCGGTAGGCGTCGCCGCCAAAGATCTCCGCGACTGTTTGCTGATCCAGCTTTCCCAGTTCTCACCTACGACGCCGCGTCTTGATGAAGCTCGCCTGATCATCAGTGAGCATCTGGATCTGCTCGCCAACCATGACTTCCGTTCGCTGATGCGCGTCACGCGGCTGAAAGAAGACGTGCTGAAAGAAGCGGTCGATCTGATCCAGTCATTAGATCCGCGCCCCGGCCAATCGATCCAGACCGGTGAACCTGAATACGTCATTCCTGACGTGCTGGTGCGTAAGGTGAACGATCGCTGGGTGGTTGAACTGAACGCCGACAGCATCCCGCGTCTGCAGATTAACCAGCACTATGCTGGCATGTGCAATAACGCCCGCAACGACGCCGACAGCCAGTTTATCCGCAGCAACCTGCAGGAAGCGAAGTGGCTGATTAAGAGTCTGGAAAGCCGCAACGACACGCTGCTGCGTGTCAGCCGCTGCATCGTTGAACAGCAGCAGGCCTTTTTCGATCTTGGCGAAGAGTATATGAAACCGATGGTGCTGGCGGACATCGCCCAGACCGTCGAAATGCACGAGTCCACGATTTCGCGTGTTACCACGCAGAAGTATTTGCATAGCCCACGGGGCATTTTCGAGCTTAAGTATTTCTTCTCCAGCCACGTCAGCACCGAGGGCGGCGGCGAAGCCTCGTCCACGGCGATTCGTGCACTGGTGAAGAAATTGATTGCCGCGGAGAATCCCGCAAAACCACTGAGCGACAGTAAACTAACCACCATGCTCTCTGAACAGGGTATCATGGTGGCACGGCGCACCGTTGCAAAGTACCGAGAGTCTTTATCCATTCCGCCGTCTAACCAGCGTAAACAGCTGGTCTGACACTACTGATAAGGAAGACACTATGCAGCTCAACATCACTGGACACAACGTCGAAATTACCGAGCCAATGCGCGAATTCGTGAATGCGAAATTCAGCAAGCTGGAACAATTCTTCGAGAGGATCAATCAGGTCCATATTGTGTTAAAAGTGGAGAAATTGACGCACATCTCGGATGCTACACTGCACGTTAACGGGGGCGAACTTCATGCCAGCGCGGAAGGGCAGGATATGTACGCCGCTATCGACGGTTTAATCGATAAACTGGCGAGACAGTTAAACAAGCACAAAGATAAACTAAAACAACATTGATTGTCCGAGCAGCCGCCCGATATGCCCGGCATATCGGGCGGCGCTTAGGTGAAATTATGACAAATAACGATTCGGCTCTACAACTGAGCAATGTCCTTAACCAGGAATGTACCCGCAGTGCAGTACACTGCCAGAGTAAAAAACGCGCGCTTGAGATCATCAGCGAGCTGGCGGCTAAACAACTTAGCCTGCCGCCGCAGGTGGTGTTTGAAGCCATTCTGACCCGTGAAAAAATGGGCAGTACCGGCATCGGTAACGGTATCGCGATCCCGCACGGCAAGCTGGAAGAAGATACGCTGCGCGCCGTCGGCGTGTTTGTGCAGTTGGAAACGCCAATCGCCTTCGACGCCATCGACAACCAGCCGGTCGATTTACTCTTTGCGCTACTGGTGCCGGCAGACCAGACCAAAACCCACCTGCATACGCTTTCCCTGGTGGCAAAACGTCTGGCGGATAAAACCATTTGTCGCCGCCTGCGCGCCGCGCAGAGCGACGAAGAGCTGTATCAAATCATCACCGATACGGAAACCCACGATGATGCATAATGGACATCACATCGTACTGAGGAGAAACGGTACATGGTACTGATGATCGTCAGCGGCCGCTCTGGCTCGGGAAAATCAGTGGCCCTGAGGGCGCTGGAAGATATGGGCTTCTACTGCGTGGATAACCTGCCGGTGGTGCTGCTGCCGGAACTGGCGAAAACGCTGGCTGACCGCGAGATATCGGCCGCCGTCAGCATTGACGTGCGTAACATGCCCGAAACGCCGGAAATCTTCGAACGTGCAATGGAGAACCTGCCGGACAACTTCTCCCCGCAGCTTCTGTTCCTCGATGCCGATCGCAATACGCTGATTCGTCGCTACAGCGACACCCGTCGTCTGCACCCCCTCTCAAGTAAGAATCTGTCGCTGGAAAGCGCCATTGATGAAGAGAGCAACCTGCTGGAGCCGCTGCGCTCTCGCGCCGATCTGATCGTCGATACCTCCGAGATGTCCGTTCACGAGCTGGCGGAAATGCTGCGTACCCGTCTTCTGGGTAAACGCGAGCGTGAGCTGACGATGGTATTTGAATCCTTCGGCTTCAAGCACGGTATCCCTATCGACGCCGATTACGTTTTCGACGTGCGCTTCCTGCCGAACCCGCACTGGGATCCGAAGCTGCGTCCGATGACCGGCCTCGACAAACCGGTCGCCGCGTTCCTCGACAGGCACACCGAGGTTCACAACTTTATTTACCAGACCCGCAGCTATCTTGAGCTATGGTTACCTATGCTGGAAACCAACAACCGTAGCTATCTGACGGTGGCCATTGGTTGTACCGGCGGTAAACACCGTTCGGTTTACGTTGCCGAACAGCTGGCTGACTACTTCCGCTCACGCGGTAAGAACGTGCAGTCTCGTCATCGGACGCTGGAAAAACGCAAATCATGACCGTAAAACAGACCGTTGAAATCACTAATAAGCTGGGCATGCACGCTCGCCCGGCGATGAAGCTGTTTGAGCTGATGCAGGATTTTGACGCGGAAGTCTTGCTGCGTAATGACGAAGGCACCGAAGCGGAAGCCAACAGCGTGATTGCGCTGCTGATGCTCGACTCCGCCAAGGGTCGCCAGATTGAGGTTGAAGCCACCGGCCCACAGGAAGTGGAAGCGCTGGCGGCGGTGATTGCGCTGTTTAACGCCGGGTTTGACGAAGACTAGTCTCGTAGGCCGGATAAGGCGTTTACGCCGCCATCCGGCAATACAGCGGTGCCTTACGAATGCCAGATGGCGCTACGCTTATCAGCGCCTACAAAACTCACCGCAACCTGCCGCTAATACAGCTTATTTTCCCGCATAAACCCTTCCCCGCCCAGCTGACGCATCTGGCGTAAAATCCACGCCTGACGGCTGCGTACATACCCTGACGGCGCGCTGGCCTTAAAGCGAATGGGGTTTGGCAACACGGCCGCCAGCAGCGCAGCCTCCGCCATCGTCAACTTACTGGCCGGTTTATGGAAAAAGCGCTGCGACGCAGCCTCCACGCCAAAAACGCCGTCGCCAAACTCAGCGATATTCAGGTAGACGGTCAGAATGCGCTTCTTGCTCCACACCGTCTCAATTCCCAGCGTGAGACCCGCCTCCAGCCCTTTACGCAGCCAGCTGCGCCCGTCCCACAGGAACAGGTTCTTTGCCGTCTGCTGCGACAGCGTTGATGCGCCGCGGATGCGGTTTTCGTTGCGCTCATTGTGCGCCAGCGCCTTCTCAATTGCCGTGACGTCAAAGCCCCAGTGATCGGGGAACTTTTGGTCCTCGGCGGCAATCACCGCGAGCCCCATCCACGGCGAAATGTCATCCATGCTGACCCAGTCCGAACGGGCAACATAGCCGAAGTCTCCCGACAGCCATGCCCCCACCTGGCGCTCAATCATCACGGCAGAAAATGGTACCGGCAGAATACTGAACGCGGCAATGCCGCCGCCCCATGCCAGCACCAATAGCAGCAGCAGCCGCAAGACCAGACGTTTTAGCCCAGCTACACTCCTCAAAGCCATCTCGTTCTCGCTAACTCTCTGACGCTGATTAATATTTCTGATTAAGCGTTACGCTTCACACATTTTACTGATTCACGTAACAAACATTTTAAGTTTTGCTATCTTATTGAGCGTGCAATCGTATTTCAGGTTGTGTCAAACAAACAAAATCAAGCCAATCATCTGACGCAGCCACCAGTTCCCTGGTGTTGGCGCAGTATTCGCGCACCCCGGCTAGACCGGGGTCATTTTTTATCAACGTTGGCTACCCACGCTTTCAATACCGCCACATCGTGCTGCCATTCCGACTTCATTTCTTCAACCCATTCGCCTACGTTATCCCACCATGCCGGCAGGTCCGGTGACTGGATCTGTTGCCCTAGTTGCTGAAGGTGACGAAGCCCTACGGAACCGGCAGCCCCCTTAATCTTGTGTCCTTCCTCGACAATGCCTTTTTGGTCACGGGCGGTCAGGTTTGACTCCAGCACCGCCAGGTAGCCCGGCATCATTTTTTCAAACACGGCCAGGCCATCGGTAATCAGCTTCGGCCCTACCAGTTCGATATACTGCTCCAGCATAGGTATATCGAGCAGCTGCTGCGACTTGCCGTTATCACTCTGGCTCACGGTACTCTCCTCTTCGTCTTCAGCGGTATCCCAGAACTTCTTGATCATCGCCGTCAAGGCCGGTACCGAGAGCGGTTTACTCAGCACATCGTCCATGCCAGCATCCAGATATTCTTTCTTATCCTTCAGTACATTGGCCGTCAGTGCCACCAGCGGCGGCAGATCGTCGGCATGATATTTACGCGTCAACTCGCGGGAAATATCCAGACCGGTCATGTCCGGCAGTTGGATATCCAGCAGCACCAGGTCATATTCACCCGGCGTAAACATCTCCAGCGCGGCTTTACCGGTCATGGCGACGTCTACGCTATTCCCCAGTTTTTCCAGCACGGAGCGGGCAACAATCACGTTCAGCTCAATGTCTTCCACCAGCAGCACGTGCAGTGCGGGCAGCGGCATATCGTCTTCTTCCAGCGTATCTTCGACTTCCTCAGCCACCGCCGGCGCATGCACCGTCAGGGTAAAGACAGAGCCGTGGCCCGGCTGGCTGGAGACGTCGATATCCCCGCCCATGCTTTTCGCCAGACGCTTCGACACGGCAAGACCGATCCCGGTACCGGTGGCCGGTTTACCGCCCTGGCTATCTTTCACCTGATAATACATGGCAAAGATTTTATCCTGCTCCTCCTGCGGGATACCGATACCGGAATCCTCCACCTCGAAGTGCAGCATATCGCCCTCGTCATAGCGCACGCGGACCACCACGTTGCCCTGCTGGGTAAACTTCACGGCGTTGCTGATCAGGTTCCACAGAATCTGTCGCAGGCGGGTACCGTCGGTAATCACTTTATGCGGCAGCGGCAACGTTGGCTCCATAATGAAGCGAAGCCCCTTTTGCTGGGCCTGCAAACCGGAAAGGTTTTCGAGATCCGCCAGGAAGCCGGTGAAATCAACCTCCTGGTTATCCAGTTGCACCTTGCGGCGCTCCATCTTATCCATATCAATAATATCGTTGAAGATATTGCCCAGCGTGACCGCCGACACGTGAATGGTTTTCAGGTATTTCTCCTGTTCTGCCGTCAGGTTAGTGTCGAGCAGGATTCGGCTAAGCCCCACGATGCCGTTAAGCGGCGTGCGCAGTTCATGGCTGATGGTGGAGATAAAGGTCGTTTTGTCGCGGCTGGCGCGTTCCAGTGCGTCCTGGTAGCGCTTGCGTTCGGTAATATCGCGACCAAAGCCCATCAGGCCGTGGCGTTTCCCCACGCGGTCGTAGTACGGCACTTTACGGATCTCAAAACACGCTTTGCGTCCGTCCGGGTAATCGAGCCATTGTTCGTAGGTGAGCGAGACATTATGACGGAAGACTTTTTCATCGGTTTCAATGACTTTTGCCGCCGCCTCTGCGCTATACACCTCTTCAGGATGCAGGTGAATCAGCTGCTTTTCACTTTTACCCGTCAGTAGCTCCATCGCCCGGTTACAGCCGGAAAATTCTTTATCTTCATTGCGATAGAAAACCAAATCCGGCGATGCGTCGAGGAACGAACGCAGGAAGGAGGACTGCTGCTCAAGGCGGATCTGCGTCTCTTCGCGCTCCTGTACCTCAATACGCAGCTGTTCAAGGGTAGCCAGACGTTCCGCTTCCGCTTTTTCACGGTCGCTGATCTCCTGGTTAAGCTGGGAAATATTGTCTTTCAGCTGAACGTTGAGCTTAAGGTCGCGTTCGCGCATCTCTTCAAGCTTTTCAACCAGCCGGGACAGACGCTGCCGCGACTCTTCAAGCTGCTCAACCACCACCGACAGAAAATACACTGCCCATGGGGTAATCAGCAGGCCGAAGAAGATGGAGCGAATAACATCGATACTCTCCACCTGGCCATGCAGCACCATGGTGACGGCCATCTGTACCACAATCGCCAGTACCACCAGCGCCAGCGCGAGCAACAGAGAGAAACGTACCAGACCCAGCTTCATCATCAGGTCGACGTAATACTGCGCCAGCATACGGATTTGCTTCATAAGGGATTCCTTAACGACAACGTCGTTCAATCATACCCAATTCTGAGCGCAGCGCGGTAGGTTGTGTAAAAAATGCGAGGATTATCTGTGAAGTCGGTGTTGTAGGCCTGATAAGCGCAGCGCCATCAGGCCTACACGGCGGCGAGGCGTGACGACACTACGGCTGCACCCAAGGCGTGCCCAGCGCCGAGCCCTGCACACCGTGTTCATTCAGGTATTTATCCAGCTCGACCATCCCGGTCCAGCGGTTCTCACACCATAGCGGCGCCAGCAGCGTTGGCCGGCGAGCGCTGGCGGAAATACGGTGATAAATCACCTCCGGCGGCGTATGACGAATCATCTCGCCCGCGGTCACCGTATAGTCGTCCAGCGCAATGCCGTTCAGACGACCGGCCTCCCAGGCCTTCGCCATAATGCTACCGGTGACAATATGCAGCGGATGCAGCTTAATGCCGTCAACGCCCGTCTCAACCACCTGCTGGAGCGTCTCCAGGCATTCGCTCTGCCCTTCCCCGGGCAGGCCGACAATCAGGTGACTGCACACCTTCAGGCCGCGTTCACGTGCCAGACGCGTCGTATTCTGGTAACAGGCAAAGTCGTGGCCGCGGTTAATCCGGTGCAGCGTTTTATCGTGCGCGGTTTGCAGCCCCAGCTCCAGCCACACTTCATAGCCCTGCTCGTGGTACTCACTCAACAGGTCTAGTACCGCCTCCGGCACGCAGTCCGGGCGCGTACCCACGCACAGCCCGACGATATTGGCCTGGCTTACCGCCTGCTGGTACATCGAACGCAGCACCTGCACTTCGGCAAAGGTGCTGGTATAGGCCTGGAAATAGGCCAGATAGCGCTTTGCGCGGTTCACCAGCTGCGCCTGATGAGCAAGCTGCTCGGCAATCGACTTATGCTGCTGCGCTTCATCGGCAAACGAGGCGACATTACAGAACGTACAACCGCCCCGGCCAATGGTGCCATCGCGGTTTGGGCAGCTGAATCCACCATGCAGCGTCAGTTTATGAACCTTTTCGCCGTAACGACGCGTAAGATCCCCACCAAACATATTGACTAATTTTTGTAACTGCATAATCTGATAGACCGGCCTGAAGAAAGGGCCCAAGCCTGCCACTTTTAGTCTCGATCGGCGATGACCTGGATCAATCGCCATGTAGACCCTTTACCTTATTGCATAACAAATCAAAATTACTGCAATTTCATTCAGAAGAAGCGTGATTATTTTTGCTTATGTCAGTACCGTTATTTGCAATAATCCAGCGCCCGTTGAAAAACAGAGCGATCATATACCCCCACTGTCAATACCAGCATTAAATGCTACTTTTAATATCCAAAACAGCACATGAAGATTAAAAGCGCGCTTACAGATAGTGAGACAGATCACACTCATTGCGGCATCCCCATCAGGTCCTTAACCGAGGAAAATGCATTATTTTTTATATTAATCATTATGTTAACTGCTCCATAGCACATTTCTGTATAAATAAGATTGCCATTTGACCTATGTAGCGATTCCCGATAAGTTGGGAATCCGCTGGAAGCTTTCTGGATGAGTAGCCTGCTCATCATATTTATGCAGTAATTGAGATTCCCTCTTAAGCAAGTCCTCAAACTTGTGCGACCTACGCGAAAAGGATAAAAGAGGGCGAATGCGAGGTTAGGCAAAGAGTGCCTCACCCCGTCGCCATGCTCTTGCTGTGCCTTGCGCGCAATCGATTAAGGGGGCGTCCCGTAGAGCCTGGGGAGGTTCACTGATATGTTGTACGATAAATCCCTTGAGAGGGATAACTGTGGTTTCGGCCTGATCGCCCACATAGAAGGCGAACCTAGCCACAAGGTAGTGCGTACCGCGATACACGCACTGGCCCGAATGCAGCACCGAGGCGCAATACTCGCCGACGGTAAAACCGGTGACGGTTGTGGCCTGCTGCTGCAAAAACCTGACCGTTTCTTTCGCATCGTCGCCGAAGAGCGCGGCTGGCGCTTAGCGAAAAACTATGCCGTTGGGATGCTGTTCCTGAATAAGGATCCTGAACTGGCAGCGGCGTCTCGCCGTGTTGTAGAAGAAGAACTACAGCGTGAAACCCTGTCTATCGTCGGCTGGCGCGATGTGCCAACCAATGAAGGCGTACTGGGTGAAATCGCCCTCTCCTCTCTGCCTCGCATTGAACAAATTTTCGTTAACGCCCCTGCGGGCTGGCGTCCGCGCGATATGGAACGCCGTCTGTTTATCGCCCGTCGCCGTATCGAAAAACGCCTCCAGGAAGATAAAGACTTCTACGTTTGTAGCCTGTCGAACCTGGTCAACATCTATAAAGGTCTGTGTATGCCGGCGGATTTGCCGCGCTTCTACCTGGACCTCGCGGACCTGCGTCTGGAGTCGGCCATCTGCCTGTTCCACCAGCGCTTCTCCACCAACACCGTTCCACGCTGGCCGCTGGCTCAGCCGTTCCGCTATCTGGCGCACAACGGCGAGATCAACACCATCACCGGTAACCGCCAGTGGGCACGCGCGCGTACCTATAAGTTCCAGACCCCGCTGATCCCGGATCTGCACGACGCTGCGCCGTTCGTTAACGAAACCGGCTCCGACTCCAGCTCCATGGATAACATGCTTGAGCTGCTGCTGGCAGGCGGGATGGACATCATTCGCGCCATGCGTCTGCTGGTACCACCGGCCTGGCAGAACAACCCGGATATGGACCCGGACCTGCGTTCGTTCTTCGACTTTAACTCCATGCACATGGAGCCGTGGGACGGCCCGGCAGGTATCGTCATGTCTGACGGTCGCTATGCCGCCTGTAACCTCGACCGTAACGGTCTGCGCCCGGCGCGCTACGTCATCACCAAAGACAAGCTCATCACCTGCGCTTCTGAAGTCGGTATCTGGGATTACCAGCCTGACGAAGTGGTTGAAAAAGGCCGCGTAGGCCCAGGCGAGCTGATGGTTATCGACACCCGCAGCGGCCGCATCCTGCACTCTGCTGAAACCGACAACGATCTGAAAAGCCGCCACCCGTACAAAGAGTGGATGGAGAAGAACGTTCGCCGCCTGGTGCCGTTTGAAGATCTGGCCGATGACCGCGTTGGCAGCCGTGAGCTGGACGACGATACGCTTGCCAGCTATCAGAAACAGTTTAACTACAGCGCTGAAGAGCTGGATTCCGTTATCCGCGTGCTCGGCGAAAACGGCCAGGAAGCGGTCGGCTCAATGGGTGACGATACCCCGTTTGCCGTGCTCTCCAGCCAGCCGCGTATTATTTACGACTACTTCCGTCAGCAGTTTGCGCAGGTGACTAACCCGCCAATCGACCCGCTGCGTGAAGCGCACGTGATGTCGCTGGCGACCAGCATCGGCCGTGAAATGAACGTCTTCTGCGAAGCGGAAGGCCAGGCACACCGTCTGAGCTTCAAATCACCGATTCTGCTGTACTCCGATTTCAATCAGCTCACCACGATGAAAGAGGAGCACTACCGCGCCGATACGCTGGATATCACCTTCGACGTGACGGAAACCGATCTCGAAACGACGGTAAAAGCGCTGTGCGATAAAGCCGAAGAGATGGTGCGCAGCGGTACCGTACTGCTGGTGCTGTCCGATCGTAACATCGGCAAAAATCGTCTGCCGGTACCGGCCCCGATGGCGGTAGGCGCTATCCAGACCCGTCTGGTTGATAAGAGCCTGCGCTGCGATGCCAACATCATCGTCGAAACCGCCAGCGCCCGCGACCCGCACCACTTTGCGGTACTGCTCGGCTTCGGCGCAACGGCTATCTACCCGTATCTGGCTTATGAAACCCTGGGACGTCTGATTGATACGCATGCTATCGAGAAAGACTACCGCACGGTGATGCTGAACTACCGTAACGGCATCAATAAAGGCCTGTACAAGATCATGTCCAAAATGGGCATCTCGACCATTGCCTCCTACCGCTGCTCCAAGCTGTTTGAAGCGGTTGGCCTGCACGACGATGTGGTCGCTAACTGCTTCCAGGGCGTGGTCAGCCGCATTGGCGGCGCGTCGTTCGACGACTTCCAGCAGGATCTGCTGAACCTGTCGAAACGTGCCTGGCTGGCGCATAAACCGCTGGATCAGGGCGGGCTGCTCAAATACGTTCACGGCGGCGAATATCACGCTTATAACCCGGACGTGGTGCGCACCCTGCAACAGGCAGTACAGAGCGGTGAGTACAGCGATTACAAAGAATATGCCGAGCTGGTGAACAACCGTCCGGCGGCGACGCTGCGCGACCTGCTGGCGATAACCCCGAACGGGGAAACCGTCAACCTGGCCGACGTTGAACCAGCAAGCGACCTGTTCAAACGTTTCGACACCGCAGCGATGTCTATCGGCGCACTGAGCCCGGAAGCACACGAAGCGCTGGCGGAAGCGATGAACAGCATCGGCGGCAACTCGAACTCCGGCGAAGGCGGCGAAGACCCGGCGCGTTACGGTACCAACAAAGTATCGCGCATTAAGCAGGTGGCTTCCGGTCGCTTTGGCGTGACGCCAGCGTATCTGGTTAACGCCGACGTGATTCAGATTAAAGTTGCCCAGGGCGCGAAGCCAGGCGAAGGTGGTCAGTTGCCGGGTGATAAAGTCACCCCGTACATCGCTAAACTGCGCTATTCCGTACCGGGCGTAACGCTGATTTCTCCGCCACCGCACCACGATATTTACTCTATCGAGGATCTGGCGCAGCTGATTTTCGACCTGAAACAGGTCAACCCGAAGGCGATGATCTCCGTGAAGCTGGTTTCCGAACCGGGCGTCGGCACTATCGCCACGGGCGTAGCGAAAGCTTACGCTGACCTGATTACCATCGCTGGCTATGACGGCGGCACCGGCGCAAGCCCGCTGTCTTCCGTCAAATACGCGGGCTGCCCGTGGGAGCTGGGCCTGGTGGAAACCCAGCAGGCGCTGGTTGCCAACGGCCTGCGTCACAAGATTCGTCTGCAGGTAGACGGCGGCCTGAAAACCGGCGTCGACATCATTAAAGCGGCGATCCTCGGCGCGGAAAGCTTCGGCTTCGGCACCGGTCCAATGGTCGCGCTGGGCTGTAAATACCTGCGTATTTGCCACCTGAACAACTGCGCAACGGGTGTGGCAACTCAGGATGAAAAACTGCGTAAGAACCACTATCACGGCCTGCCGTTCAAAGTGACTAACTACTTTGAATTTATCGCCCGTGAAGTGCGCGAGCTGATGGCCTCGCTGGGCGTAACCCGCCTCGTAGACCTGATTGGCCGCACCGACCTGCTCAAAGAGCTGGATGGCTTCACCGCCAAGCAGCAGAAGCTGGAGCTGTCTCGTCTGCTGGAAACCGCCGAGCCGCATCCTGGCAAAGCGCTGTACTGCACCGAGAACAACCCGCCGTTTGATAACGGCGTGCTGAACGCGCAGCTGCTGCAGCAGGCAAAACCGTTTGTTGATGAGCGCCAGAGCAAAACCTTCTGGTTCGACATCCGCAACACCGATCGTTCCGTGGGCGCATCGCTATCGGGCTACATCGCCCAGACGCATGGTGACCAGGGGCTGGCGGCAGACCCGATTAAGGCGCACTTCAACGGTACCGCGGGCCAGAGCTTCGGCGTGTGGAACGCCGGCGGCGTTGAGCTGTACCTGACCGGCGATGCCAACGACTACGTCGGTAAAGGCATGGCGGGTGGTCTGCTGGCGATCCGTCCTCCGGTGGGTTCTTCCTTCCGCAGCCACGAAGCGAGCATTATCGGCAACACCTGCCTGTACGGCGCAACCGGTGGTCGTCTGTACGCCGCAGGGCGTGCAGGTGAACGTTTCGGCGTACGTAACTCCGGGGCGATTACCGTGGTGGAAGGTATTGGCGACAACGGCTGTGAATACATGACCGGCGGCATCGTCTGCGTGCTGGGCAAAACGGGCGTTAACTTCGGCGCCGGTATGACGGGCGGCTTTGCTTACGTACTGGATGAAGACGGTGATTTCCGTAAACGCGTTAACCCGGAACTGGTGGAAGTGCTGGATGTCGACTCGCTGGCGATTCACGAAGAGCACCTGCGCGGTCTGATTACCGAACACGTGCAGTTAACCGGTTCTTCCCGCGGCGAAGAGATCCTGGCGCACTGGCCGTCTTACTCCGCGAAGTTCGCGCTGGTTAAGCCGAAGTCCAGTGATGTGAAAGCCCTGTTGGGTCACCGTAGTCGTAGCGCAGCTGAGCTGCGTGTGCAGGCGCAGTAAGAGGTCATCATGAGTCAGAACGTTTATCAATTTATCGACCTGCAGCGCGTTGATCCGCCGAAGAAACCGCTGAAGATCCGCAAGATCGAATTTATTGAGATCTACGAGCCGTTTTCCGAAGGCCAGGCCAAAGCACAGGCAGACCGCTGCCTGTCCTGCGGTAACCCGTACTGTGAGTGGAAATGTCCGGTACATAACTACATCCCGAACTGGCTGAAGCTCGCCAACGAAGGACGTATTTTTGAGGCAGCCGAGCTGTCGCACCAGACCAACACCCTGCCGGAAGTCTGCGGGCGCGTTTGCCCGCAGGACCGCCTGTGTGAAGGTTCCTGTACGCTGAACGACGAGTTCGGCGCAGTGACCATCGGCAACATCGAGCGCTATATCAACGATAAAGCGTTTGAGATGGGTTGGCGTCCGGATCTGACCGGCGTGAAGCAAACCGGCAAGAAAGTCGCCATCATCGGTGCGGGCCCGGCGGGCCTGGCATGCGCCGACGTACTGACCCGTAACGGCGTGAAAGCGGTGGTCTTTGACCGTCACCCTGAAATCGGCGGTCTGCTGACCTTCGGTATCCCGGCCTTCAAGCTGGAAAAAGAGGTGATGACCCGCCGCCGTGAAATCTTCACCGGGATGGGCATTGAGTTCAAACTGAATGTCGAAGTGGGCCGCGACGTGCAGCTCGACGATCTGCTGAAAGATTACGACGCCGTCTTCCTCGGCGTGGGCACCTATCAGTCCATGCGCGGCGGCCTGGAGAACGAAGACGCGTCCGGCGTATTCGACGCTCTGCCATTCCTGATTGCCAACACCAAGCAGATTATGGGCTTCGGCGAAACCGCCGAAGAACCGTACGTCAGCATGGAAGGCAAGCGCGTGGTGGTACTGGGCGGCGGTGATACTGCGATGGACTGCGTGCGCACCTCCATTCGTCAGAATGCGGCTCACGTTATCTGTGCTTATCGTCGTGACGAAGAGAACATGCCGGGTTCGAAACGCGAAGTGAAAAACGCGCGTGAAGAAGGCGTGGAATTCCAGTTCAACATCCAGCCGCTGGGCATTGAAGTGAATGCTAATGGCAAAGTGAGCGGCGTGAAGATGGCGCGCACCGAAATGGGACAGCCGGATGCGAAAGGCCGCCGTCGCGCGGAGATCGTCGCCGGTTCCGAGCATGTCATCCCGGCCGATGCCGTCGTGATGGCGTTTGGCTTCCGTCCACACAGCATGGAATGGCTGGCGAAACACAGCGTTGAGCTGGACTCTCAGGGCCGCATCATTGCGCCTGAAGGTCACGAAAATGCCTTCCAGACCAGCAACCCGAAAATCTTCGCCGGGGGTGACATCGTGCGTGGTTCGGATCTGGTGGTGACAGCGATTGCCGAAGGCCGTAAGGCGGCTGACGGGATTATGAACTACCTGGAAGTGTAAGAAGGCTCTTCTCTGGCCCCTGTCCACATTTGCGGACAGGGGCTTTTTTCTTCGTATATCCCCGCCATTCTTTGAAAGCTACTCGCAATTCAGACTGCAAGTCTTTGTAATTATTAGAACGCGGATTGATCACTTCAGCGCCCGGGCGTATTGATAGCGGCAAAATTTCACATTGCGACTATCACTACAGGGATGAAATATGAACACGCCGGCGTCACCTCAAAACGCAGATGATTATCAGCAGATCCATGACGGTATTATCCATCTGGTCGATTGCGCGCGAACTGAAATAGTTCGCAGCGTTAACGCACTCATGACCGCGACATACTGGGAAATTGGCCGACGCATTGTCGAATTTGAGCAAGGCGGTGAAACCAGAGCGGCTTATGGTGAACAGCTCATTGATCGTTTATCGCAGGATTTAAGCCAAAGGTATAAACGCGGTTTTTCTACAAGAATCCTGTGGCAAATACGCACTTTTTACATTTATTTTCAACATATTGAAATTCCGCAGACGGTGTCTGCAGAATCTCAATATCTCATACAACTGGCCAAGTTTTTCCCGCTTCCCTGGTCTGCATACGTACGCCTTCTGTCGGTAAAAAATCCCGATGCGCGCAGCTTTTACGAGAAAGAGACGCTGCGTTGTGGCTGGTCGGTGCGGCAGTTAGACAGGCAAATCGCCACACAATTTTACGAGCGGACACTGCTGTCTCGCGATAAAACGGCCATGCTACAACAGGCTGCGCCCGCCGCCGAGGTTACGCCAGAGCAGGCAATACGCGACCCGTTCATTCTGGAATTTCTGGACCTGAAAGACGAGTATTCAGAGTCCGATCTTGAAGAGGCCCTACTCAACCACCTGATGGACTTTATGCTGGAACTCGGTGATGACTTTGCATTTGTAGGCCGTCAGCGTCGCTTGCGGATTGACGACAGCTGGTTTCGCATCGACCTGCTATTTTTCCACCGGAAATTACGCTGTCTGTTGGTTATCGACCTGAAAGTAGGCAAATTCAGCTATGCCGATGCGGGACAAATGAATATGTACCTGAACTATGCCAAAGAGCACTGGACTATGCCGGGAGAAAATCCGCCCGTGGGGCTCATTCTGTGTGCGGAGAAAGGGGCTGGGGAAGCGCACTACTCACTGAACGGTCTGCCCAATACCGTGATGGCAAGCGAATACAGAGTACAGCTGCCTGATGAAAAGCGGCTGGCAGATGAGCTGATTCGCTCACAAAAGGCATTGGCCGCGCAGGGTAACTTATTATCAAACTGACATAACAAAACAGGCCCCAAAGGGCCTGTTTTTTATTTCACAACGCGCAGCGCCGGTCGCCCGCCGCGAGGCGGCGGTGGCGTGTCGTCCGGCTCGTCGCCGTCATCGCTATCCGGTTTGTTGCCGTCAATGACCGACATCACCGTTTCGCTTCCAGCGTTGTCCACGTTCTCATCATCGTTGAAGCTTTCGGCATCTTCATCGTAAGCTGCTTCGGGTTCAAACATGGTTCCAGCACCGTTTTCGCGAGCATAGATAGCCAGCACGGCCGCCAGCGGGACGGAAACCTGACGCGGTACGCCGCCGAAGCGCGCGTTAAAGCGCACTTCATCATTGGCCAGCTCAAGGTTGCCCACCGCGCGCGGCGCGATGTTCAACACGATCTGCCCGTCACGCGCGTACTCCATCGGCACGTTCACGCCCGGCAGCATAACGTCTACCACCAGGTGCGGCGTCAGCTGGTTATCCAGCAGCCACTCATAGAACGCGCGCAGCAGGTACGGACGACGCGGAGAAAGCTGTGATACTTCCATTCAATTAACCCCGGCCAAGGCGCATTTCGCGCTCGGCTTCCGTTAAGGAGGCGAGGAAAGAGTCACGTTCGAAGACACGGGTCATATAGCCTTTCAGCTCTTTCGCACCCGCGCCGCTCAGCTCGATACCCATTACCGGCAGACGCCACAGCAGCGGAGCCAGGTAGCAATCAACGATGCTGAATTCGTCGCTCAGGAAGAACGGCTTCTGAGTGAAGACCGGCGCAATCGCCAGCAGCTCTTCACGCAGTTGTTTACGCGCGGCGTCTGCCTGCGCGGCGGAACCGGTCATCACGACGTTCATCAGTGAGTACCAGTCTTTCTCAATACGGTGCATATACAGGCGGCTTTCGCCACGTGCAACCGGGTAAACTGGCATCAGCGGCGGGTGCGGGAAACGCTCATCAAGATATTCCATAATGATGCGTGATTCCCACAGCGTTAGCTCACGATCTACGAGTGTCGGAACGCTTTGATTCGGGTTGAGGTCAATCAGATCCTGCGGTGGATTGTCCTTTTCCACGTGCTCTATCTCAAAGCTGACACCTTTCTCAGCCAGCACGATGCGGACCTGATGGCTATAGATGTCAGTAGGACCAGAAAACAGCGTCATTACCGAACGTTTGTTGGCAGCGACAGCCATGAAAACCTCCAGGTATAATCAGAATTTGTACTGCTGCCAGCCACAACGGCGGCCAGCCAGACGATAAGCCTCATCTGCACGCTGGCGACATTCTCGTTCACGTTCTAAACAAAAAATGAACAATCGCGCGCATTTGGGCAGAAAATTGGAAGATAGTCTACCAGATTTTGAACGACTTGTGGTGAGGGGATTCCGGAAAAGCGGAAAAAGAGCCCGGCAGCCCTGCTTTACGGGCATAAAAAAACCCGCCGAAGCGGGTTTTTCGCCAATGATTGTCTGCCGAAGCAGAAACCAATTAACGTTTGGAGAACTGCGGACGACGACGTGCTTTACGCAGGCCGACTTTCTTACGTTCAACCTGACGAGCATCACGAGTAACGAAGCCAGCTTTACGCAGTTCGCCACGCAGGGACTCGTCGTACTCCATCAGAGCGCGGGTGATACCGTGACGGATCGCACCAGCCTGACCAGAGATACCACCACCTTTAACGGTGATGTACAGATCCAGTTTCTCAACCATGTCGACCAGTTCCAGCGGCTGACGAACTACCATGCGGGCAGTTTCACGACCGAAGTACTGTTCCAGAGAACGTTGGTTGATAACGATTTTGCCGTTGCCCGGTTTGATGAACACGCGAGCTGCGGAACTTTTGCGGCGACCAGTGCCGTAGTATTGATTTTCAGCCATTGCCTATAATCCCGATTAGATGTCAAGAACTTGCGGTTGCTGTGCCGCGTGGTTGTGCTCGTTGCCAGCGTAAACTTTCAGTTTACGGAACATAGCACGACCCAGCGGGCCTTTTGGCAGCATGCCTTTAACCGCGATTTCAATCACACGCTCAGGACGGCGAGCAATCATCTCTTCAAAGGTCGCTTGTTTGATACCACCGATGTGGCCGGTGTGATGATAGTACACTTTGTCAGTACGCTTGTTGCCGGTTACAGCAACTTTGTCAGCGTTCAGAACGATGATGTAATCACCGGTATCTACGTGCGGAGTGTATTCCGCTTTATGCTTACCGCGCAGGCGCAGAGCCAGTTCAGTAGCCAGACGGCCCAGAGTTTTACCGGTCGCGTCAACAACATACCAGTCGCGTTTTACGGTTTCTGGTTTAGCTGTAAAAGTTTTCATTAAAAGCTTACCCAAATAAATAAGTTACACGTTGGTGAACACCCAAACGTTTAGTCAGTTGAGGTTCACACGACATTGTCCAGCAAACCTACCCCTTCGAATAGCCTATGCCGGCGCAGAGAAAGTTTCGGGAAAAAAACTCTCTTGTAACGTGGGGTCGCAAGATTATAGAGAAGTCGGGGTCAAAGATCGACCCCTTTATGTGATTTGCTGCGGGTTTTTCAAGGTTTGGAGCGGTGTGGCCCGCTGGCCACATCCTCAGCCCCTCTCCCACGGGGAGAGGGTGGCATTCAGGGCATATGCGCGCGCTTCAGGTACTCTTCGCTCTGCATTTCCTGCAGACGCGACAGGCAGCGCTGGAACTCAAATTTCAGCCGCTCGCCCTGGTAGATGTTGTACAGCTCAACCTCAGCGCTGACCACCAGCTTGACGTGACGCTCGTAAAACTCGTCCACCAGCGCGATAAAGCGCCGAGCCTCGCTCTCCAGCAGCGGCGTCATCACCGGTACGTCGTACAGCATGACGGTGTGGAACAGGCGGGAGAGCGCAATGTAGTCGTGCTGGCTGCGCGCATCAACGCACAGCGTGGTAAACGAGACCGCCAGCGTTTGGTTCTCTACGCCGAGCGTCGGCAGCGGACGGTGGTTAATTTCCAGCGTCGTGTGGTTCTGCTGCGGCGTACCTGCCAGCGCCAGCCACAGTTTATTCATCTGCGCGCGCGTCGCCTCGTTTAACGGCGACAGCCACAGGTGAGCCTGGGTGAGCGTGCGCAGACGATAGTCAATGCCAGCGTCCACGTTCATGATATCGCAGTGCGTTTTGATCGCCTCAATCGCTGGCAGGAAGCGCGCGCGCTGGAGGCCATTACGGTACAGCTCATCCGGCGGAATGTTGGACGTTGCGACCAGCGTAATACCGCGCGCAAACAGCGCTTTCATCAGGCCGCCGAGCAGCATGGCGTCGGTGATATCCGAGACAAAAAATTCGTCGAAGCAGAGCACGTCGGTTTCTGCTTTAAAGCGCTCGGCGACAATTTCCAACGGGTCACTGTGCCCCTGCAACGCCGACAGCTCCTCATGCACCCGCAGCATAAAGCGGTGGAAGTGCAGGCGCTGCTTCCGCTCGCCGGGCAAGCTTTGATAGAACATGTCCATCAGCCAGGTTTTGCCGCGCCCCACGCCGCCCCACATATAAAGGCCACGCACGGCCTGTGGCGCATCGGGTTCTTTTTTGCCCAACAGCTTACCAAAGCGCGCGCGCAGGCCGCCGCCGGGGGCCGCTGCGGGCATTTTGTGCTGGAGTTCCTGGTAAATGGTGTCGAGGCGATTAACCGCCTCACGCTGGACATCGTCGGGTTGATGACTGCCCTCTTCAAGGGCCTGAAGATAGCGCGATGTGGGGGACTGGCTTTGCATGATCTAATTGTTATTCCTTTGAAAACCGGTATGTCTTACTTCACGATTGACTAAAAAAAGTCCGTTCTACACTACGCGATGATGCGTCAGGATTCCACTTCTACAGGATTAGCGGTTATAGTGGCACTATCGGGCGCAGGCACGGAGTTGCCTTATAGCCAATACCCTACGGAACAACAAAACAACGGGAGATGTTCATGACCTGGGAATACGCGCTAATTGGGTTAGTTGTCGGTATCATCATCGGTGCCGTGGCCATGCGTTTTGGTAATCGCAAACTACGCCAGCAGCAGGCGCTGCAATACGAGCTCGAAAAAAACAAAGCCGAGCTGGAAGAGTATCGCGAAGAGCTGGTCAGCCATTTTGCCCGCAGCGCCGAGCTGCTGGATAACATGGCCGATGATTACCGCCAGATTTACCAGCACATGGCGAAAAGCTCCAGCAACCTGCTGCCGGGCATGTCAGCGGAAGCCAACCCGTTCCGCAACCGTCTCGCGGAATCCGAAGCCGGTAACGATCAGGCACCGGTGCAGATGCCGCGCGACTATTCAGAGGGCGCATCCGGCCTGCTGCGCAGCGGTGCCAAACGCGATTAATCTGCATTCCACAAATATTTTACGGGCGCATGACCTGCGCCCGTCCTCTTCTGCTCACGCCGTCTATATTTACTTCAATAACATCAGTCTTTTCGGGAAGTCATATTCTTGCATCCAGGGTCATGAGGGCCAGCATCAATGAATAAATCAACGTTACTGTTAAGTGCATTGGCATTCAGCGTGGGGTTATCCGTTGCCGCACCGTCGCCGGTGTTCGCGTCACTGCCGACGCAGGTTCCGGGCCAGGGCGCACTGCCTAGCCTCGCGCCGATGCTGGAGAAAGTGCTGCCTGCGGTAGTGAGCGTACAGGTAGAAGGCACGGCCCCGGTGAACCAGCAGGTCCCGGATGAGCTGAAAAAATTCTTTGGCGATGACGGCGGCAATGCAACCAACGAGCCGGGCCAGCAGTTTGAAGGGCTTGGCTCTGGCGTGATCATTGATGCGATTAAAGGCTACGTGCTAACCAACAACCACGTCATCAGCGACGCACAGAAAATCAGCGTGCAGCTGAACGATGGCCGCGAGTTTGAAGCGAAGCTTATCGGCAGTGACGATCAAAGCGATATCGCGCTGCTGCAAATTCAAAAAGCCAGCCATCTGACGCAAATCGCCATCGCCGACTCCGACAAACTGCGCGTAGGCGACTTTGCCGTCGCCGTCGGCAACCCGTTCGGCCTGGGGCAGACCGTCACCTCCGGCATTGTTTCCGCGCTGGGCCGCAGCGGCCTGAATCTGGAAGGGCTCGAGAACTTTATTCAGACCGACGCCGCCATTAACCGCGGTAACTCCGGCGGTGCGCTGCTCAATCTCAATGGCGAACTGATCGGCATTAACACCGCCATTCTGGCGCCCGGCGGCGGCAGCATCGGCATCGGGTTTGCCATCCCCAGCAACATGGCACAGACCCTGGCCCAGCAGTTGATCCAGTTCGGCGAGATCAAGCGTGGCCTGCTTGGCATTCGCGGCATGGAGATGAATGCCGACATTGCCAAAGCGTTTAACCTCGACGTACAGCGCGGCGCTTTCGTGAGCGAAGTGCTGCCAGGCTCTGGCTCCGCAAAAGCAGGCATTAAATCCGGCGACGTGATTACCAGCCTCAACGGCAAGCCGCTGAGCAGCTTCGCCGAGCTGCGCTCGCGCATTGCGACAACGGCGCCAGGTTCAAAAGTGAAGCTGGGGCTGTTACGCGACGGTAAACCGCTGGAAGTCGAAGTCACGCTGGATAAAAGCACCTCCGCAACCGCCAGCGCGCAACTGATTATTCCGGCGCTGGAAGGGGCATCGCTGAGCGACGGCCAGGCGAAAAATGGCACCAAAGGGGTGGTTATCTCTAACGTTGAGAAAGGCAGCCCGGCCGCGCAGATTGGCCTGCATAAAGACGACGTTATCATCGGTATTAACCGCCAGACCACGCAGTCTATTGCTGAACTGCGTAAAGTGCTGGAGGCCAAACCGGCGGTTATCGCGCTGAACGTGATGCGCGGCGGCGAAAGTATTTATCTGCTTCTACGGTAATGACCTGAGCCGGTCATCCGTTACCCTGCGTCAGCCAATACTGGCGCAAGCTGTCGCCTTTTGACGCTCCAGGCTCAAGGATGAGCCTTCGACAGCCAGCTCACGGGGCGGATGCAGCGTATACGCTGTATGTCCGCTTAACTCGTGGTATGCTTCGTCCAGTTTCCTTATCAACGATGCCTGTATCATGCTTGTAAAGCTCTTACGTTCGGTTGCAATTGGTTTACTGGTCGGCGGCATATTGATTGTCTCCGTCCCCTCGTTACGTCAATGGAACCCTATTTCCGCTCCGCGCTTTAGCAGCACGGATGAAACGCCCGCCAGCTACAATGCCGCGGTGCGCCGTGCCGCGCCGGCGGTGGTGAACGTCTATAACCGTAGCCTGAACAGCAGCAGTAATAATCAGTTGGAGATCAAAACGCTCGGCTCCGGCGTCATTATGGACGAACGTGGCTACATTATTACCAACAAGCATGTCATCAACGATGCGGATCAGATCATCGTCGCCTTACAAGACGGCCGCGTATTTGAGGCCCTGCTGGTTGGTTCTGATAGCCTGACCGACCTAGCGGTGCTGAAAATCAACGCCACCGGTGGCCTACCGGTCATTCCGATCAACCCGGCGCGTACGCCGCACATCGGCGACGTCGTGCTGGCGATCGGCAACCCGTATAACCTGGGGCAGACCATTACCCAGGGGATTATCAGCGCCACCGGACGTATCGGCCTCAACCCAAGCGGGCGACAGAACTTCTTACAGACCGATGCCTCAATCAACCACGGTAACTCCGGCGGCGCGCTGGTGAACTCGCTGGGCGAGCTGATGGGGATCAACACCCTCTCCTTCGATAAGAGCAACGACGGCGAAACGCCAGAAGGTCTGAGCTTTGCCATTCCGTTCCAGCTGGCAACTAAAATCATGGATAAGCTGATTCGCGACGGACGCGTTATTCGTGGCTTTATCGGCATCAGCGGGCGGGAGATCGCGCCGCTGCATTCGCAGGGCGGCGGTATCGACCAGATTCAGGGCATTGTGGTTAATGAAATTGCGCCAGACGGCCCCGCGGCGCAGGCGGGCATTCAAAATAATGACGTGATTATCTCGGTGAACGGTAAACCGGCGGTGTCTGCGCTGGAGACAATGGACCAGGTGGCAGAGATTCGCCCGGGGTCCGTTATCCCGGTCGTCGTGATGCGTGACGATAAAAAGCTGACGATGCAGGTGACTATCCAGGAATACCCGGCGTCAAACTAAACGCTCACCGAAAAAGCAAAGGGGCCATTGGCCCCTTTGTGACATCTCAGGCTTCACGACTTACTTATTAATAAAGTCTTCACCCAGCTGAATATCTTTTCTCAGCGTCTCCAGCATACCTTCCAGCGCCTGCTGCTCGTAAGCGCTGAGCTTGCCGATAGACTGACGCTCTTCCACCCCGTTTTTACCCAGCAGCAGCGGCTGCGAGAAGAAGCGCGCATATTGACCGTCGCCTTCCACATAGGCGCATTCCACCACGCCCTTCTCGCCCTGCAGCGCACGAACCAGAGACAGACCGAAACGCGCCGCCGCCTGCCCCATAGAGAGCGTTGCCGACCCGCCGCCCGCTTTCGCTTCCACCACTTCAGTGCCCGCGTTCTGGATGCGTTTGGTCAGATCGTTTACTTCCTGATCGGAGAAGCTCACGCCGGAAATTTGCGACAATAAAGGCAGAATGGTGACGCCGGAGTGGCCGCCAATTACCGGAACTTCCACCTCACCGGCGCTTTTATCTTTGAGCTCCGCCACAAAGGTATTGGAGCGGATGATATCCAGCGTGGTCACGCCGAACAGTTTATTCTTATCGTACACGCCCGCTTTTTTTAGCACTTCCGCAGCAATAGCGACGGTGGTGTTGACCGGGTTGGTAATAATACCAATGCAGGCTTTCGGCGCGGTTTTTGCAATTTGCTGCACCAGGTTTTTCACAATCCCGGCGTTAACATTAAACAGATCGGAGCGATCCATACCGGGCTTACGAGCAACCCCGGCAGAAATCAGGACAACATCCGCCCCAACCAGCGCAGGCGTCGCATCTTCGCCGGAGAATCCTTTGATTTTGACATCAGTAGGAATATGGCTGAGATCGACCGCCACGCCCGGTGTGACGGGGGCAATATCATAGAGGGAGAGTTCTGAACCTGAAGGCAGTTGGGTCTTTAGTAGTAGGGCAAGCGCCTGGCCAATACCGCCGGCGGCACCAAGGACTGCGACTTTCATCCTAAACTCCTTATTATGGTTAATGACATTCAGGCAACAACCTGTCGTGGACCGCATAACCAACGCAGGAGCTACCTGTTGTTACTCCGTTGCGGCGACCTTAATTCACAAGGTAAATAATTACAATATAATTGCTTACAGAATGCGGGCTATCCAACAGCATCCGCACTACTCCCAGAAAAAGGCCTTTCTACGAAACCAAACTTTCATCAACTATCGATTACAATATACTCAGCGAATTGGGTAAAACAACAGCAATTTAATAACATTTCATTTACTTTTAACTTATTTGGATCCCGTGATATAGGCATGTTTCTTAGGCCTGAATTTTGCTAAAATCCCGCCTTTCTGTATTTGCCCGGGTCTCCTGGAGCAAATTATTTTGCATAAATATTCGCCTATATGCATAATAATGTTAATTTCACCACCATAATCGGGTGACTTATGCGAAGTTCAACGAAACAAGAAGAATTAGTTAAAGCCTTTAAAGCATTACTGAAGGAAGAAAAATTTAGCTCTCAGGGCGAAATTGTTCAGGCCTTGCAGGAAGAAGGCTTCGATAATATTAACCAATCCAAAGTTTCTCGCATGCTGACCAAGTTTGGCGCCGTGCGTACCCGCAACGCCAAAATGGAAATGGTTTACTGTCTGCCGGCCGAACTGGGCGTGCCGACCACCACCAGCCCGCTGAAGAATCTGGTACTGGATATCGATTACAACGATGCCGTGGTGGTTATCCATACCAGCCCAGGCGCAGCGCAGCTGATTGCTCGTCTGCTGGACTCATTGGGCAAAGCAGAGGGCATTCTCGGCAGCATCGCCGGTGATGACACCATCTTCACGACGCCGGCCCGTGGCTTTACCGTAAAAGACCTCTATGAAGCCATCCAGGTTCTGTTCGAGCAGGAACTGTAAATCCTCCGCCGTTCTCCTCTGGACCACCAGAGGAGCTGCTTTTCCCGCCCTTCTCCACAGGTTCCACTGCCGTTTCGTTAGCATTTAGTGCGATTCTTCGACCTAACGCATAGATTCAGTGAATATATCCTTTACTCACCGCACGAAAAATCAAAAAACGATATCTTTTTGATTTTACGCATTATTTTAACAAGACTTTGCCAGAATTTGGCTTTTTTTATACAAATCTGTTCTAAAAATGACGATTCCTGACGTCTAATTACAGACGAAACAATTAGCGGGGTATTAATATTTCATGTGATTAGTGTATACTTAATTTCGTGATGAGGGTCACAAAACAAAGACCTTCCAAAAAAATTCGACGAGGTGAGTATCATGAAAATCAAATCAACTGTTGCCGCTCTGAGCATCCTTTCCGTTATCTCATTTGGCGCGTTTGCCGCTGATTCTATCAACAGCGATCAGGCGCAAAATCGCCAGCCAATCGGCACCGTTTCTATCGGTTCCGTCGGTTCATCCCCGATGGATATGCACGAAATGCTGAACAAAAAAGCGGAAGAACAAGGTGCGTCATCCTATCGCATCATTGAAGCCCGTACCGGCGCTCACTGGCACGCAACAGCAGAACTGTACAAATAAGACAGCGCGCAGTTAAACGTCGGCAGTTTTAAAAGTTAACGACCCAGCGGTCCAGGAATCTGAAGTATGTCCTCTCACCGCTGAAGAATGAAAAATAAGGTGAGGAGTAAAGAATTATGAAAAGCGCAATGATCATCGCATCTCTTGGTCTGGCATCCGTACTGTCCTTTGGCGCCAGCGCAGCAGTGCATCAGGTAAACGCTGAACAAGCGCAAAACCTGCAATCCATGGGCACCGTATCTGTCTCTCAGGTTGGCAGTGACCCAATGGATATGCGCAGCGCATTAGCCGCTAAAGCAGAAAAAGAAGGTGCCAGCAGCTACCGCGTAATTGAAGCCCGTACCGGCGACCATTGGCACGCTACGGCTGAGCTGTACAAATAAACCCTCGTCGTCTTGTCCGACGACTTGCCCTCGCCCTTATGCGAGGGCTTTTTTTATCCGCGCTGAACGTTAAAGCGCAGCATCCCTTCCAGCTCTTCTTCCGCTTCATCAAACAGCAGAATCAGCGCACCGTAGCGGCGGCGCTGCTTTTCGCTCAGATGGCTAAACTCGATCTCCAGCGGCAGCGGCATGTGTGGCCCCGTGACCACACTCCACAGCGCGTCTAAATCGCGAATAGACTCACGATCGAGGGCAAAGAGTCGGGCGAACTCTCGATAAAAATCGCCCTGATCCTCTATCTCGTCAAAATCAAAAGTATAGATTTTCATCTCACGCCCCCTTCCCAGCCAACAAGCTTAAAGTCCCCCGATGTGCAGCGTTTTCACCTCAAGGTACTCTTCCAGACCCAGCACCGAACCTTCACGTCCCAATCCGGACTCTTTCACACCGCCGAACGGCCCCAGTTCGGTGGATACCGCACATTCGTTAATGCCAATCATCCCGCTCTCCAGCGCCTGCGCGACGCGGAAGACGCGTGGCAGGTTCTGGGTATAGAAGTAGGCGGCCAGGCCATAAGGGGTATTATTCGCCCGCTGAATGACCTCTTCTTCATCCTGAAAACGGAAACAGGCCGCCAGCGGTCCAAAGGTTTCTTCCTGTGCCAGCAGCATGTGTTCGTTGCAGTCTCCGAGCACCGTCGGCTGCCAGAAATTCCCTCCCAGCGCATGCGACTGCCCGCCGACCAGCACCTGTGCGCCTTTCGCAACGGCATCTTCCACGTGTTCACGTACCTTCCTGACCGCCGCAGGCTCGATGAGTGGGCCAACCACCACGCCATCATCCAGGCCATTGCCCACCTTCAGCGCCTTCACGGCGTCAGCAAGCTGGCGGGTGAAGCGGTCATAGACGCTGTCATGAATATAAAAACGGTTCACGCTGACGCACACCTGCCCGGCGTTACGGAACTTATTCGCTACCGCCCCCTGAACGGCTGCGTCGATATCGGCATCCTCAAACACGATATAAGGCGCGTTGCCGCCCAGTTCCATCGATACCTTCTTCATCGTTTCCGCCGCGTTGCGGACCAACGTTTTCCCAACCGACGTCGAGCCGGTGAACGAGATTTTGCGTACCTCGTGGCTGGCCATAATCGCGTCGCTGATTTCCTGCGTATTACCCGCAACGGCGTTCAGTACGCCATCGGGAATACCGGCCTTTTTCGCCAGCGTCAGCAGTGCAAATGCACAAAGCGGTGTGTTATTCGCCGGCTTTATCACGCCAGTACAGCCCGCGGCCAGCGCGGGTCCTAGCTTACGCGTGAGCATCGCCATCGGGAAATTCCACGGTGTAATCGCCGCGACGACGCCAATTGGCTCCCGCGTAGCCAGAATTCGCGAACCGGGTTTTGCCGGAGGAATGATTTCACCGTTCGCCCGTTTTCCCTGTTCGGCAAACCACTGAATGAAGCTTGCCGCATAGTCCACTTCGCCTTCCGCCTCTTTCAGCGGCTTCCCCTGTTCAATGGTCATGAGCTGCGCCAACCAGCTTTTATGCTCAACGATCAGCTGATACCAGCGGTAAAGCAACTCTGAACGCGCTTTCGCCGTTTTGGCCCGCCAGAGCGGGAACGCGTTTGCCGCTGCTGCAATCGCCTGCTCGGTTTCTGTTTTCCCAGCCTTCGCCACCTTTGCCACCACATCGCCCGTTGCCGGGTTCAGCACATCAAAGGTCGCATCAAGACGGCGCCATTCACCGTTGACCAGGTAACCGGTTTGAAAAAGCTCGTTGTCCTGTAGCGCTTGCGTGGTCATTACACCCTCCTGAAAAGTGTTTCCAGTTAAGTATAGACAGCGCTTTTGCGGGGATAGGAAGTGAAAGGGAAAGATCCCGACCTCGTATCGACGTCGGGAGTCCGATTAATGAATGGTTAACGCACTTTGATACTTGTGCAGCATCGCCACCAGCCGCTCAACCGGCTGTGTCACCTGGACTGGTGCTTCCCACACCCGCAGCTTTTGCTGGTACACCTCAAGCTCTTCAAGCAGACGCGAGAAGTAGTAGCGGCGCTTATCATCGCTGCTCGCCGAAATCACCCGATCGGCGGTACGGCGCAGCTGGCGGTGGAACGCCGACAGGTCATCGTTGATAGGGATCGGCGCATCGCGCAGGCGCTGGTGCGCAATAATGAGCGTCAGCGCAAGACGGAACTTGGCAATATCACCCGGGAACTTGTTGAGCAGCAAAAAGAGCTGCTGATAGAGCGCCGGCAGGTGATTCTCTTTACGCCGCGCCATATTGGTGGTCATCGCCGAGACGGCGGCAAACACAAACTGGTTCAGCAGCACCCGACCGGTACGCAGACGCGAGTTATCGCGGATCAACAGGATCACAATCAGCGCCATAAAGCAGCCGACAATTTGCCCCAGCGCGCTGTCGAGAAACTGGCTGAAGTGGAAGGTCATCGGATTATCGAGCACCAGAATGTTGATGGTACTGGCCAACGCGCCGAGCGACCCCAGCCGACGCTTCTGTACTTCAATGCCGATAAAGAAGCACATCACCGCCAGACTCAGGCACAGCAGCAGCATACTTTGCTGTGTGGCAGGCATAATGACCAGGAAGTAGAGCGACCCAATCGGTAACGCGGCAATCGTGCCGTAAAGAAAGTCAATCGCCACCATGCGCGGGTTGGGCAGACGCATCGCCAGCGAGGTCACTACCGCGATCATCACCATCGCCCCGCTGCCGGAGGTCCAGCCGGTCCACAGCCAGAACAGGATCCCCAGCGCGCAGGAGACGGTGGTACGCCAGAAGTTAACCATCGCGTGATGGCGTTCGGCCGACTCGGGACGCACCACCACTTCGCTTTGCAGAATTTCTTCTTCCCGGGCGCTGATTTTCGCGTTGCCAATCACCCCGCGCTTCAGCAACAGATAGCGCGTGGCGGCGCCCACCCAGCTGTAAATCGTCACCGGCGTATCGTGCTCACCGGTCCACGCCAGCACCCGGCGCATACGTTTAAGCTGACGGTGTACGTCCTGCACCGTTTCGACCGGTTCAGCAAACAGTTCGCGATAGGCATCCGTCACCAGCTCCGGCCGCGAGTTTTGCATAATAAACGTTTCACAGGCCTGGGTGATCATCGTCAGCGATACGGTATTCAATGCCTTCAGACGACGGTTGGCGCGCACCCAGCGTGAGGATTCCATATTGAGGTTGCTGCGCATGCCCTCCATCGCGGTGGCGCGACGCACCAGCGCGTGCCAGGCGCGGTCCATTTCATCGCTGTCGCCGTGCTTGATGCACAACTGCATCAGGCGATACTGATCGACGAGCATGGCATCCAGTTCGTGATCGATCTCTTTTTTGATCGAGCGCGGTGAAAACAGCAGATCCGCAACGATCGCACAAACGATACCGATCACGATCTCGCTGCAGCGTTCGACGGCAAACTGCGGCGTGAGCAGCGGCTCGGACTGAATAGTGATGACAATAATGAGCGCGGTATAGCCGGAAAGCCCCCAGGCATAGGAGTTCTCGACGCGTACCAGCGATGAGATCCAGGTACAGAACCCGGCCCAGATACTGCACACCAGCAGCATCAGCAGCGGTGCGCGGATCATGGTGATAATGATCGCCAGCGCGGCGATACAGCCGATAAAGGTGCCGACGATACGCAGCATCCCGCGATAGCGAATGGCCCCCGCATAAGGTTCCCCACCGGCTGCAAACGCGGGGCCAGCGGCGACAATCGCCGCCGTCAGTACCGCCCAGCGGGGCGTTTCAAGCTGAAAATGAAAGCCGACAAACAGCGCCAGCACCACCGCGCAGGCCAGCTTGATGGCAAAGCGGATGTGCTGGTTGGCAATACTGAAGATGCCCATGACGATTAACCGAATTCACGCAGGCGCAGCGCCAGTTTCTGGAAGAAGGTCATCTGGCGCGCATCGCGATCCTTCGCACCGGTGATCACCACCGTCGCGGTTGTCCCCGCGGGCCATAGGTTGCCCGGCTCGTCATCAAGATGGATACGTACCGGCACGCGCTGCGCCAGACGCACCCATTCCAGGTTAGAGTCAATGGTGGCCATCCCCTTGCTGTCAACGCTGCTGCTGGCGTTGGTCACGCCCGCCGCCACGCTATCAACGGTGCCTTTCAGTACTCGGTTGCTGCCCAGAGGGGTAATTTCCGCACGATAACCGGGACGTACGTGCTCGAGCTTGGTTTCTTCCAGGTAGGCCATCACGTAGAAAGAGTGCTGTTTAACGAGCGCTACCGCCGTCGAGCCACGGGTAATAAATTCACCGGCATACACGTTCAGGTTGGTCACCCAGCCGTCGGCCGGGGCGCGGATCACGGTACGATCGAGGTCAAGACGCGCCAGGTCACGCGTGGCCTGTGCTTTCGCCAACTGGTGCAGAACGGTTTGCAGCACGTTATTCGACTGATCGATTTCTTCGCGCGACATGGCGCTGACGCCCAGCTGGTTACGACGGCTGGCTTCACGCCCTTTTTCAGCGGCCAGCGCCTGATAATAGGCCACATCCGCTTCCGCTTCCGCGAGCGCCTTCTGATAACGCGGCTGGTCGATAACAAACAGCACCTGATTTTTGCTAACCAGTTGGTTATCCTTAACCTGTACCCCGGTAATCAGGCCCGAAACGTCAGGGGCAATCGCCACGACGTCCGCGCTAAAGCGAGCGTCACGCGTCCAGGGTGATTCGGTGTAATAGACCCAGGCGCGAAAGATTGCGATGAACGCCAGGATGACCAGTATCACCGTAATGGCGGTACGGGATAGATTTCTTGTTAGTGTTTTCACATCCACCTCAAACGAACAAACGTGATATCAAATAAAACAGGCAGCAATAAAGCGCGGTGTTGAACAACGCAGGATGCCAGACAAAATCGTAGATCCCGGTTGGCGTCAGCACGCGACGCACCAGCCAAAAAATGGCGAGCGATAAGAGCAGCTCAAAGAAGATCGGCGGAAAAGAGAGACCGAAAATCACGATGACAGGAAACAGGCTCATGTTGACCTTACTAGACTAGCGTGCAGGTGAGATTGGAACTTTAGTTATTCAACTAACAGTATATTAACGTAACTGTTATAGCCTTATCTACATAGTGTGATGCAAATCACTTTTAAGCCAGAGTGAACAATGGAACGACTAAAACGGATGTCGGTATTTGCCAAGGTTGTCGAGCAAGGCTCCTTTACCGCCGCGGCCCGGCAGCTACAAATGAGCGTATCTTCCATCAGCCAGACTGTCTCTAAACTGGAAGATGAGCTCCAGGTCAAGCTGCTTAACCGCAGCACGCGGAGCATTGGCCTCACCGAAGCCGGTAAAATTTACTACCAGGGCTGCCGGCGTATGCTGTTCGAAGTCCAGGACGTTCACGAGCAGCTTTACGCTTTTAACAATACGCCGATCGGTACGCTGCGCGTCGGCTGCTCTTCAACTATGGCACAAAATGTTCTCGCCAGGATCACCGCCGATATGTTGAAAGAGTACCCTGGCCTGACCGTGAACCTGGTGACAGGGATCCCCGCACCGGACCTGATTGCCGATGGCCTGGACGTGGTGATCCGCGTGGGGGCGCTGCAGGATTCCAGCCTCTTCTCGCGCCGCCTCGGCGCGATGCCGATGGTGGTCTGTGCGTCAAAAAAATACCTCGCACAGTATGGCGTGCCCGAAAAACCGGCCGACCTGAGCAACCATTCATGGCTGGAATATAGCGTCCGTCCGGATAACGAATTTGAGCTGATAGCGCCCGAAGGGATATCCACCAAGCTGCTGCCACAAGGTCGGTTTGTCACCAACGATCCGATGACCATCTCACGCTGGCTGGTTGCCGGTGCCGGCATTGCCTACGTGCCGCTGATGTGGGCGATCAATGAGATCAACAGCGGCGAGCTGGAGATCTTGTTCCCGCGCTATCAGTCCGATCCTCGCCCGGTATACGCGCTGTATACTGAAAAGGACAAGCTGCCGCTGAAGGTGCAGGTCTGTATTAACTATCTGACCGACTATTTTGTGGAAGTGGCGAGACTGTTCCAGGGAATGCGGGGGAGAAGTAAAGAATAGCGATAGGCCCGATAAGCGTTGCGCCATCGGGCATTTCGGACGTTGTCATCCGTCTCAATGCACCTCACAAGGAGGTGCATTTTTTCAGATCAGGCGGTACCGCCCACCGTTAAATTATCGACCTTCAGCGTCGGCTGGCCGACGCCCACCGGCAGGCTCTGGCCTTCTTTACCGCAGACGCCCACGCCGTTATCCAGCTTCAGATCGTTACCGACCATCGACACCTGCTGCATGGTTTCAATACCGGAGCCAATCAGCGTTGCCCCTTTCACCGGCTTGGTCACCTTACCGTTTTCAATCAGGTAGGCTTCCGAGGTCGAGAACACAAACTTACCGGAGGTGATATCGACCTGGCCGCCGCCAAAGTTAGGCGCATACAGGCCGTACTCCACGGATTCAATAATTTCCTGCGGCGTCGATTTTCCGGCCAACATGTAGGTATTGGTCATGCGCGGCATTGGCAGGTGCGCATAGGATTCACGACGGCCGTTACCGGTTGGCGCGACGCCCATCAGGCGCGCATTGAGCTTATCCTGCATATAGCCTTTCAGAATACCGTTTTCGATCAGCACGTTGTACTGACCCGGCGTACCTTCATCATCGATTGCTACAGAACCACGGCGATCGCCAAGGGTGCCGTCATCAACGATAGTACACAGCTCGGAAGCCACCAGTTGACCCATCTGACCGCTGAAGACCGACGTTCCGCGACGGTTAAAGTCGCCTTCCAGCCCGTGCCCTACCGCTTCGTGCAGCAGCACGCCCGGCCAGCCCGCCCCCAGAACAACCGGCAGGGTTCCCGCAGGCGCAGCCACCGCAGACAGGTTGACCAGCGCCATACGTACGGCTTCTTTCGCCCACGCATCGGCGCGCACCTCACCGTCGAGATCGGCAAGGAAGTAGTCATAGCCAAAACGACCGCCGCCGCCGCTGGCACCGCGCTCGCGCTTACCCTCTTCTTCGACCTGCACGCTAACAGACAGACGCACCAGCGGGCGCACATCCGCCGCCAGCGTGCCGTCGGTGGAGGCCACCAGAATCAGCTCATAGACGCCGGTCAGGCTGGCTGTCACTTCCTGCACGCGCGAATCCGCCGCACGCGCAACGCTGTCCACGCGGCGCAAAATATCCAGCTTCTCTTCACGGGTCATACTCTGCAGCGGATCGAGAGAGGTATAGAGCGCAGGATGTTCTACCGCGCCGAGCGTCTGCACTTTGCCATCGCCCGCGTCGCGCACAATAGTCCGCGCAGCCTGTGCGCTCTGTTCCAGCGCCAGCAGGCTTATCTGGTCGGCATAGGCAAAGCCCGTTTTCTCGCCGCTAACGGCACGGACGCCGACGCCCTGATCGATATTATAAGAGCCGTCTTTGATGATGCGGTCTTCTAAAACCCAGGATTCGTGATAGCTGGACTGAAAATAGAGATCGCCATAGTCCAGCCGACGCTCCGTGAGTTGACCAAGAATGGCAAACAGATCCTGATGATTCAGGCCGTTCGCCGCCAGCAATTGTTCACTTACCAGGTTTAGACTCATTATTTCGCTACTCGTTAATGCCCGCTTGCCTGACGCACGGCGGGCCTGTATTCCGGGTGTTTGTCGTATGAGATTGAGGCAATTTGAGGCTTGCGTCAAATCATGGCTTTTTATCGCTGCGCGCCTGGCGCAGCACTTCGTTAATTTGCGGCTTGTCGATTGGACCGGTGATGCGGTAGCGCAGGATCGACACCTTGTTCCACAGCGGCCCCAGCACTTTCGTCGCGGCAAACACCGCCGCGCCGATAATCGGGTTCACCGCGAAGGCGGTCGCAACGCCGACCGTCGCCGAGATTTCCGGCGCGACGATCGCTTCCATATTCAGCTCGCGGCGCACCAGGTTAACCGAACCTTTCATGGCGATATCGGCCTCCAGACCGTCCACCAGCGTATCGTCGGTGTTCAGCACCCCGTCTTTAATCCAGGCGGTGCTGCGGATGGAGTCAAAGTAAAAACCTTCGCTGAAGGTGTCGCTAAAGTCAAAGCGCAGCTTGCGCAGCAGCGCATCTACGCTCAGCAGGCGCAGCAGCTGCCCGGCATGGCCGGTAGAAATATCGGTAAACTGGCCCTTGCTGACGTGTGTCTTAAGAATGCCATTCAGCGAAGCGACATCAGGCTGCCACGGTTTATCGCGCCAATGTAAATCGTAGTCGACATCAACGGCGGCGTCGCGAATTGGCGTAGACACGCCGAAGAAAGCGACGGCATCATCAACGTTTTTGCCATGGATTTTCCCCTTCAGCGAGGTACGCTGCTCGGCGGGCGCATTCACCCATAAGCCGTCGGCGGTCAGGCGCCCGAAGCCGGTATCGATCAGGCCGTTTGCCAGCGATAGCGTATCGCCTTTTATGCTGAAATCACCGTCGATACGCCCGTATTTCTGCCCCCACAGCCAGCATTCCGCACAGCGCAACTGGAGATCCGGCCAGCCGTGGAAATCAATCTGGCTCGCGGCGCTTGCGCTACCCGTGGTAGATACGCCAGCCGTCTGCGCCAGCGGGTTAGCCGATGGGTTGTAGTAGAGATAGCGCACCGCGGCCTGCCACGGCGCGCCGTTTTTCATGGTCAGGCTGGCGTTAATTTCACGCCCCTGCGCTTCAACCTGTTTGCCTTCAGCCGTTGGCCTGGAGACCAGGCTCAGGTTATTCCACTGCTGGCCAGCAAAGGTGAGCGACGGCGTACGCAGCGTCACGCTTTCCGGGAAAGCAGCGGCCGAACTCACGCTGTCCGCCGCGCCGTGCTGGAACAGCGCCAGCCACTGCGCGCCGTCCATCGGCGGCAGGTTCAGCTCAATCCCCGGAGTTTGCGGCAACGGCGGCACTGTACGGCTATCCGACGTCAGAATGGCGCTCTCCAGCGCCAGCTTATTGCCCAACCGCCAGCGGCTGTTGATATGATTGCCAGGGCCAACGCTGCCGGTCAGATCGAAACTGCGTAGATTCCCGTCGACGTTAATCTTCAGCGGCAGCGCCTGACCCGCCGCTTTATCCGCCGGAGGCGGTAAGCTACTGCTCATATTTTGCAGGTCGCCGGTGATACCCACCTTGTAGGTGGCACCACTATGATACGGTAGCTCAATGGCAACGTTGCCTTTCCACGGTACGCTGCCCTTCAGCGCATCGTTAAGCTGCCGCGGCAGTACCCCGGTTTTTGCCGGCTGCCAGTCGGCCTGCATATTGACGCCCACCTGATAGGCTTTGGCGCCTTCGGTGGTCGTAAAATCAACTTTAAGCGGCTGATTAAACCAGGTTGCGGTCAACGGCTCGCTGGTGAGGTTACCGTTCTCAAAGCTGAACGCGCCTTTCAGGTTGTGCAGCGTGCTGTCCAGCGGCTTGATAAACAGACTGTTGTTATTGAGCGCGACTTTGCCTTTCGCGGTGACCAGCTCGCCGTCGAGCGGGATATCAAGATGTAAGCGAGCGCTTACATCACCATCTATCTGCAGCTCCTCAAGCGCCGCCGCCAGCGAATCGTGCAGCGGGGTATCCTGGAAATACGGGCCAACCGCCTTACCCGGACCATTGATATCAGCATCAATCAGCAGCTTTTCTTTCTCATAGTCCGGAATGGCCGCCTCAAGATTGCTGGCCATCACGCCGCCGAGCGCCGCTTTGTCGGCCTTCATCCACAGGCCATCGTTGATAAAGTTGAGCTCAATATTGAGGTTGGTCAACGCCGGCCAGTCAGGCTGGAAGGCAAAGGTCGCGTCATGCAGCGGAACGTAGACCAGGAACTGGCCCTCGTTGTGCTTATAGGGGAACAGATGCGGATTACCGCCGTACACCAGCGTCGCGTTTTCCGCCTTTCCGGCTTTAATGGCGCCGCTCAGGTAGTCGACCAGCTTGGTACCCATCAGGTTTTCCGGGAAATAGCGCCATGCCTGGCCACCGTCGTCGGTGCTGATACCGGCAAGAATCCCCAGCCAGGGCTGATCGTCTTTCGGCTGCAGGTAGCGGAAGCCGCCCGCCGCGCGCACGCCGGTCGCCTGCACGTCGATATTGCGCCCGTCCAGCATAAAGCCGCGATCGTCATTGACCCAGTTCAGGGTCGCCGTACCGTCCGCAATTTCCAGCGGCGCACGGAAAACGTGCTCGTAGGGCATCAGCGCTTTTTGCATCGCCACGCGCAGCGTGCCGTTCTCGACGCTCCCGGCCACGCTGCCGGAGACATGTTCAGCGCCGGGCAGAAGTTTCCATTGCTTCCACGCCAGCCCATCCCAGCTCGCGTTAAAGCGCGTTTTTCCGGCGTCCTGAAGCGGGATATCGACAGCCAGCGCATCAATCATCCCCGTCGGCTGCGCGGTGTGCCAGATATCGGCGACGTCCGGCGAGATCCTGGCGGCGATCGGCAACAGGCCATTAAGCCCGGCCAACGACAAATGGCTGGCACGAATGCGCAGTTCATCGCTACGCTGATGATCTTTGCCGCCCACTTCCTGCGCGGGAATCCACGCCAGCGCCAGCGCGCCGCGCGGCCACGGCGTATCGTCGATGGTGATGCGAGTATCAGGGATCCGCAGCTCCCAGCCTTCCTTTTCCCGCGACAGATGCGCGGTGAGGTTATCCACCGACAGCCGATGCGTGTGCGCGTCGCCCTGCCAGCTGGCGCCGCCCTTTTTCAGCCACACGTCGCCGCTGGCGATCTCGCCCTTGTCCACCGACGCCCAGCCCTCAAGGCTAAAGCGGGCGCTGGTCAGCGCGATATTGTCCTGCATCCACTGGCCCAGCCACGGCTTCACGTCGATATCGTCGGCCTGCAGCCACAGCCGCCCTTTGTTCAGCAGGCCATTTTCGTCGCGCAGATCCATGCGAACCTTCATCACCCCGTGCTGGCCGGTGAGGCTGGACAGGCTCAGTTCGCCTTCGGCACGGTGACGATTTTTATCGTTCACCCACGTCAGCTGCGGAACCGCCAGCTCGGCGCGCTGGCCGGAGAGAGTCAGGAAGCTAAGGTGGCTATCGCGCAGGGTAAAATGATCAAACTGGCGCAGAAACAGATCGCTGATACGGTCGCCCTTAAGGCCACCGTCGCCGTCGTTATTCTGCAGCGGGGTATTGGTGCGGACCTGCAGCTGCCAGAAGGTCAGCTCGCGAAATTGCCAGCGCAGGTGCAGCAGGCTCTGCCAGACATCCAGCGCCATCGAGGCACGTTTAATGGAGAGTTCGCCGCCGTCGTTCAGCCCGGCCTTGATGTCACGAACCTCAAGCGTCGGACCGAAGGTCTGCCAGTTGGCCTGAATTTGTGAAGCAGAGACGGGCAGCCCGGTGGCGGCTTCAATTTTCGCCAGCAGCGTCGGGCGCCATTGGTCCAGATGCGGCAAGGCAAGACGCAGGCCGCTCACCAGCAGCGCGACAATGACAATCAGTGTAGCAACGGTGAGCAGTAGTATCCCCGGCAATCGCCTCACGCATCTCTCCTTGGGTTGCAGCAGGCTGCGTTATTACATCATGACCACATCGAACTGCTCCGGGTTATAGAGCGGTTCAATCTGTACTTTTACCTGCTTGCCGACAAATATTTCGACTTCCGCCAGCGCATGGGACTCTTCGCCCTTCAGCGTTTCCGCCACAGATGGAGAAGCATAGACCAGGAAACGATCGGAGTCGTAGGCATGATGCACGCGCACAATTTCACGCATGATTTCGTAGCACACCGTTTCGACCGTCTTCACCGTACCGCGACCGTGACAGGTCGGGCATTCCGTGCACAGCACATGCTCAACGCTTTCGCGGGTGCGCTTGCGGGTCATCTCAACCAATCCGAGCGGCGAGAAACCGTTGACGCTGGTTTTGACGCGGTCTTTGCTCAGCGCCTGCTCCAGCGAATGCAGCACGCGACGACGGTGGTCTTCGTTATTCATATCGATAAAATCGATGATGATAATCCCGCCGAGGTTACGCAGGCGCAGCTGGCGAGCAATCGCCTGGGTCGCTTCAATGTTGGTATTGAAGATGGTGTCATCGAGATTACGGTGGCCAACGAAGGCTCCGGTATTAATGTCGACGGTGGTCATGGCCTCGGTCTGGTCGATAACCAGATAGCCACCTGACTTGAGTTCTACTTTACGCTCCAGCGCACGCTGGATTTCATTCTCAACATCGAAGAGATCAAAGATAGGCTGGCGACCGCTGTAGTGCTCAAGCTTATTGGTCATTTCAGGCATATATTCAGCCGTAAATTCCATTAACGCTTCGTAGGTCAAACGCGAGTCAACGCGAATTTTATCCAGTTGGGCGTCAGCAAAGTCGCGCAGCACACGCTGCGCCAGCGCCAGTTCACCGTACATCTGGTAGCGGGTCTGCGGGCGCTTTTTGCGCTCCATCACTTTGGTCCAGACGCGTTTAAGGTAGGCGGCATCTGAGGCTAAGTCCTCTTCACACACGCCTTCTGCCGCCGTACGAATAATAAAGCCGCCCTGCTCATCGCAGTATTCGGCCACCACCTTCTTTAGGCGCTCGCGTTCGGCTTCGCTTTCAATACGCTGCGACACGCCGACGTGCGAGGCACCCGGCATAAACACCAGATAGCGGGAGGGTAAGGTAATGTCAGTGGTCAGACGCGCGCCTTTGGTGCCCAGCGGATCTTTTACCACCTGCACCATCAGATCCTGGCCCTGGCGTACCAGCTCGGAGATGTCGCGCACGGTGAATTGTTTTTGTTCTTCGCCGGCGACACATTCGGTGTGCGGCATGATATCGGAGGCGTGAAGGAACGCCGCCTTATCCAGACCAATATCTACAAAAGCCGCCTGCATACCCGGCAAGACCCGACTGACACGACCTTTGTAGATATTGCCTACTATTCCGCGTCGCGCTTCACGCTCAATATGAATTTCCTGCAAAATGCCGCCGTCGATATACGCCACCCGCGTCTCCGATGGCGTCACGTTAACTAATAATTCAGCCGTCATGTTTATCCCTTTTTTCACGTAGCGAGTTAAAGTTACTCAGCAACTCATACGTTTCCACCAGCGGTAAGCCGACTACGGCGTGATAGCTGCCATTGATCTTCCTGACGAAACAGCCACCCAACCCTTGAATACCGTATGCACCTGCTTTATCTAAAGGTTCTCCGCTCGCAACATACGCTGCGATATCATCATCAGAGAGCGTCCGGAAGGTCACCTCGGTGACCACCAGACAGTCGAGCGTGTGCTGGCGGTCAGCCAGCGCAACGGCGGTCATCACCTGATGGGTATTCCCTGAGAGCATACGCAGCATAGCGGCTGCATGTGCTTCATCGCGCGGTTTCTCCAGCACTTCACCGTTAAGGATAACAATGGTATCCGCCCCCAGAACCGGGCGATCCTCACACACGAGGGCAACGCCCGCCTGCGCTTTTTCTCGCGCCAGCCGCGCCACGTAGTGCTGAGCCTCCTCATGAGGACGGCGCACTTCTTCAATACCCGGAACCACTTTCTCAAACGAGATGCCAAGCTGAGTAAGCAGTTCCTGGCGACGCGGGGAACCTGAAGCAAGATAGAGAGATACCATAACGACCTTATTGAACGGCAAATTGCTGACGAACTTTACGCATCAGTAGAAATATCCATGGCCAAAGCACGCCGTTTACTACACTACTCCAGAACACTTCAGGTCGGAAAGAGACGTTGATCACTAAAAACTCTGCCCAGAAAACAATAATATCCGTCGCGAGCGAGAGTAGCATAACGACCAGCGCCTGCTGCCAGAGCGCCAGGTTGCGGAACAGCTGATACTTTAGCGCCACCAGATACGCCACAATGCTCAACGACAGCGCGCGCACGCCGAGCGTTGAACCACTGATCAGATCCAGTATGGCACCCATCACGAAGCCCGTGCCCACATTCACCCGGTGCGGTAGCGCCAGCGACCAGTAAAGCAGAATAAGCAGGACCCAGTTCGGCCGGAAAACCGTGAGGTCATCCGGCCAGGGCATAACTTGTAGCAACAGTGCGATAAGAAACGAGAGCCAGATTACCCAGCGTCCCTGGCTACGGTAACTTGCCACTATTGCCCTCCTGAGGGGAGCTGAGGTGGCGGCGTATCCGCAGAGGGGGCGGTCATGCCGGTTGCTGGCGCAGGCAGCTGTGGCCCCATCGCTTCCGGCGACGGCAGCACCTGCGGCATCATCTGCATCAGGCGTTCGTTAGCAACGCGATGTACCTCTTCCGGGGTCATCGGGTTAGTGCCATTCCGATCGGCGCCCCACAGCAGCAGCAGATAGCGCAGACGCTGCAGGCCCGCCGTTGGGCGCGCTTGAATAACGGTATAGGCACGCTGAGTGTCCAGCTTAACCGACGAGACAACGCCGACCGGATACCCTTCCGGGAATCGGCCGCCCAGACCGGAGGTAACCAGCACATCGCCGACGCGAATGTCGGTGTTGGCCGGCAGATGCTCCAGCTGTAAATCGTCGGTGCAGCCGTTACCGGCGGCAATCACGCGGATATCGTTACGCAGCACCTGAATCGGCAACGCGTGGGTTGCATCGCAAATCAGCAGCACGCGGCTGGTCAGTTTTGCCACCGCGACAACCTGACCCACAACGCCTTTGTCGCTGATGACCGGCTGGCCTTCATAGACGCCGTTGACGGTGCCTTTATCGATAACAACCTGATCGCTGTACGGATCGTTAACCGTTGAGATCACCTGCGTCACCATTTTTTGTTCGTCCTGGCGCAGCGGTGAACCTAACAGTTCGCGTAAACGGGCATTTTCCTGTTTGTACTGACCCAGCATCAGCAGGTCGCTGTTTTTCAGCAGCAGCTCCTGACGTAATGCGCGGTTTTCAAGCTCGAGCTGGTCGCGTGATGCCAGCGTTTGCGAGACGCTATCGAGCAGTTCACGGGGACCATTAGAAACAAAATAGAAAGGACTGACGGCAGTATCCATGTATGTTCGGATTTGACTGAACATACCCAGGCGGCTGTCGGCGATAATGACACCCAGCGCCACCAGCACCGCCAGAATAAGGCGAATCTGCAGCGACGGGCCACGGCTAAAAATGGGCTTCATAGGCTATGCGTATTCTCGTGTCAGTGAAATTAAGGGTAGCCTGCTGGCTACCCTGAACCTCATGCTGACTACTCTTCGCTAAACAAATCGCCGCCGTGCATGTCGATCATTTCCAGCGCCTTGCCGCCGCCGCGCGCTACGCAGGTCAGCGGATCTTCAGCAACGACAACTGGAATACCGGTTTCTTCCATCAGCAGGCGATCGAGGTTGCGCAGCAGCGCGCCGCCGCCGGTCAGCACCATACCGCGTTCGGAGATGTCGGAAGCCAGTTCTGGCGGGCACTGTTCCAGTGCAACCATCACGGCGCTTACGATACCGGTCAGCGGTTCCTGCAGCGCTTCAAGAATTTCATTGGAGTTCAGCGTGAAGCCACGCGGAACACCTTCTGCCAGGTTACGGCCACGGACTTCGATTTCACGCACTTCGTCACCCGGGTAAGCGGAGCCGATTTCGTGCTTGATACGTTCTGCGGTCGCTTCACCGATCAGAGAGCCGTAGTTACGACGAACGTAGTTGATGATCGCTTCGTCGAAGCGGTCGCCGCCGATACGGACAGAGGAAGAGTAAACCACGCCGTTCAGAGAGATAACGGCGACTTCGGTAGTACCACCACCGATATCCACAACCATAGAACCGGTTGCTTCAGAAACCGGCAGACCCGCACCGATTGCCGCAGCCATCGGTTCTTCAATCAGGAAGACTTCACGGGCGCCAGCGCCCTGAGCGGATTCACGGATTGCGCGGCGTTCAACCTGGGTTGCGCCAACCGGCACACAAACCAGCACGCGCGGGCTCGGGCGCATAAAGCTGTTGCTGTGAACCTGTTTGATGAAGTGCTGGAGCATTTTCTCGGTCACGAAGAAGTCAGCGATAACGCCGTCTTTCATCGGACGAATGGCCGCGATGTTGCCCGGCGTACGGCCCAGCATCTGTTTAGCGTCATGACCTACGGCGGCCACGCTTTTCGGTGAACCGGCACGATCCTGACGAATGGCGACCACGGAAGGCTCATTCAATACGATGCCTTGTCCTTTTACGTAAATCAGGGTATTCGCGGTACCCAGGTCAATGGACAGGTCATTGGAAAACATGCCACGAAATTTTTTCAACATACTAAGGGATAATCCTGAAAGCTGGGGCGGAAAACAAAATCCGCTTACTTTACCAACCACACGCAGCAGCGACAAGGCGCAAAAATCATCTGCAACGGTGAAAATTAGTGCAGTTCGTTACCTTTGTTACAAATCCAACCTGACTCCTTCAGTGCAGGGAGACTCACTGCCGCTCCTTCCTGGATTTGTACCTGTCAAAGGACCTCACATGCATGGTGCGTCTTTTTTTCCGGCGAGCAGACATGCACACCCCCAGAAAAAACCGCGCGCGTTATTCTACGTGATAAACACGTTAAACAGCAGGTCAAACCGAATATCTTTGCGAATATTTTTTCACATTTGCGTCAAGTGGCTGTGAAGCAGCAAAAAAATCGCCCTGGCCGCCGAAAACTCCGCATTCCGTTAAAACCTGCCACTCGCCGCGGCTGCGGACGCCGGCGGCAAACACCTGGATAGAAGTGCCCTTGCAGGCCTCGACCAGGCTTTGTACCAGCAGTTGGTTTTGGCTGCGCTTTTCAATATTCCGCACCAGCACCGGATCGAGCTTAATCAGTTCAATCTCAAGCTGTTTAATCCAGGTGGTGCTGACAAGCGCTAAACCCGCTTGGGTAACGGCAACCCGAACGCCTAAAGCATGCAATAAACGGACGACGGGCTGAAGACGCGTCATATGTTGACAGACATCTACCTCAGCAAGTTCAAAAATAATCCGTCGGCGATGCGATTTTTCGCACTGCATTAATACATCACGGAGCCAGCGTTGAAAGCGCGGGCGAATCAGCGACTCAACCGTGACCTGAATGGCCAGATTTTCTTCAGGCCAGAATCCCAGGAAAGGAACCAGACGGGTAATCTGTTGGCGGTCGTACTCTTCACCTAAACCAAACTCCAGCACCATCGGCATATACTCGGCGGCAATCACTTCCTCTTTGCCGTCAAAAATGCGACACATCAGCTCACGGTGATGCACGCTACCGTCACGCATGACGGCCGGTTTTTGATAGATACGCGGGCCTCCGCGGCTGAGCATCTGCTCGATGAGCGTACGCCAGCGCACGTTGCCACGGCCTTTTTCCGGCAGCGAATCATCATAGATAGCCCAGCTGTTGCTGCCTTGCAGCACCGCATTACGCACCGCGGCTTCAGCGTGCTCCATCACCTGTTCGGTGGTTTGTCCGCTGCGCCAGGCGCAAATACCGATATGCATCATATCGTCACGGTCGAGAATTTTGGCCAACGGCAGACCGTCTATCGCCTTCAGCAACTGCCCGGCGATGCTGTCCGCCTCTTTCAACGTGCGATGCGGCAACAGCACCGTAAAGTCGCTGCGGCGGTAGCGCGCCAGCAACGCGCCGGGGTAGCGCATTATAAAGGTAGAAAGCAGATTGATGAGCGTAAAGACATGCTCTTCCGCTGCTGCGCGGCCCCAGTTATCGCGCAGGAAATCAAAATCTGGCAGGCGAATCATCATCACGATGCCATGCGAGCCGACGTTTTCCTGGTCATCCAGCAGCGTGGCCAGTTGGTTATCAAAGAACAGGCGATTGCTTAGACCGGTTTTCGCATCCTGCGCGGCGTAGGAACGGATCAGCGTATCCAGGCGGCTGCGCTGATCGCTGGCGAACTGCAGATCCGACAGCAGCATATCCAGCGCCGAACTGGTGCGCGCCGGCCATTCATGAATGCTGCCTTTTACCTTCGCGCCGCGTTCGCCGTTGAGGATGCGCGTCGCTCGCTGTTCCAGCAGCTCTTCGCCGGCCAGCTGGCGACGCAGCCAGCGCACGGCGATAAACACCACCAGCACCATAAAGGCAATGGTGATCGTCAGCGGTGCGGTCGTCATCAGCGAACGGAAATAGTTGGCCATCGGGTCCTGATAGACCAGATGAATCGTCATTCCCGGATGTTTAAGCGATGGCACGGACATTTCGCGGAACTGATAATGGCTGCCCATCGGCAAATAGCTACTGCTGCGCGTATGGCTGAACAGCGATTTACCGTTGAGAGTAAAGTCGATATGCACGATGTCGAGCGGCACCATGATTTCATCAAGCTGATTATCCAGCTTATCAAATGAGGTGCTGACCAGACGGTTATCCAGAACCGTCGCGACAGCCTGAACGCGGCTGGCTATCTTATACTGTATGCCGTTATAGAAACTCAGCGAGGAGCCGATTAACGTCACAAAGATGGTAAGCCCGGTTAAGAGCGTAAAAAAGGCTGAGAACTTCGTCGTTAATCGCATCCCTGAGTTAACTCCGCGGGTTATTCGTCTACCGACAGCAGGTCGGGTGCCAGCATCCGTGTCTTACAAGAAGTAAGCACTAACATATCAAACCAGGTCGGCATACTACCAAACCTGGCGGATCTGGCAATTTATTGCGCCAAATCGGCATCAAATTATGATAAGCGAGTATAGTCCCGGGTTAATTTTTTCACTATCAGTCCATGTAAGTAAGGAAAGGGTTATGCAGGCACTCATCTTAGATCAGCAGGATGGCAAAACCATCGCCGCAGTGAAGGCCGTTGACGACAGTCTGCTGCCGCAGGGTAACGTCACCGTGGATATCCAGTGGTCCAGCCTGAACTACAAAGACGCGCTGGCCATTACCGGCAAAGGGAAGATTATCCGTAACTTCCCGATGGTGCCGGGTATCGACTTCGCCGGTACGGTGCACGCCAGCGACGACGCGCGCTATACCCCGGGTCAGCCGGTTCTGCTGACCGGTTGGGGCGTGGGCGAAAACCACTGGGGCGGGCTGTCCGAGCGCGCACGCGTCAACGGCGACTGGCTGGTGCCGCTGCCAGCAGGTCTTGATGGGCGTAAGGCGATGATCATCGGTACTGCGGGCTTTACCGCCATGCTCTGCGTCATGGCGTTAGAAGACGCGGGCGTGCGTCCTGACGACGGGGAAATCGTGGTGACCGGCGCCAGCGGCGGCGTAGGCAGCACCGCGATCGCCCTGCTGCACAAGCTGGGTTACCAGGTGACGGCGGTTTCCGGGCGAGAAAGCACTCACGACTATCTGCGCGCACTCGGCGCAAACCGTATTCTGAGCCGCGATGAATTTGCCGAAACCCGTCCGCTGGAAAAACAGATTTGGGCCGGTGCCGTGGATACGGTTGGCGACAAAGTGCTGGCGAAAGTGCTGGCGCAGATGAACTACGGTGGCTGCGTTGCGGCCTGCGGCCTGGCGGGCGGTTTTGCCCTGCCGACTACCGTCATGCCGTTTATTCTGCGCAATGTCCGTCTTCAGGGCGTCGACTCGGTCATGACGCCAGCGGCGCGGCGCGCTGAAGCCTGGAAGCGTCTGGTTGTCGACCTGCCGGAATCGTTCTTTGCGCAGAGTGCGACGGAGATAGCGCTGGAAGACGCACCGCGCTTCGCCGACAAAATCATTAACAACCAGATTCAGGGCCGTACGTTGGTCAAAATCGCCTAATCTGCAATTTTTCGTGACATATTCGCATTAACCCGTTGCCTCCGTCATGCTTAGAAAAAAAGCATGACGGAGTGCATCATGAGCTACAAAAAACTGACCGAAGCAGACGTCACGGCCGAGTCCGTGTTTATGCTCAAGCGCCGCCAGGTGCTGAAAATGCTAGGCCTCGGCGCCGCCACGGCCTCGTTTCCGCTTCACGCCTCCAGCCTCACCGACTGGTTTAAAGGTAATGACCGTCCCGCCGCCCCCTCCGGTGCGCCGCTGACCTTCACGCAGCCCACACAATGGCAAAATAAGCTGACGTTAACGCCGGAAAATAAAGTCACCGGCTACAACAACTTCTATGAGTTTGGCCTTGATAAAGCCGACCCGGCGGCCAACGCCGGAAGCTTGCCGACCAACCCGTGGACGTTGACCATCGGCGGTGAAGTCGCGAAACCCTTAACGCTTGACCATGACTCTCTGACAAAACGTTTTCCGCTGGAAGAGCGAATTTACCGTATGCGCTGCGTTGAAGCCTGGTCGATGGTGGTTCCGTGGATTGGCTTCCCGCTGCATAAGCTGCTGGCTGCCGTCGAGCCCACCAGCAACGCCAAATATGTCGCCTTCAAAACGCTCTACTCGCCGGAAACCATGCCCGGACAGAAAGACCGCTTTATCGGCGGCGGCCTCGCGTATCCTTATATAGAAGGGTTACGCCTCGACGAGGCGATGCACCCCCTGACGCTGCTGACCGTAGGCGTCTACGGCAAAGCGCTGCCGCCGCAAAACGGCGCACCGATCCGCCTGACCGTGCCGTGGAAATACGGTTTTAAAGGCATTAAATCGATCGTCAGCATTATGCTCACCCGCGAGCGGCCTCATTCTACGTGGAACCTGGCGGCGCCGGATGAATACGGGTTTTATGCCAACGTTAACCCACACGTCGATCATCCGCGCTGGTCACAGGCCAGCGAACGTTTTATTGGCGCAGGCGGCATCCTCGACGTCCAACGCCAGCCGACGCTGCTGTTTAACGGCTATGCCGATGAAGTGGCGTCGTTGTATCGCGGCATGAACCTGCGGGAGAACTTTTAATGCGTTTAACGGCTAAACAAGTTATCTGGCTGAAAGTTTTCCTGCATCTGGCGGCATTTTTGCCCCTTGTCTGGCTGTTCTGGGCGGTTTCTCACGGCCAGCTTAGCGCCGACCCGGTGAAGGATATTCAGCATTTTACCGGTAGGATGGCTCTGAAATTACTGCTGGCGACCTTGTTAGTCGCTCCGCTGGCGCGCTACGCTAAACAGCCGCTGCTGATTCGTACGCGCCGATTACTGGGGCTGTGGTGCTTTGCGTGGGCGACGATTCACCTGACCAGCTACAGTTTACTGGAGCTCGGCATCCGCAATGTGTCGCTATTAGGGCAGGAGATTGTTACCCGGCCGTATTTGTTGCTGGGTTTCGCCTGCTGGTTAATCCTGCTCGCGCTGGCGGTGACCTCTACTCAGGCTATGCAGCGAAAATTAGGTCGGCGCTGGCAGCTTTTGCACAATTTCGTCTATCTTGTCGCGATCCTCGCGCCGATACATTACCTATGGTCGGTGAAGATAATCTCACCCCAGCCGCTTCTCTACGCTGGGTGCGCCATCGTGCTGTTGGCCTGCCGATACAAGAAGTTTCGCCAATGGTGGCGATGATGTCGCGATATGTGCGGTTTACCACAATTCACTTATAGTCAGACGTTCTTTACACGATAGCGGTTGATAATCTTCCCTGATAAGACCAGTATTTAGCTGCCAAATGCTACGAAATAGTTATAATGTGCGACCTTGGTTTTCCTAGAGGGGGTTTTAAGCCTCTGAAAAGGTGACAATCGCGCATCGAAGGTATATTTTGTTTTTTACCCGAGAATTGCAGGAGATAGCAGCACAATGACTGACAAGTTTCGCATTTTGCTTTTGAACGGCCCGAACCTGAATATGTTAGGCACCCGTGAGCCAGAGAAGTACGGCACGCTGACGCTTTCCCAGATCGTAAGCCGCTTAAACGCGGAAGCCGAAGCCTTGAACGTCACGCTCGATAGCCTGCAATCCAACGCCGAGTACGTCCTCATCGACCGTATTCATCAGGCTAAAGACAATATTGACTATATCCTGATCAATCCGGCCGCGTTCACGCACACGAGCGTTGCCCTTCGCGATGCGTTGCTGGCGGTGAGCATCCCGTTTATCGAGATTCACCTGAGCAACGTTCATGCGCGCGAACCATTCCGCCATCACTCGTATCTGTCTGATATCGCTTCCGGCGTTATCTGCGGACTCGGGGCTGACGGCTATTCATACGCTTTACAGACGGCGGTAAAACGCCTGTCACAATCAAACTAAACAAAGAGTACGGAACCCACTCATGGATATTCGTAAGATTAAAAAACTGATCGAGCTGGTCGAAGAGTCTGGCATCAACGAACTGGAAATTTCTGAAGGCGAAGAGTCTGTACGCATCAGCCGTTCAGCACCGAACACCGGCATTCCAGTGATGCAGCAGGCTTATGCAGCGCCTGTAATGCAACAGCAGGCACCTGTCGCGGCAGCACCAGCTGCAGCTGAAGCTCCGGCTAAAGCTGAAATCAGTGGTCACATCGTACGTTCCCCGATGGTTGGTACTTTCTATCGCACCCCAGGCCCGGATGCTAAAGCATTCGTGGAAATTGGTCAGAAAGTTAACGTGGGCGACACCCTGTGCATCGTTGAAGCGATGAAAATGATGAACCAGATCGAAGCTGACAAAGCAGGGACTGTGAAAGCAATCCTGGTAGAAAGCGGTCAGCCGGTTGAATTTGACGAGCCTCTGGTCGTCATCGAGTAACGAGGCGAAGATGCTGGATAAAATTGTCATCGCGAACCGCGGCGAGATCGCACTGCGTATTCTGCGTGCCTGTAAAGAACTGGGCATTAAGACCGTCGCTGTACACTCCACTGCGGACCGCGATTTAAAACACGTACTGCTGGCGGATGAGACGGTTTGTATCGGCCCGGCTCCGTCCGTAAAAAGCTATCTGAACATCCCGGCTATCATCAGCGCCGCTGAGATCACCGGGGCCGTTGCGATTCACCCAGGCTATGGCTTCCTCTCTGAGAACGCCAACTTTGCCGAGCAGGTTGAACGTTCTGGCTTTATCTTCATCGGCCCGAAAGCCGACACCATTCGCCTGATGGGCGACAAAGTGTCTGCAATCACCGCGATGAAGAAAGCCGGCGTACCAACCGTTCCGGGCTCTGACGGCCCGCTGGGCGACGACATGGACGCTAACCGTGCACATGCGAAACGCATCGGCTACCCGGTCATTATCAAAGCCTCCGGCGGCGGCGGCGGTCGCGGTATGCGCGTGGTGCGCAGCGATGCCGATCTGGCGCAGTCCATTGCCATGACCAAAGCGGAAGCGAAGTCTGCTTTCAACAACGACATGGTGTACATGGAGAAATACCTGGAAAATCCTCGCCACGTCGAGATCCAGGTGCTGGCTGATGGCCAGGGCAACGCTATCTATCTGGCTGAACGCGACTGCTCTATGCAGCGTCGTCACCAGAAAGTCGTCGAAGAAGCGCCAGCGCCGGGCATTACCCCGGAACTGCGTCGCTACATCGGCGAACGCTGCGCGAAAGCGTGCGTGGATATCGGCTACCGTGGTGCAGGTACTTTCGAGTTCCTGTTCGAAAACGGCGAGTTCTACTTCATTGAAATGAACACCCGTATCCAGGTAGAGCACCCGGTTACCGAGATGATCACCGGCGTTGACCTGATCAAAGAGCAGCTGCGTATCGCTGCCGGTCAGCCGCTGTCCATCAAGCAAGAAGAAGTTCAGGTTCGCGGCCACGCGGTGGAATGCCGTATCAACGCCGAAGACCCGGATACCTTCCTGCCAAGCCCGGGTAAAATTACCCGCTTCCACGCGCCGGGCGGTTTTGGCGTTCGTTGGGAATCTCATATCTACGCCGGCTACACCGTACCGCCGTATTATGACTCAATGATCGGCAAGCTCATCTGCTTCGGTGAGACCCGTGACGTGGCGATTGCTCGCATGAAGAATGCGCTGCAGGAACTGATCATCGACGGTATCAAAACCAACGTTGATCTGCAGATGCGTATTATGAGCGACGAGAACTTCCAGCATGGTGGTACTAACATCCACTATCTGGAGAAAAAACTCGGATTGCAGGAAAAATAATCCTGTTCTCGCAGCAAAAGGCCGGATTTTCCGGCCTTTTTTGTTTTTCTCTCCCCTCATCTTTTCCTTGCGGTACAATCCCCGCTTTCTTCATCCACAAGGGACAAAAAATGGACAAGCGTTTTGTTCAGGCCCATAAAGAGGCGCGCTGGGCGCTAGGGCTAACCCTTCTTTATCTTGCAGCATGGTTAGCAAGCGCTTACATACCAAGCTCAATGCAGGGCTTCACCGGCCTGCCGCGCTGGTTTGAAATGGCCTGCCTGCTGATGCCGCTGGTGTTTATCCTTCTTTGCTGGCTGATGGTGCGCTTTATCTTCCGTGATATTCCTTTGGAGGATAACGATGCAAACTGAGATTATCGTTGTCCTGGTGCTGTACCTGTTCGTGGTGTTCGGCCTGTCGCTGTACGCCATGCGTAAACGCAGCACCGGCTCCTTCCTCAGCGAGTATTTTCTCGGTAGCCGTTCGATGGGCGGTTTTGTGCTGGCAATGACGCTGACCACCACCTATATCAGCGCCAGCTCGTTTATCGGCGGGCCGGGCGCCGCCTATAAATACGGGCTAGGCTGGGTACTACTGGCGCTGATTCAGGTGCCGACTATCTGGCTATCGCTGGGGGTGTTGGGCAAGAAATTCGCCATTCTGGCGCGCCGTTATAATGCCATTACCCTTAACGACATGCTGCAGGCTCGCTACCAGAATCGTGCTGTCGTCTGGATCGCCAGTATCAGCCTGCTGGTTGCGTTTGTGGGGGCGATTGCCGTCCAGTTTATCGGCGGCGCGCGGCTGCTGGAAACCGCAGCGGGGATTAAGTACGAAACCGGGCTACTGATCTTTGGTATCACCATCGCACTGTACACCGCCTTTGGCGGCTTCCGCGCCAGCGTGCTCAACGACACCATGCAAGGGATGGTGATGCTGATTGGCACCATCGTGCTGCTGGTTGGCGTGGTTCATGCCGCCGGTGGTCTGCATAACGCGGTCAATACGCTGGAACAGATCAACCCGCAGCTGGTCTCTCCACACGGTGCGGACGATATCCTGACGCCAACCTTTATGACCTCGTTCTGGGTACTGGTCTGCTTTGGCGTGATTGGCCTGCCGCATACTGCCGTTCGCTGCATCTCCTATAAAGACAGTAAGGCGGTGCACCGCGGGATTATTATCGGCACTATCGTCGTCGCAATTTTGATGCTGGGGATGCACCTGGCGGGCGCGCTCGGGCGTGCGGTGCTACCGCACCTCACCGTACCGGATCTGGTGATCCCGACGCTGATGGTACAGGTTCTACCGCCGTGGGCCGCCGGCCTGTTTCTTGCCGCACCGATGGCGGCGATTATGTCGAACGTAAACGCCCACCTCTTGCAGGCGTCGGCGACAATCGTTAAAGATCTGTGGCTCAGTTCGCAGCCGACTAAAATACATAACGAACACCGCCTGAAACGCATCTCAACCTGGACCACGTTGGTACTGGGCATTCTGATGATGCTGGCCGCCTGGCGACCGCCGGAGATGATCATCTGGCTGAACCTGCTGGCCTTTGGCGGGCTGGAAGCCGTATTCCTGTGGCCGCTGGTGCTTGGCCTCTACTGGGAGCGCGCGAACGCCGCCGGTGCATTAAGCGCGATGATCGTCGGCGGCGTACTTTACGCCGTGCTGGCGACGTTTAAGATTCAGTACCTGGGCTTCCATCCGATTGTGCCCTCGTTACTGCTAAGTTTGCTGGCGTTTGTGGTCGGGAACCGTTTTGGTCACCCAGCACCGCAGGCTGCCGTAATTTCTACTGATAAATAAAGAGTTTTGCCATGCCGTGGATCCAACTGAAACTGAACACAACCGGCGAGAATGCCGAAGATCTTAGCGATGCGCTGATGGAAGCCGGTTCGGTCTCCATCACCTTCCAGGATACGCATGACACGCCGGTCTTCGAGCCGCTGCCGGGTGAAACTCGCCTGTGGGGCGATACCGACGTTATCGGCCTGTTCGACGCAGAAACCGACATGAAAGAGGTCGTTGCCCTCCTGGAACAGCATCCGCTGCTGGGCACAGGCTTTGCGCATAAAATCGAACAGCTGGAAGACAAAGACTGGGAACGCGAGTGGATGGATAACTTCCACCCCATGCGTTTTGGCGAACGTCTGTGGATCTGCCCAAGCTGGCGCGACGTGCCGGACGAGAACGCGGTCAACGTCATGCTCGATCCGGGTCTGGCGTTTGGCACCGGCACCCATCCAACAACCTCCCTGTGCCTGCAGTGGCTGGACGGTCTGGATCTGGCGGGTAAAACCGTGATCGACTTCGGCTGCGGTTCAGGGATCCTTGCGATCGCCGCACTGAAGCTGGGTGCCGCGCGCGCAATCGGGATCGATATCGATCCGCAGGCTATTCAGGCGAGCCGCGATAACGCCCAGCGTAACGGCGTTTCTGAGCGTCTGGAGCTGTATCTGCCGCAGGACCAGCCAGAAGCCATGAAAGCCGACGTGGTGGTCGCTAACATCCTGGCCGGCCCGTTACGCGAGCTGGCGCCATTAATCAGCGTACTGCCGGTTACAGGCGGCCTGCTGGGCCTTTCCGGTATTCTCGCCAGCCAGGCGGAAAGCGTGTGCGAAGCGTACGCCGACCTTTTCGACCTCGATGCTGTAGTCGAAAAAGAAGAGTGGTGCCGGATTACCGGACGCAAAAAATAATCTTCTCTCAATGCGGCCTGCGGGCCGCATTTTCCCCTACCTGCTCTCTTTTCCCCGCCATAAATGCGAGACAGATCTCATTTAGCTCTTCAATATTGTTCATAATATCATCGTTTTATCGTTCAGACGTTGGCCATTACGTAAGAATGCGAGAGAAGTTTGATGATTTTATCAATGCGCACAAATCATCCACTTTTATTTAATTTTATGATTAATATAGAAATTTATCTTCGAATCGCTTTCAGGACTGAGATTCATTGATCTACAACATCTGATTGCTCAAAGTTTGGCCTTTCATCTCGTGCAAAAAATGCGTAATATACGCCGCCTTGCAGTCACAGTATGGTCATTTCTTAACTCATGCGCATCGGACAACACCAGCTCAGAAATCGCCTGATCGCAGCGCCCATGGCTGGCATTACTGACAGACCATTCCGGACGTTGTGCTACGAGATGGGGGCAGGCCTAACCGTATCAGAGATGATGTCCTCCAACCCACAGGTGTGGGAGAGCGACAAGTCCCGGCTACGGATGGTGCACGTGGATGAGCCAGGTATTCGCACGGTGCAAATCGCCGGTAGCGATCCTGAAGAAATGGCCGGAGCCGCCCGCATTAATGTGGAAAGCGGCGCCCAGATTATTGATATCAATATGGGCTGTCCGGCAAAAAAGGTGAATCGCAAGCTCGCAGGCTCAGCCCTACTGCAATACCCGGATCAGGTGAAGGCTATCCTGAACGCGGTTGTAAAGGCGGTGGACGTTCCTGTCACACTCAAGATTCGCACTGGCTGGGCTCCTGAACACCGTAACTGTGTAGAGATTGCCCAACTGGCTGAAGATTGTGGCATTCAGGCTCTGACTATTCACGGACGCACTCGCGCCTGCTTGTTTAACGGAGAAGCTGAATACGACAGCATTCGGACAGTTAAGCAGAACGTTTCCATTCCGATTATCGCGAATGGTGACATTACTGACCCGCTTAAAGCCAGAGCTGTACTCGACTATACGGGGGCTGATGCCCTGATGATAGGCCGTGCGGCTCAGGGAAGACCCTGGATCTTTCGGGAAATCCAGCATTATCTGGACACTGGGGAGCTGCTGCCCCCGCTGCCTTTGGCAGAGGTTAAGCGCTTGCTTTGTGCGCACGTTCGGGAACTGCACGACTTTTATGGTCAAGCAAAAGGCTACCGAATCGCGCGGAAACACGTCTCCTGGTATCTCCAGGAGCACGCTCCAAATGACCAGTTTCGGCGCACATTCAACGCCATTGAGGATGCCAGCGAACAGCTGGAGGCGTTGGAGGCATACTTCGAAAATTTTGCGTAATAGAAATAAAGAGCTGACAGAACTATGTTCGAACAACGCGTAAATTCTGACGTACTGACCGTTTCTACCGTTAACTCTCAGGATCAGGTAACCCAAAAACCCCTGCGTGACTCGGTTAAACAGGCACTGAAGAACTATTTTGCTCAACTGAACGGTCAGGACGTTAATGACCTGTATGAGCTGGTACTGGCTGAAGTAGAACAGCCCCTGTTGGACATGGTGATGCAATACACCCGTGGTAACCAGACCCGCGCAGCCCTGATGATGGGCATCAACCGCGGTACTCTGCGTAAGAAACTGAAAAAATACGGCATGAACTAAAAATAAGCCGTAAGCAGTTGATTTAAAAGGGGCCAATTGGCCCCTTTGCTTTTTGATTACACGCCAAGTTACACAGGGTTTTGCTATGGCTGATATGCCCCGTCAGTCATCATGCTACGCTGCCTTACGGCTTGTTGTTGCCGTAGCTGCTGCGCCACCTTCCTGGCTAATGCATCTTCATTCATGCCCGGACCAGGCTGAACATTTACCTGATAGGTGTCGTTCGTCGTAATCTGCGTTCCGCCAGAGCGGTTGGCCATCTGCGGCACAGCAGGAGCCACCAGCACAGGCGCACCAGAGGCAGCCGGTTTGCTGCTGTCGCCGCCACCTTCATCACCGAACCCGAAGAAGTTTTTCGTACCCTTCCAGGCATCGCCAACGCCTTCGGAAACGGTGGTTTTGAAGGTGTTCCACTTCTCTCCAACGCTGTTAATCAGCCCAATGATTTTACCGATCGCGGCGTCAAACGTTGCGGTGATATCGGCCCACAGGTCGGTAAACCATTTTTTCAGCGGTTCCCAGTTGCGGTAAATAAGGTACGCGCCACCAGCGATGGCGGTCACTGCCAGGCCAATCGGGTTCATCAGCAATGCGCGACCAGCCCACAGAATGGATTTACCTACAAACCGGAACGCGGTTCCCAGCAGCGTTGTGCCAGCGGCTGCCGTGGTATTCGCTGCGCCAGCCAGGGTGGCACCAGCAGCAACACGGGCGAACAGCCCAACGGTGTTAAGCAGCCCGCCTTTAAGGAACGTCCAGGCGAAGCCAGCGGCAAACGTGGTGACGCTGAGAGTTGCCAGGGCACCTGCGGCCATTACAACACCCTTCGTCACTGCCGGGTATTCGCGGGCCAGCGCGGCGATTTTACCGATAACCGGCCCCACGGTGGTCAGGATGCCGTTGAACGCTGGCAACAGCACACTGCCAATCGTGATGCCAAGATTGCTGACACGGTTGTTGAAGATTTGAAGTTGCGCTGATGTTTTGGCGGTGGCAGCCTCGAATTCTTTCTGCGTAGAACCAAAATACTGCGCCTTGTCGTTCACCATCGCCAGATTTTTCTGGTACTGGTCCAGTTGCGTCAGCATTGGTGCGATAGCGCCAATGGATTCCTTGCCGAACAGTTGCGCCAGCGCTGCTGATTGCATGTGCTTAGGCAGTTTGGCAATCTTCGCCAGGATAACGCGGATTGTTTCATCGGCGTCCAACTGCATGGATTTGGCCACTGCGGATGACGTGAAGCCAAGCTGTTTAAACACTGCTTGCTGTGCCTTCGTGGCAGATTTGCCTGATGACAGGGTAAGCAACAGGTTTTTGATGCCGGTGGCGGCGATCTCATTCTGCACGCCCATACCGCGCAGGGTTGCCCCCATTGCAGCAATCGAACCAGAAGCCGCGCCAGCTACGGAACCCAGCGGCCCGATGCGTTGGGTGATATCCAGAATGTCTTTGGCCGATGCCGCCGTGTTGTTACCCAGCAGGTTGATTTTATCGGCCAGAATGTTCACCTGGTCCTGCGTCATGCCGAACGCGGAGCGCATTTCTGCCATCGACTGCCCCGCTTCATCGGCGGAAATATCGAACGCCACGCCCATTTTCACGGCGGCTTCTGCGAATTTCGTCAGTTCGCTGGTGGCGATGCCGGATTGAGCACCAGCGGCAACAATCTTGCCGATATCGTTGGCGGTCATTGGCAGGCGTGTTGACATATCCTGGATGGCTTGCCCCATTTTCAGCAGGCCGTCAGGCGTGTCGAAGTTCGCCACCTTGCGGATATCTGACAGGGTATCTTCAAAATCCATCGCCTGTTTCAGCGGCACGGCAACCGTGGCACCCACGGCAATAGTGCCCATGATTCCGGCTTTGTACCCTTCACGCTTCGCCAGGTTGCGTTCGCGAGCGGATTCGACGCGGTTCAGCCGTTCTTGCGCCACGCGCATTCTGTCGATGGCCACGGCGTTGGCGGCGTATTTGGCACGCAGGGATTCAACGTCTTTGCCCTGGCGGCCAAACGTCTGGATGGATTGGGAAAGCAGTTTTTGTTTGCGGGTAAGGTCGGTGATGGCGCTACCAACCCTCTCCGTAGATTTTGCCACTGTCCCAAAGGCGTTTTTAAGACTGGATGATACAGCCCCGCCGATCTGGATTGTGGCATTTAATTGCTTATTACTGGCCATAATGATTGTTTCTCAAATGGATTAATCGAGTAGGTTTTCTGCCAGTGAATATTCGCCAGCAGCCCGCAGGGCGGCAGCGGCCAGTTGCAAGGCTTCATTACGGCGCAGTTCTATGTGTTGTGCTTTTTCCTCCTGCGTTGTACATACGGGCATTTTGCGCAGGACTGCGGATACACATGAATCCCACACTGTGGCCTGGTCATCGCTTGGATTGGGATTCATGCGCGTCATCATGGCCTAACCCCTCATGCTATTTTTTGTCGCTTGCTGTCGCTGCGGTTCCGCCGCCAATGGCGTAATCTCGCAAGCCAAATGCCGTGCCCTTCCAGGATAACAGCGCATTTTTGATGGCCGTCATTTTCTGGCGATCCTGCGCGGTCAGGTTCTTGTTCTGTTGCAGGATGTTGTCAGCTACGCCGATGGATTCCACCAGCGCGCTGAAAATGTCATTTGATGCCATGTCAGACGCCCCGGAACAGAAGTGCGCCGCGCTTCACAGCCTGGCGCTTTGCGCGTTCACCAGGGCTGATGGCTCTTGCGCGCGGTGACGTTTTAATCTGGCGTTCCGGCCGCTCCAGGGTGGCGCTGTGGCTTTCGGCGGCGCTGCGCATCGCCTGGCTGGAATCTTCGGTCATATGTTCGAAGGTGTTTAAACGGTTTTTGATACTCGCCAGCAGTTCGGCGGCCTCGCGGCAGATAGGGTTTTTCGCGGATACAATCTGGAATCGCTTGGTTTCGCTCGCCAACAGGCGGGCTTCTTCGGTCATTCGTTCGTAAAGGTTTTCAGTTTTCATGGTGTTGGCCGCTAACAATTATTGTTGAAAGGAAGATTTGCGCCGCTTGTGGCCGGTGCGGCGCAACCGGGAGGATTAAGGGCGGTTTCTTACCCGCAGGATTACCGCAAACCTGCTTCTGACGCGGAGGATAAGCGCGCCAAAATTTGAATTTGGCCGGTTATTTGAGGGCATAGGGAACCGGTGAAACCTATGTTTTTGGGCTTTATTTGCCGTTCAACCCGATGTTAAGGAATTTTTCAAGTACCTGGCTGCGTGAAGGGCGGATGCCTGTTCTGCGCTCCAGTTTTGTTCTTTCACGTTCCACCTGGCGCACCAGTTCAGGTGCCAGACGAACAGTCACATGCTGACGTGCTGTGTTTTCTTTGCTCATAATCACCACCTGTTCACCCAGCTATTGCGCTGGCGCTTTGGCTGATGCTCCCGGTGGTGTTCCCGCACCAGGGAGGCGAGATAATTGACTGCGCGTTCCACCTGGTTCGGTGTCAATTCGATAAACGCGCGCCTGACCCACTTTTCCGCCGCTTCTTCGCTGTAGATAAAGCCGGTGTAGCCTGCTGGTTGCACGATGATGCGCGGTGCTTCAGCATCGCCGTGTCGCGTGTACATGGCGGCACCCTCAATGGCGGCCAGCACTTCGCCCGATAAGGCGGCGTGTTCCGCCGCCACTTTCTTGATGCCCCAGCCCATGATTAAGCTCCGTATTTCCAGAAGTAAGCGGAATCAGGAACCAGGGCCTGTGCGTTGCACCACACGACGATCTCAACGGCACCGTTGTTGATGCGCTTGGCTGTTACGCGCAGTTCGTCATCAATCGCCACGGCTGCACGGCTAAAATCGCCAACAATGGTTGTTGCAATGGTGTCGGTCAGTTCGGCTTTAACCGCACAGGCGCGCAGGGTTCCGTCACCGCCCAGGGTCACGCCAGCAGCACTGGTTCCGGCGATGGCTGACAGGTCAGCCCAGCGGCAGCCCTTAGCGGCGGCAGCCTTTGCAACAGCATCAACGGTGGCGTCGGTCAGTGTCGCGGCTTTGGTGTTCAGGTCAGTCAGTAGAACGCTGTCAGCCAGTCGGGCAATGCCCTGCTCGATAGCGCTGTTAACGGCACGCAGCACGGTGTCAGGGTCAGCAAAGGTATGTTTCAGTTGCTGGCGAGTCAGGGTGTAGCCGATGCCGTAGGATGGCGCGGTGGCGTCGTCATAGCTGGCCACCAGGTAAGGGGCATCACTCAGAGTGATTTCGGCATCATCGGCCACTGCTGCGAACTTACCCGGCGCTACAACGATGTAGTGGCGCGGCACTTCCTGCTGTTTCAGGGGACGGCGGTTGCCTTCGGCGTCGACATCAGCTTGCTGCGTCATGGGGCCAGGGATGCGGATGATTTCAGCACCAGCGGCAGCCACCAGGGAACGCGCGGCAATGATGCCGTTGAACGTGGTCTGTGCGCCTGCTTTCGGCGTCAGCACTTCGTTCAGTGACAGGTAGCGAACTGCGGCAGGCTCTACTGGGATAACTTGATTGATATCGCCGTTACCGTCAAAGCGAAGATGAGCGCCTTGATGCTCCAGGGCTGCGCGAATAAGTCCAGAAAGTACGTCATTCATTTTGGTTCTCTCAATTGCTCAGGATTTATTGAAAGAATACCAGGAAGATCGCCGAACACAATGGCCACAAAGTGTAAATTTATAAGTAAAATCAGCTACTTATCATTATGAAACACGCTGAATAACTATGAATAACTACAGCTAACGGAAATCACGATATTTTAGGATTATTCCTATCCTTGATATGTGTTCGCTTTGCAATGTAAATAACAGGGTTTCACTGCATGGCATTGATAAGCCTCATGTAAATTCTTGATTTATCTGCAATAATCATAAAAACGATTTTGCAATGGCACGCAGATGTCGAATAATGTGGGTGATATGCCCCCGCCCGGTGCCACCGCCTCAATGGGACCCGGATGAAAATGATTCTCATCTTCTCACCCATCCAGCAGCAGCAGAGCGGCACCAGCATGAGATGCGAACCACACTGCTTGAACAGGCTCATTGACAGGCTGCGATGTAGTGGTGTGCTCTTGGGTGACTGATGGTGGTGGCGAGTGGTGGCGAGTCAAAACACTCGTCACCACGCTCAAACCCGCGCCACGCCTGGCTTACAAGGAAAAGTGGTGGCGAGTGGTGGCGAGTTTCTATAAAGGACGTGTGGGGTATTGGGATTTATAGTTTTATACCCCCTGACGTTTGTTTTTCAATAATCATCACCACTCGTCACCACACCTCATAAAAAACTAATATAAACAGCACCTTAACGGTGGTGGCGAGTGTGGTGGCGAGTGTGGTGGCGAGTGCAAAATGGCCACCATTTCTGGCTACTCATCACCACATATGCCCAATAAAAAAGCCCCGATATATAACCGGGGCTTAAGGGTTCACAACACTGTCACTTTTTAAACGGCAATATCTCAGCGTTACCAATTTCAGGCACTTCAATCACATCGCAGTCTATATGCAGCACTCGTTTTTCGGTCTTGCTGGTGAAGTCAGTGATTTGCCTCTGGCCATGGTTGAATGCCTCTATCTTGCTGTCAAATATCTCGTTAAAAAGAATACTAAACGGATCTCTGCCTTCACAAAAAATTGTAATTTCAGCTTGGTATCTCATGTAATCCTCTCAGAATGGGCCTTCTTTATATTCAGTATTAACCGAAACCAAATGGCGAAAGCCTTTAGCGCTCGGCATATGATAAACCGTCAAGCCACGGCTAATTTTATGGCCAAACATTTTGCGGAGTAGTGCCGATGCCTTGCGGGTATCCGTCTGCTTCGGATTTAGTACGCCAATTTCATTCAGTACTTCACTGGCTGACACGTAGCGGCTTGGCAGCGCGCCTGGGTCGTATGAGGACAGAATCATCTCCTCAATACGATCTTTGCTGCGGAACGCGTCATTATGCTCACCAATAACACAGTTTTCCTGCTGGTCTAAATGCCAGGTTTCACCAGCGTTGATGCGTGCCAATGCTTCGGCCCAAACCTGCTGCATGTCAATTGAGTGCTGATAATTCACAGCAGCCACCTGGATTGGCCAGAAACGGCGGTTATTCGTGTCATCCATGAGGAATTGAACGTTGTTCACGCTGCCAAAAAAAGCAGTGCGGCGCTGGTAACAGTTTGCAGCCCTGGCGTAAGCTGGTCGTAGCTCGTCTTTGTCTTTGCTCAGGAACGCTTTCAGGCTCTCGATGTCCGATTTGCTGAACGTCGCGCCTATCTCTCCTAGTTCCACCAGCCATTTGCTGACCACTTGCAAAACGCTGTCTTTGTCATCCGGGTTGAGGGTCACGCCGTCAGCCTGAAAGTCTTTTGGGCAAAGTGTATTAAAGAACCGCGTTTTGCCCAGCCCACCCATAGGATCAACCAGTATCAGGACGTGTTCAAACTTGTTGGTTTTGCCACTCAGCAGGGCAATAGCACCAAAGAACCACTTGCGGAACAACGTCCAGCTAATTTCTGTCTTATCCTGGTCGGCCAACGTAAGGCAGTCAAACAGTTCGCGCAGGCGGCTTGTGCCGTCCCAGGGCTGCGATTTCACCCAATCCAGCGCGGGATTGTATGAATCTGCTGACGCCAGGTTATCTAGGTGGCTGGCTGCTGCTGTGTACGGGTAATCGTTGATGCGGCAAATGTCCTCAATCTTTGACAGGGACACGTTCCGTGCCAAGTCGCCGATTGGCAGGCTGCCGTTCACGCTAATCTCAACATCGCGTGATAACTCGTTGTACCGAACGCGAACACCATATGCTTTGAGAAGCCTTGATAAATTTTCCGCCGTACCTTTCGCTTTATGGAAAACCCATTCCTGCGTAACTTTGTCACGTTTCCAGTCTATATGGTCTGGATGGTAGATATCCCCTGGCGTTGGTAATGGCTTGTCTAACGGAATACATTCAACCGGTTCGGACATCATTTCAACCAGACTTTTACCACAGTGGTGGCCGTCACGAATCCTGGTTAAATAGTTGCTCCAGTTCTCTGGCTCGCGGTCAGGGATTCCTTTAAATAGGCGTGCTTCCTTAACTCCAGCCAAAGCCAGTTTTTCAGCGATGGCGTTAATTTTTATTGGCTCAATATCACCGGCCAGATATACCCGCGCAGACCGGCGACTATCGTCGATAATCCGCAGATTATCTAAATCAGCCAGTTGCCTTGGCCCAAGGTAGACAGGCGGTGTATCATCGCCAGCTATCTGTTTACCCATGCCTTCTTCCCAGCCCTTGGCATGACTCCAGGCGTCAGAACCGGCAAAAATAATGGCTTCCGTAAAAGGGTCTTTCGGCAACAGCTTAACGTTAGGCGCGTTTTTCATTTCGAACCCCGCGCTTTAACTCCAGATACATCGCCCATGATTCAGCGTCACTGATACGAAACGGCACCAGGCTATCAGCCATAGCTGCATGACGTGAAACAATAGTCCACGGGCGGTTTACACCTTCGCGGATGCACGCTTGCAACAATGATTGTGCAGCCGCCATGCGCTGGGCGGTGAGTTCGCCAACAGTTAACTGGCGTAACGGATTACGTAACAGGCCGTTATAATTACGGATTGCTTCGGCAGTGGTGACTTGTTTCATAAGCCACCTCAGCGCTGTACTGGCTGGCGGCTTTTCATCCAGGCCTCTACTTCGGCCTTATGCCACGCCACTCTTTTTGGACCTAACTGAACACGTGCAGGAAACATTCCTGACACTTCATAGCGCCAAATGGTCACACGGCTAAGAGTAGTTAATGCGCAGACTTGCTTTGTTGTTAACATTTCCATTTTACTGCCCTCAAACAGGGCCGGTGGAAATATGGTATGCAATGATATATAGTGATACTGCGTTATGAACCAACGCAACCATTGCAGCCATTCCACTGGCTTTTTGGTATCAAGGGGTCGATTTCAAGTTTTCGCGGACTGAATCGGCCCCACTCTTTTCAGAGCCCTCGGTACTGCTGGGGGCTCTTTTTTATGCGTCTAACCAAGCACACTTCAAGAGTGTACTTACTGTTTCACCGCCATGCAATTTACCTATGTAAAACAAGCATTTAACTACTTAAATGTTTATTTACAAAGGTAAACACCACTACTGCTAACTGCTTGTTTTATCTAGCCACAATTAATTTGTAATTCTAGCCATAATTAATTTGTAATTTTTTGTAAATCTGAAAGTTTTTCAACCCATTTATTTAGGGCGTCTAACTTTTCGGGCAGATACTGACTCCGATTGTAAATTGCCAGCACACCACCCAGCGTGTGACCGAGCAACTGTTCAACAACGTGCGGCGCAACTCCCATATCATTTAATGCCGTTGAAAATGTTCTTCTGAAATCGTGCAGAGTCCATGGCTCCGAATGAGCAAAACGCTTGTATATAGACCTACCGTATTGGCTGACTGTTTCCGGTTTTTTTGCCTCTCCAAGCAATAAACCACTAGCCTCGTTACGTTCCAGGAGTCCAACAAGAAACGGCCTTAGTGCTTCAGGTATAGGTCGGACTATTTTGCCGCCGCTCTTGGAGTGTTCTTTTGGAACAGTCCAAATCCATATTTTCGTGTCCCATTCTTTGATCGCTGATAAACGAACCTCGTGAGTACGAGCACCAAAGACAACCAAAATTTTTATCAATGCAGAGTAATAAGGGGAGAAAAAGTCCTCAGAATTTACAGCGAACCAAATATCTCTTATCTCCGATTCAGAATGAACGCGGTCACCTTTCCCCTGTTTCTTACCAACATCTGGTATCGCCAAATCATCCAGAGCATTGCTGAATGCATACCGACGAACCCGGCAATATTTAAGGGCCTGCTTGCACATCTGGAAAATGTAACCAGCAGCCACCGGAGATTTTTTCTTTGTTCTATCAAAGCATGAAAGCCAATGTTTGGTTTCGCATAGTGATAAAGGCATATCCCCTATATAGGGAAAAATGTGCTTATCCAATTGCGCCTGGTGCCTTTGATAGTTTGCCCTGTTATGAACAGCATAGTTGTCTACCCAGTACTGCAGAGCCTGCCTTACTGTCACGGGATTCAATGTTTCTGTCGATGTAAGTTTGTATTGATCTTTCGGGTCAAGATTGTCAGCAAGCCAAGACTTACATTTGTCTCTCTGTGCACGTGCGGCAGATAACGACAAATCAGGGTAGCGGCCCAGCACAAGTGTTAATGGGTTAGTGCTTTTATGAGGGTTCCTGTAACGGAATAGCCATAAAAGGTTATTAGTAGGTCGCTTGTCATCATTGCCAGTCTGTTTCTGTGAAGGGGTCACACGTATGGATAGACCTGCACCATCAGCGATGGTTTTCGGTTTTGTGACATCAGCCCGCATTAAGGCGCGCAGTTTCATGTCTGATAATTTGTCATTGGCCATAATAGTTACACCAATAGTTACACTAGAGGCATGATAACCATTAAAACAAACTGAAACAATACGAACGAAAGCAATAAAAATAAACATCTAAAAATCAATAGATTGGGATTACTTTAAATTACTCACGATGTTTCAAAGTGATTTATGATGATAAACACATCTATAATACGGCATGAACTGATACTAATCAGTTATGTTGTTGATAGAAAAGGCGCTACTCGGCATGGGGATGCGCCTTTTTTATTGCCTGCTTATGCTTCGCAATACACCATACGATAGCCCTGACCTTCAGGGATGACCCGCGCGAAGCCAGACCCGCCAAAGTGCATTCCCGCCACCAGCAGCTTTTCCTGCACCGCCTGAGCCAGAATCCGTTTACGTGATGCCTTCGCCTGCTCAGGATCGATATCAAACGCAATAGACACATCCGGCTGCGCGGTCTGAATATAGGGGAAATGTACGATGTCCCCCCAGATAATCAGGCTTTCCTGCGGCGAATCAATCCGATAGCCCGTATGCCCCGGCGTATGGCCCGGTAGTGCAACAGGCCGAATGCCTTCTACGATCGGCTTGTCGTCCAGCAGATGGACCCTTTCGCCGTATACCGCCAGCGTCCGCCTTGCCCGGGTGAAATTGCGCTGCGCCCGCTCGTTCGCCTGCGCCAGACGTTCATCATCTTGCCAGAAAGCGACTTCATTCGGATGGAGGTACAGCTGTGCATTGGGATACACCGCATCGCCCGCCTCGTTCAGCAGACCGCCGATATGGTCCGGATGCGCATGCGTCAACAGCAACGTGTCTACCGCCTGCGGCACAACCCCAAAGTCCTGTAAATGCCCAGCGAGCTGGCCACCGACGTTGTTTGCTCCTCCCGTACCAGAATCAACCAGAATCGTTCGCCCGCGCCCGCGAATCAGATAGCCATAAATGTGCAGGTTGCCGGGATCCGTTACGCCAGCGCTGCGCTGAATCTCGCCGGCATCCGTTGTCGTAATGCCTGAGAGCAAATCCAGACTGGCGGACATGTTTCCGTCGCTCAATGCAATGACTTCAAAATCGCCAATCTGGCGAGACACACATTTCATAAGCACCTCATGATAAGCACGGTAAGTTATAGATAAGATGACAGATTGCGCATGGCCGCAACAGGGAAAGCGTAACGAGATGAAATCTTTTCAGCCCCGTTCGCGAGGCCAAAATCAACCCTTCGCCGCCCGTACCGGCGAGGCAGCCCAAAGATGTGAGTCGCAGAGAACAGACATAATATTATCCACCAGCAGCGGAGCCTGCTGATAGAGATCAAATTGCCGTGGTTCCATAAGCCAGTTTTTAATGATGCCGATAAATGCGCTATGCAAGACAATCAATATAATCTCAATATTTGTATCTACAGGTAATAATCGGTTACGCACGCATGTCTGTAAAATGCCCCGCACGGTATTATAGTCAAAGCCGATTTTCTGCCTGATATCCTGCTCCGACATCATATCGCTGGTAAATTCACACTTGTGATACAAAATTTGCATCAGCGCTTTCTGCCTCGGCGTTTCGGCTATATATTGCAGCCCCGCCACGAATTTATTCCTCAGCGCCAGCAACGGATTTTCATGCTCTATTGGTATCAATTTATGATGAATAAGATCGCGCAGCGGGAGCTGCGCTTGCCACATGGCATTAAACAGCTCACTCTTACTGACGAAATGCCAATATACGGCACCGCGCGTCACGCCGGCAGCCGCGGCGATATCGGTCAGCGTCGTGTTACTGACTCCGCGTAACGCGAACTGCTCAATTGCCACGTCCAGCAGCAGCTGGCGCGTTTTGAGCGCCTCTTCCCGTGTTTTTCTGGCCATATCATCGGTCGCCTGCCGCTGAATAAGCGGTGAATGGAATACTCCAGCTAATTTACCACCGCGTGACAGATAAATTTTACCAAAAAGTTTGATGGTTATTGAAAATTAATAAATCAAAAATACATATATTTCACGCAATCATATTCACCACGCAAATAATAACCGCCTCTATTTTATCTGGAGAATTCTCCATTCCTGCTATTTTTGTGTTTCCGTGCCCTGGCATTCTGTTAAAAATAACTATCGCTTACATCCACCGATATTTATTTGTAGGATATCGAACTGTTTCTATTCTCCCTTTCTTTCTCAGATTCATGGTCAAAAATGGCTATCAATCTATAAGGAACCGCAATGACGAGCCACGCCAGGATTACACTCTTATCCAGCTTAATTATCTCTGCGACATTACTGAGCGGCTGCGATAATTCTGGAGATCAGCAGGCGCATGCGCCCACACCTCAGGTCATCGTTCACATCGTGAACAACGCACCGCTCTCTATCACCACGGAACTGCCGGGCCGTACTTCCGCGTTTCGCGTCGCGGAGGTGCGACCGCAGGTCAGCGGCATTATTCTGAAGCGCAACTTTGTAGAAGGGAGCGATATTGAAGCCGGGCAATCGCTTTATCAGATAGACCCTGCAACCTACCAGGCTGCGTATGACAGCGCCAAAGGCGATGCATCTAAAGCGGAAGCCGCCACCGCCATCGCACATCTGACGGTCAAACGCTACGTCCCGCTGCTGGGAACGAAATATATCAGCCAGCAGGATTACGATCAGGCCGTGGCTACCGCGCGCCAGGCTGACGCCGATGTTATGGCCGCGAAAGCCGCCGTTGAGAGTGCGCGTATTAATCTGGCCTACACCAAAGTGACCTCTCCCATTACCGGCCGTATCGGTAAATCCAGCGTAACGGAAGGCGCGCTGGTTACCAACGGCCAGGCGGAAGCCATGACCACGGTGCAGCAGCTCGATCCCATCTACGTCGATGTGACTCAGTCCAGCAGTGATTTTATGCGTCTGAAACAAGAAAGCCTGCAACAGGGCGAAGGTGCCAAAAGCGTTCAATTGCTAATGGAAAACGGTCAACCCTACGCGCTGAAAGGTTCTCTGCAGTTTTCTGACGTCACCGTTGATGAGAGCACCGGCTCCATTACGCTACGCGCACTATTCCCTAATCCTCAGCATACGCTGCTGCCGGGCATGTTTGTGCGCGCGCGCATCGATGAGGGAGTCAATCCGAGCGCAATGCTGGTACCACAGCAGGGCGTCACCCGTACGCCGCGCGGCGATGCCACCGTACTGCTGGTGAACGACAAAAATCAGGTAGAAATCCGCAACGTGGTGGCGGCGCAAGCCGTAGGCGACCAGTGGCTGGTCACCAGCGGCCTGAAGGCCGGTGAGAAGGTTATCGTCAGCGGGCTGCAGAAAGTACATCCGGGCGTCACCGTCAAAGCAGAAGAGGACACCGCGGCTCCGGCTGCGCAATAAGGTAGCTATCCTATGTCTAAGTTTTTTATCCATCGCCCGGTATTCGCCTGGGTTCTGGCGATCATTATGATGATTGCGGGTGGGCTAGCTATTTTACAGCTGCCTATCGCCCAGTATCCGACCATTGCGCCGCCTGCCGTGGCGATTTCTGCCAACTACCCCGGTGCAGACGCGCAGACCGTGCAGGATACTGTGACGCAGGTTATCGAACAGAATATGAACGGTATCGATAACCTGATGTATATGTCCTCAACCAGCGACTCCGCGGGATCGGTGACCATTACTTTGACCTTTAATTCAGGAACCGATCCGGACATCGCACAGGTACAGGTACAGAACAAGCTGCAGCTGGCTACCCCTCTGTTGCCGCAGGAAGTACAGCAGCAGGGAATCAGCGTTGAGAAATCAAGCAGCAGCTTCCTGCTGGTTGCCGGGTTTATCTCCGATAACCCGAAGACCATTCAGGACGATATTTCTGACTATATTGCTTCCAACGTAAAAGACCCCATCAGCCGTCTGAACGGCGTGGGCGACGTGCAGCTGTTCGGTGCTCAGTACGCAATGCGTATCTGGCTCGACAACAATCAGCTCAACAAGTACAACCTGACGCCGGTTGACGTGATCAATCAGTTGAAGGTGCAGAATAACCAGATTGCCGCGGGCCAGTTGGGCGGTACGCCTGCCGTGAAGGGGCAGCAGCTCAACGCCTCAATCATTGCCCAAACGCGGCTGAAAGATCCGGCGGAGTTTGGCAATATTACCCTCCGCGTCAACGCCGACGGTTCTGTCGTTCACTTGAGCGATGTTGCAAAAATTGAGCTGGGCGGCGAGAACTACAACGTGGTTGCCCGCATCAACGGAAAGCCAGCTTCGGGGCTCGGTATTAAGCTTGCCACCGGCGCGAACGCGCTGGATACCGCCAATGCCATTAAGGCGAAGCTGGCGGAGCTGCAGCCGTTCTTTCCGCAGGGAATGAAGGTCGTCTATCCCTATGACACCACGCCTTTCGTCACTATTTCGATTCATGAAGTGATCAAGACGCTGTTTGAGGCCATCATTCTCGTCTTTCTCGTGATGTATCTGTTCCTGCAAAATATGCGCGCCACGCTGATTCCGACCATTGCCGTGCCGGTGGTGCTGCTGGGCACCTTCGCCGTGCTGGCGATGTTCGGCTATTCGATAAATACCCTGACGATGTTCGGTATGGTGCTTGCAATAGGCCTGTTGGTCGACGATGCCATTGTGGTGGTCGAAAACGTCGAGCGCGTGATGGTGGAAGAGCGGCTCTCTCCGGTCGAAGCAACGGAAAAATCGATGTCGCAGATCCAGGGGGCGCTGGTTGGTATTGCCATGGTGCTGTCGGCGGTCTTTGTACCGATGGCCTTCTTCGGTGGCTCTACTGGTGCTATTTATCGACAGTTTTCCATTACCATCGTGTCGGCAATGGCGCTGTCGGTGCTGGTTGCGTTGATTCTGACACCTGCGCTGTGCGCGACATTACTGAAGCCCAGCGCGGCCGGGCATCACGAAAAGAAAGGGTTCTTCGCGTGGTTCAACAATAAATTTGATCGTAGCGTAAACCATTACACCCACAGCGTAAGCGGCATTCTGCGCAATACCGGGCGCTATCTGGTTATCTACGTGCTGATCGTGGTAGGGATGGCGCTGCTGTTTGTCCGTCTGCCCACCTCGTTCTTACCGGATGAAGATCAGGGCGTATTCCTGACGATGGTCCAACTGCCCGCCGGTGCGACGCAAGAACGTACGCAGAAGGTGCTGGATACGGTCACTCAGTATTACCTGAACAACGAGAAGGCCAACGTTGAAAGCGTCTTTACCGTCAACGGTTTTAGCTTCAGCGGCCAGGGTCAGAACGCAGGCATGGCCTTCGTTAGCCTCAAGCCCTGGGAGACGCGCAGCGGTGATGAAAACAGCGTAGGGGCTATTATCAAGCGGGCGACGATGGCCTTTAGCCAGATAAAAGACGCCATGGTGTTCCCTTTCAACATGCCGGCGATTATCGAGCTGGGCACGGCAACCGGGTTTGACTTCGAGCTCATCGATCAGGGCAACCTTGGCCACACGGCGCTCACTCAGGCACGCAATCAGCTGCTGGGTATGGTGCAACAGCATCCAGACCAGTTAGTGCGCGTACGCCCTAATGGTCTGGAAGATACCGCACAGTTCAAACTTGAAGTCGATCAGGAAAAAGCGCAGGCGTTGGGCGTTTCGCTGTCGGATATTAACCAGACTATCTCGGCGGCGCTAGGTGGCGCCTACGTTAACGACTTTATCGATCGCGGTCGTGTGAAGAAGGTGTATGTTCAGGCAGATGCCAAATTCCGCATGCTGCCGGGCGATGTCAACAATATGTATGTGCGCAGCAGCAATGGCGAAATGGTGCCATTCTCCGCTTTCGTCAGCTCACGTTGGGTTTACGGCTCTCCACGCCTGGAACGCTACAACGGTCTGCCTTCCATGGAAATTATGGGGGAAGCGGCGCCGGGTAAAAGTACCGGCGAGGCGATGGCGCTGATGGAACAACTGGCCAGCAGGCTGCCGTCTGGCATCGGCTTCGATTGGACAGGAATGTCGTACCAGGAACGCTTATCCGGAAACCAGGCGCCAGCGCTTTATGCTATTTCGCTGATTGTGGTCTTTTTGTGCCTGGCCGCGCTCTATGAGAGCTGGTCAATCCCATTTTCGGTTATGCTGGTTGTTCCGCTGGGCGTTGTGGGTGCGCTGCTGGCAGCCTCATTGCGCGGTCTGAATAACGACGTTTACTTCCAGGTGGGTCTGCTGACGACGATAGGCCTATCGGCGAAGAACGCCATTTTGATCGTCGAGTTCGCCAAGGATCTCATGGAGAAAGAGGGCAAAGGGGTTATTGAAGCTACGCTTGAAGCGTCACGCATGCGCCTGCGCCCCATTCTGATGACCTCGCTCGCCTTTATTCTCGGCGTTATGCCGTTGGTCATCAGTCGAGGTGCAGGGAGCGGCGCGCAGAATGCGGTCGGCACCGGTGTTATGGGTGGGATGTTGACGGCTACCTTGCTTGCCATCTTCTTCGTACCAGTGTTCTTCGTCGTTGTCAGACGACGCTTCAGTCGACACCGTGAGTAATCGACAAAATGCTTCATGACAGGGCGCCTTCGGGCGCCTTTTTTATATCCAAAGTTTCGCAATCGCAGTAAACTCAATACATTAGCAATCACATCCACCGACAGTGCTAACCAATACACCATTCCGTTATTTTCTTCTGCATTATTTCTGCATAATCCGGCGGATAATCTCTCGTCTTCTCCATGATATTTACGTAACACATAAATTGAGATTATTTCCCCTATCAGAAAGCCCGTGTACAGGTGATAAAATAAGCCATTCCGTAATACGTTCCTGACGGGCGTAATGAAACGGATTATTCAGAGGCTATATCATGAAAAAATTTATTCTGGTGACGCTGCTGGCAACGCTGCTGGCAGGCTGTGCGCACGACTCCCCTTGCGTACCGGTCTATGACGACCAGGGACGACTGGTTCACACCAATACCTGCATGAAAGGCACCACGCAAGATAACTGGGAAACAGCTGGCGCGATCGCCGGCGGCGCAGCGGCGCTGGCAGGGTTGACGTTGGGCATTGTAGCGCTGACGAAATAACCTAATGGTGGGAGGATGCCGTTCCTCCAGACCTCCTCTCGCGCTGACTATTATTGTGAAGATAATACCAGCGCGTTTTTTATGCGTAATAGATCTGTATTGTTTATTCTGTTCAGAATAAATAACGTCATAAAGAATAAAGAGATAACACATCTCTTTATTTCCCATCTGGCGTTAACATTCTATTAAATATTTAACGGGTAATACCCTGCAGGTTAATCTGTAAACCGGATAACGCACGACGGTCAGCACGTCGAGGAGGTCAGCATTACGTAAATGATAATTCAGTCAGACACCTGGGCTAGGTAGACAACCGGAAACAGTGGTTTTTTTATTTTTTGCGCCAACGCAAAAAGGCCATCCTTTCGGATGGCCTTCTGCTTTATTTGATGCCTGGCAGTTCCCTACTCTCGCATGGGGAGACCCCACACTACCATCGGCGCTACGGCGTTTCACTTCTGAGTTCGGCATGGGGTCAGGTGGGACCACCGCGCTACGGCCGCCAGGCAAATTCTTTACTAAGCGCCGAACTTTAACCTAAAAAAGTGGTGCTGATACCCAGAGTCGAACTGGGGACCTCACCCTTACCAAGGGTGCGCTCTACCAACTGAGCCATATCAGCACGCTAAATTTGATGCCTGGCAGTTCCCTACTCTCGCATGGGGAGACCCCACACTACCATCGGCGCTACGGCGTTTCACTTCTGAGTTCGGCATGGGGTCAGGTGGGACCACCGCGCTACGGCCGCCAGGCAAATTCTGTTATTAACCCGCTTTTCGCCGGTTAATGTAATCTGTAATCAATGCTGAAAATCGTCTCAATTTCGCCAAAACAGCTTCGGCGTTGTAAGGTTAAGCCTCACGGTTCATTAGTATCGGTTAGCTCAATGTATCGCTACACTTACACACTCGACCTATCAACGTCGTCGTCTTCAACGTTCCTTCAGGACTCTCAAGGAGTCAGGGAGAACTCATCTCGGGGCAAGTTTCGTGCTTAGATGCTTTCAGCACTTAT
>NZ_JAPKIA010000010.1:0-100916 GCF_036759865.1 Kluyvera genomosp. 2
CCTATCTCTTATCTGGAGATACAGCTACTGTCTGGTGTTTCAGGGGGCTACATCAATTTTACGGGCAAGGCAAGCAACCGGCCTTTTGCGGCAAAGCCATCATCCTTCGACACGCTGAATCTTGCGAGCCGTCTTCCCGAATTACATTCCCGATCTTTCTTCCTTATTTACTCATTGCATAATGCGCCTGCCATTACCAGCTGGCGCGTTTGATTTTATACGGACAAAAATCATGCAAACTGAAGCTGAAGTTTTAACCGATCATAATGAGCTAATTTGCTCAACCAGCATTGAACGCATCGTCACAGGACGTGATACTGCGCTAAAACAAATAGAGACGCTGATCCGCCAGCTTGATGACATTTCCCGATTGACCTCCAGCATTGGCGGTGACGTGGCGGCTCACTGGGCAATGAGACAAGGTCATTCTTTTGACTGCTGGCTGGTACAGCCTGTAGACAGGGCAATGCCGGTGATCGCCCACAATATCGATCGTAGCATCTGGCGCGACCTAATGTTGAAATCCGGGATGCTGACGTTAATGGACGCTGAAGCGCGTAGCCAGTGGGCTAAGAACCTCGAAGAGGGCGATCTCCCTGCAATCAGCGAAGCGAATATCCTGAGTACCTTTGAGCAGCTTCATCACAACAAACAGGAGGTCTTTGAACGCGGCATCATCAATGTGTTCAGGGGATTAAGCTGGGATTACAAAACCAATAACCCCTGTTACTTCGGCAAGAAGATTATCGGGTAATGACTCCAACTTACTGATAGTGTTTTATGTTCAGATAATGCCCGATGACCTTGTCATGCAGCTCCACCGATTTTGAGAACGACAGTGACTTCCGTCCCAGCCTTGCCAGATGTTGTCTCAGATTCAGGTTATGCCGCTCAATTCGCTGAGTGTAACGCTTGCTGATTACGTGCAGCTTTCCCTTCAGGCGGGATTCATACAGCGGCCAGCCATCCGTCATCCATACCACGACCTCAAAGGCCGACAGCAGGCTCAGAAGACGCTCCAGTGTAGCCAGAGTGCGTTCACCGAAGACGTGCGCCACAACCGTCCTCCGTATCCTGTCATACGCGTAAAACAGCCAGCGCTGACGTGATTTAGCACCGACGTAGCCCCACTGTTCGTCCATTTCAGCGCAGACAATCACATCACTGCCCGGCTGTATGCGCGAGGTTACCGACTGCGGCCTGAGTTTTTTAAGTGACGTAAAATCGTGTTGAGGCCAATGCCCATAATGCGGGCGGTTGCCCGGCATCCAACACCATTCATGGCCATATCAATGATTTTCTGGTGCGTACCGGGTTGAGAAGCGGTGTAAGTGAACTGTAGTTGCCATGTTTTACGGCAGTGAGAGCAGAGATAGCGCTGATGTCCGGCAGTGCTTTTGCCGTTACGCACCACCCCGTCAGTAGCTGAACAGGAGGGACAGATGATAGAAACAGAAGCCACTGGAGCACCTCAAAAACACCATCATACACTAAATCAGTAAGTTGGCAGCATCACCGATTATCGTTAACAATCTGGTGCAGTACGATAAATGGGGCTACAGCCTGAACTGGGGCTGGCAGCGCGATCAATTAGCCGATCTGGAACGTATGCTGTATTTGCTGGATGGTAAAACCATCCCTGATAACCGGCACGATATCTCCATTCGGTTCATGGGTTTTGTTCGCGATAATCCACATCAACAGGTCTTCGAAGACGATATGTTCACCATTCGCTACTTTCAGAAAGGCAGCGGACATATCACGTTTAAACGCCTTGATCTGGTGGAGAGGATGAATGATATCGTGGCAAAACATTTTCCTGGAACGCTACCTGCAAGATAACCTGAGTAGATTATGGGTTTCTGGCATACTCATTGCGGCCAAGAACTCTCAACAGGCTATTACGCAACCTGTAAGCCTAATTTACAAGTTCAGCAGGAAGAGCATCGTCAGACGCTGGCAAACTGAATATGCGAAACTTCAGTTGTTCGGTTTTACCAAGCGACTGCGGTGTTAAACCGAAGTCGGAAGCGAAAAAGATATTGCCACTTTACTACAAGCCAAAAAGTAGCTCTGGATGCCTCTGCTCTCCACAAGCAAAATCATTTGGGGGTGCTTATGGGGGTTACTCATTTACCAAATAGAAAATATAAACATCAAATCAATAAGTTAACTATCAAATTCGACTCCTGTGATCTCCGCCAATTTATCTTAACCAGCCATTCAGCATTTCTACTGCATCTATTTATTTCTTTATGTTCTCAATTTCACACGTAAGCGTAATTAATGAACATTAATAAATATGACTACAACCTTAATTAGTCCTTATTCGCTGTTCAGTCTCAAGATCAAATTCATTGGCAATTTAAAGAGTTAATTATCTATTTTAATTTTCAGGCTCAATACCTAATCTATCGAGTTCGTTTCTCCCCAAAGTTTTTAACCAATTCCCCAAACTCATCCCCTCCGCCTTCGCCGCAGCCTCAAACTGCGCCTTCAACTCCGGCGTAATACGGATCTGAAAAGTCGGTGCTTTTCCGGACTTTGATGGGTTTGGGTCGCGTTTCGTCGTTGACATGTACGTACCTACAAGAGCAATCTAGCGCCAATCAGGTACGTACCTTTATAAAAGAATGACCTGATATTTAAACGCCCCCGCCCAGTATTCGCAGTACCCGGCGAGAGCTAACCTCACCAACTATCAAGGAGTTGATTATGGCTATCCCGCATTCTACCCCAGACTTACCCGCAGCAAAAACCGAGCGCACGTTAATTGTGGGATATCGCCCGCAGGGCGCAAACAAAAACACCCCAAGCCTCACCCTTTCCGGCAAGTGGCTGCGCGAGGCTGGGTTTGAAACCGGACAACAGGTTAGCGTAAAGGTGATGGACGGCTGCATCGTCCTGATGGCCTATGGCGAGCAGGAGCAAAAGCTGCTGGCGGAGTTGAAGGAAACGCAGCAGAAGCTGAAAGAGATTGCCACGGCGGTATCGGCGGTACATTGAGCGCCAGGCCCTTATTCAACGATCGGGCAGCGCCGGATGGTTCAGCGGTCAGTCAAACGGCGAGTACGAAGGCGGTTAATGTGCTCGTAGCGGCATTGCCCGATGACGCTACGCTTATCGGGCCTACCATTGCACTGCCCCCCTAATATTAGGGAATATTCTGGAAAAAAAGTATCCGAAATAGCCCATCATTTCATTAACGCTACACATTAATTTATTATCAATAAAATTCCTGCGAATTATTCGCAACGTGTGGTTTTCATTATCCCATTTTAAATAATCACTTAGCTTTTAAATATATCATATATGCTGCATTTCTCTTTTATCACCCAATAAGGTGATGGAGGATCTATTTTTAATAAAATAGTCTTAAGGCAAATTGGCAGAAGTTTACTACATACTCTACAGTTATATCAGGGATTTAGTCTTCATACGTTATTGTTTTACTAGGGAAAAATAATACCTGCGTAGAGGTCAATACGATGAACACATCTATTAGGTTCATTTTATTCAATCTGGCAGCCGCACTTATTCCATCGGCGAATGCGGCGGTAGCCACAAATACATTTCAGGTGCAGATTATTATTCAAAGTACCTGCTCCGTCACGCAGCCTGCACTGCTAAACCTGGGTACCGTATTATCCAGCGCGACGAATACCAGCGGCTCTACCGTCATGGCCGTAACCTGTTCCAAATCGACGCCTTACAATATTGGCCTGTCGCCATCCAGCGCTAACGGCGGAACGACCACCGGCTCTGGTTCCATGTCGGGCACCACCGGAAATACCGATAAAGTCCCTTACCAGCTCAACCAGGACTCAGCCGGTACTAAACCGTGGGGCAATACCGCAACGTCCATCAGCGAGGGGAACGGGGTCGCCGGGATCGGAACGGGCGCAGCGCAGAACGTCACCGTTTACGCCGTGGCCGCTAACGCCAACTTCAAGCCCGATACCTATACCGATACGGTCACCATCAACGTTAACTACTAGTTCAAGGATGACGCATGAATGGGAAAACGTGTGCGCTTGCCTTTGTCTGCGGTTTAGCCCTTGCCAGCGGTAATGCCGCCGCAAGTGGCCTGCAGGTCACGCCGGTCAGTCTGACGCTGCAGCAAACTCAGCGCGCGGAAGGGATCTGGCTGAGTAATTCAGGAAGCCTGCCAATCAACGCGCAGGTGCGCGTGTTTCGCTGGAGCCAAAGCGGCTATAACGACCAGCTCTCAGCATCGCAAGGGCTGGTGATTAGCCCACCGATGCTGACGTTGCCCCCCGGCGGGCGGCAGCTTATTCGCGTTATTCGTACCGGCTCAACGGCCAACGTTGAAGACGCTTACCGCCTATCAATCAATGAATTGCCGCCAACTTCCGGACAAAAAAATGCGCTGCAGTTTGTCCTGCATTACTCCGTTCCCGTCTTTATCCAGCCGCCCGGTGTGACGGACACCTTTGCCAAATTGCAATGGCAAATCCATCGCAGCGACGGCAAGGTCTTTCTGGAAGCAAACAATCAGGGGGACGGGCACGCTCAGCTCTCTGAAGTCAGCGTGATTACGGCGGCAGGTAGCCGAAAACAGATTACCCCCGGGTTACTGGGCTATGTCCTTCCCGGCTCGACCATGCGCTGGGCTATCCCCGCGGGCGCAGGTGACGTAGGCCTGGGAGGGCAGCTTGAAGTCACGGTCAATGGAAAAAAAACGCGACAAGCGCTATAACGGGCCTAACCGTCTTATTATTTTATTACTATTCAATGTGTTATTTGTAGCAAGGGAGACGTCTGCGGAAATGAAAAGCACCGATTCATCGCAGGATGAGGTGATTTCTGACGGCAAACCGCTGGTCGGCGTCGATCTCTATCTCGATGTCACCCTCAACCAGACGCACATCGGGCTGGCGCACTTTGGCTACGATAACAATACGCTGTACGCCAGCGCCGATAGCCTGCGCAGGATTGGTTTACGGATCGACCCGAAAACCCCAGACCCGGTTAGCCTCAGCGCCATTCCGCAGCTGCGTGTCGACTACGATGCGAAGCTGCAAACATTAGGGCTGACGGCACCGCTCGCGCTGCTGGACATGGGCACCACGCAGCTCAATGAGAAGGATACCACCAACCCGCAGGCTACCACCTCGCGCGGGCTGGTGCTCAATTATGACCTCTATGCCTCACAGGAAAAAAGTACGCAAAATAGCGCCAGCGCCTACAGCGAATTGCGCGCGTTTAGCGGCATTGGCGTGCTCAGCTCCACGCAAATAGCGCGCTATACCAACAATAATGAAGACTACGACCAGCACAATGGCGTCACCCGGCTGGACACCAGCTGGCGCTCCTATTTCCCTGACAAGGTGCTCTCGGTCACCGTGGGTGATACGTTCACCAGCTCGCTGAACTGGTCGCGGCCCACTCGTATCGCCGGTCTGCAGATCGGTACCGATTACAGCCTCCAGCCGTACACCCCGACTACGCCGCTGCCCTCGTTTTTCGGCTCCGCAACGCTGCCGTCCAGCGTTGAGCTGTATATGAACGGCGTGAAGTATTACAACGGTGAAGTCCCGGCGGGGAATTTTGAAATCAATACGCTGCCGAATATTAACGGCGTCGGCACCGGGCAGGTCGCCATGACCGATGCGCTAGGTAAAACCACGCTCCAGAGCTTCTCGTTTTATAACGACCAATCGTTGCTGCGTAAGGGGATCACCGAATGGTCCGCAGAAGTGGGCGTGGTGCGCAACGACTACGGCTATTCGTCCTTCGATTACGCCAGCACGCCCGCCTTGAGCGGAACCTGGCGGCACGGTTTTACAAACGGTTTTACCGCCGGGGCACACGCCGAGGCTACCGACAGCCTGGTAAACGGTGGCTTCAGCACCGATTGGGTGCCAGGCACGCGCAGCGGTACCTTCTCAGCGGCGCTGGCAATGAGCGCCGACTCGGGGAAACATGGCCTTCTCTACAGCCTGGGCTATCGCTGGAGCGATAACCGCTTTAGCTTCAGCACATCAACCATTGCCACGATCAATGACTACCACGACGTTGCCACCCGCTACGGCCAGGCGCCCCCCGCCCTTAACCAAAGCACCGTGGTGGGCTACAGCACCGACGCCTTCGGCAGCTTTAGCGTGGGTTATTTGCAATTTCGTACGCCCGGCGAAAGCACCCAGCGTTATAGCAACGCAAGCTGGTATAAACCATTGACGGATAACATCTATCTCAACGCGGGACTCAATCAGAACATTGACCGTAGCCGCGATCGCAGCCTGTATTTGATGGTGAGCATCTCGCTTGAAAATGGCATCAATGCCAGCAGCACCGTGCAGCAAAACAATGACCAGATGAGCTACACGCTCAACGCCAGCAAAACGCAGCCGTCCGAAGGCGGATGGGGGTGGAACATGGAGCTCAACCGGCAGGAATCTCAGCAAAATGGTCAGGGAGAGCTGGGCTATCTGGGCCGCTATGGAAAAGTGTACGGCGGGTACAGCCGTTTGTCAGACAACCAGACGGCCTACGCGGGCGCCGATGGCGCGTTGGTGCTGATGGGCGGCGGCCTGTTTGCGTCGCGAAACATCACCAATGGTTTTGCGGTGGTCTCCACCGACGGTATCCCGGATGTCCCGGTGTTATTGCAAAACAACCCTATTGGCACCAGCAATAGCAGCGGCCTGCTGCTGGTTACGCCGCTGAACAGCTATCAGGAAAATGAGATCAGCATTAACCCGCTGAATCTGCCAGCGAACATGCGGATCGATCCGGTCAATGCGATCGCGATCCCCGCCGATCGATCCGGTGCGATGGTGAACTTTACGGTTAAAACCGTGCGTTCAGCGCTGATCGTCGTGAAAGATGCAAAAGGGAGTGTTATCCCGGAAGGTTCAACCGCCATCGTCAACGGCGATCGCGCGCAGCAGGCGATGGTGGGCTTTGATGGCATGGTCTATTTCGACACCCTTAAAGCGCATAACACGCTGAATGTCACCACCAGCGCGGGCGTGTGCACGGCCCAATTCGACTATCCGGATAAGGCGCGGGACATTCCGCAAATCGGACCGTTAACGTGCCAGTAAGGAGCTGAAACCATGTGGCTAAGAGTGCTGATTTTATTCGCGGGGCTCTGTTTTTTCCCGCTGAAAAGCTTCGCCGTGAGCTGCACGGTGAATGCGGTCTCCAGCGTCAATTTCAGCGCGGTTAACCCGATAGCCAATACCGATGCCACCACCTCCATGACCTTTAACTATACCTGCACCAAGGTCCTGATTGTGGATACGCTGGCCGGCTACACCATTTGCTTTAACGTCGGCGCAAACGGCACCAATACCATCAATACTCGCAAAATGACGGGGCCCGGCGGCGGAACGCTCAATTATCAGCTCTATTACCAGGACTCCGGCGGCGCAAAAATTATCTGGGGAAATGAGTCCGCAGGAAGCGGCACCTCGCCGAAGGATTACATGAACCTGTTAAACCTTGTCACCATTACCGGTAGCCTGACCGTTTACGCCACGATTCCGTCCGGGCAAACCAGCGTAGTTCCAGGAACCTACACCGATACCTACAGCGCCGCAACGGCCAGCATTACCGTCAACGGCTCACTGATCGCCGCGCCGACAACCTGTGGTCAAACCATTATCGGCAGTTTCCCGTTTACCGTCACTGCCACCGTCAACAAGCAGTGCAACGTCAGCGCAACCAACACCATAAACATGGGATCGGTGCTGTTTAACCAAACCAACGTGCCCGGGCAAAACGTCTTCACCATGGCCTGCACTAACACCACGCCTTACACTATCGGTCTTTCACCGTCGAATGGCAGCGCCACCGGCAGCGGCGTGATGAAAAGCCAAACGTCCTCCACAACCAATACCGACCTTGTCCCCTATCAGCTAAATTCAACGGCGAGTGTACCGGGCACCGCATGGGGGAATATCACATCATCAAATACGATTGCGGGAACCGGCACCGGCCAGTCGGTCAACCAGAAGGTATACGCCGTGGTGCCGAGCGCCAACTATCGCCCGGACACCTATACCGACACGGTGACCATCAACGTGACCTACTAAAGAGAATCTGTCCCGAGCGCACCGCGTAGAAAAACTCTCCTGGGCTGCTGAGACCCCTCACCCTACCGTCGGGTAATCCACATACCCCGCCTTCCCACCGCCGAAGAACTGCTCCTTCACCGGCGCATTCAGCGGCAAATCATGCTGCAGACGATACGGTAAATCCGGGTTGGCGATAAACGGGCGGCCAAAGCCAATCAGGTCCGCCCAGCCCTTCGCCAGCGCCTCTTCCGCGCGGGCTTTGGTGTATTTACCGGAATAGATCAGCGTGCCGTGGAAGATAATGCGCAGCGCTTCTTTAAAGGCCGCCGGCATCACCGGCGCATCTTCCCAGTCGGCTTCGGCGATATGAATATAGGCGATGCCCATCTCGCTCAGCACGCTGGCGGCGGCCAGATAGGTGGCTTCCGGCGTGTCGTCACGCGAGCCCATCAGCGTGGTGAGCGGCGCCAGGCGGATCCCCACCCGCTCTTTACCAATCGCCTCGGATACCGCGGCCACCACCTCTTTCATAAAGCGCAGGCGATTTTGCAGCGAGCCGCCGTATTCGTCGTCGCGCAGGTTGGCCTGTGAATCGATAAACTGGTTGATCAGATAGCCGTTGGCACCGTGCAGCTCAATGCCGTCAAAACCAGCAGCAATCGCATTACGCGCCGCCTGCGCATAGTCGTTGACGATAGCGGGGATCTCATCGGTACGCAGCGCGCGCGGCATATCATGCTGCAGCATCGCGCCCACGCCGCTTTGCGGGCCGCGGCCTTCTACATCCACGAAGACCTTCACGCCTTCGGCCTGAATGGCGGACGAAGACACCGGCTGTGCGCCGTTCGGCTGTAATGCCGCATGTGAAACGCGGCCCACATGCCACAGCTGGGCAAAGATTTTACCGCCCGCCCGGTGTACCGCGTCGGTCACTTTTTTCCAGCCGGCAATCTGCGCCTCGGAGTACATACCCGGCGTCCAGGCGTAGCCCTGGCCCTGCGGGCTAATCTGCGTGCCTTCGCTGATGATGAGCCCCGCGCTGGCGCGCTGGGCATAGTAGTCGGCCATCATGTCGGTGGCGACATCGCCGTCACCGGCGCGTGAGCGGGTCATCGGCGGCATCACGATGCGGTTGGCCAGCGACAGGTCATTAAGTGCGTATTGATTGAATAACATGCTGTTGTCCCCCCTCTTATTGATACAGTTCAGCGCTCATGGTCACGGTGTTGCCCATGCGGGCGCTGGTGATTGTGTATTCAGAGGCGTGCATCTGTTTTGCTTTCTGGGCAATCACCGCTTCGGCGGAGTCCAGCGTGGAGCCCGTGGCGGTGACGCTTTGCGCCGAGGCGCTAAAAGCAGTGGCAGACAGCAGAGAGGCAGCAAAAATCGCGGTAAGCATTTTCATCATCATATCCTGTTCGGTTTAGGGCGTTACGCTCGGTAACGTGATGCGAAGAAGGATACGACCGCTGACTAATTACATAAATGGTATAAATAGCAATAGACTGTTATCAATAAAGCAATAATAGGCAGGCACCTCCCGGCTGCCCCGCGGATGCATTTTGCGGGCCCAGCCGGAGAGGTTAGCGACGCCGACGGCCTCAGGCCTGGTGCGGCAAAGAGGTGTCGTGCGGATGCGGCGGCATTCGCAGATGCTGAGTCATCACGTCATGGCGGAAATAGTCGATAAATGCCGTAAAGGTGAGCGGTCTGGAATAGAAATATCCCTGGAAACAATCGATGTTGTTTTCCTGTAGCCACGAGACCTGATAGTCGTGTTCAACCCCTTCCGCCACCGTCTGAATGCCCATCTGCTTGGCCATGTCGATCACACAGTTAATCAGCGGCGTGGAGGCATCCGGCGAAATCTGGTTGATAAACATGCGGTCAATCTTGATGCTGTCCGGGTTCAGGCTGGCAATCCACGACAGATTCGAGAACCCGGTCCCAAAGTCATCCAGCGAGATAGCGATACCGCTATCGCGGATCACCTTGATCTTATTGAGCAAATCGCCGTTAAGATCGAGCTGCTCGTTTTCCGTAAACTCAAACGCCAGCCGCAGCCCCAGCCGCTTAAAGCGCGCGGCAAACGCCCGGGTAAATGCGCCGAAATCTTCCGCTGCCAGGTGCGTGTGGCTGATATTGACGTTAAAGATAAACCCGTCCGGCAGCATGCTATCCGGGCGCTGGTAGTCGGCAAGCACCCGTTTGAGCAGGTTTTCGGTCATCAGGCCAATCATCTGGGTCTTTTCGGCGACCGGGATGAAAATATCCGGCGGCACAAAACCAATCTCAGGGTGATCCCAGCGGGCCAAAACTTCTGCGCCAATCACCCGGTTACTGTGGGCACAAATAATCGGCTGATAGTACGGCATGATGCGGTCTTCGTGCACCGCGTTAATCAAATACTGGTACAGCGAACGGCGACGCGTCAGCAGCGACCAGACCAGCGCCGTCAATAATAGCGGCGTGGCGATGATAACCAACAAATAGAACCAGGAACCCAGAATTTCACGCCAGACCTCTTGCGCGCTGGGCATGCGCCAGACCAGCGTATAGTCTTCGCCGGTCAGGCGCTGCTGATAGTCCAGTGCGCCGCGCTGCGCCTCAGAACCGGCAAAAATGCCCTTATTGGTGAGCAGCTTGTTATTGACCAACAGCGCAAAACGCTCATCGCGGTTGCTGTTGCCGGTGATGCCCCACAGGTAGCGCAGATCTGCAGCAACCACGATACCTTCACCGTTGAGGCCACGTTGATAGATTGAAAAAACCGGGATGCCTGCGGATGCCACGGAATCATCAATCTTCACCCCCTGCGCGCTAAAGCCGTTGAGGTCTATGCGTACGCCCTGATTTGCCAGCAGTGAAGAACAGGTGATGCGGTTACCGTCCAGCAGGTTGATCGCCAGCATGCTCAACTCACGCGTCTGTAACCCATTCAGGCGGCTTTCCATCTGCCGATTACAGCTTTTGCCCATCCATCCCTTCGCTTCGAGCACGACGCTGCGCGTCTCGCCCAGCAGGTTTTCCACCGCACTACGAATAGGCATTGCCTGGCGTCCAATCTGCGCGTTCAGCTGCTGCTGCGCAATAGAGAACGTCATCCAGATGGCCAGGGCCACGGCGGCCACAAAAACCAAAATCACCAGCACAGTATTTCTGTGCTCGGCTTTACCGGCGTACGTTTTGTTCATCGCTCGTTAATTCCATCCGCACGCTTAACGCTGCGCGTGAGCAGCGCGCGTTTGCGCCTGCTGGTGCTGCATGTATTCACGCTGGAAGCTCTCTTTGCTGATCGGCCGGGAAAACAGGTATCCCTGCCCATATTTCACGCCCTGCTTCAGCATGCTGGATATTTGCGTATAGTTTTCAACGCCTTCAATAATGACGTCGATATCATGCTGGGCAATCAGCTGGAGGATGCTCGCGGTTTCCTCTTGCCGGTTGCAGGCCAGACAGCTGCGATCGAGCTTGATGTAGTCTGGCTCCCAGCAGGCCAACCGCTCGCGCAGGATCTCCAGCGAACCGACGCCGTCCCAGGCAATGTTGATACCTTCATCCTGCAATGCCTGTAGATTCTTCAATCCCGCCTCGTTTAGCGCGATCGGGCCAGGCGTAATTTCAAAGACCAACTGTGCCGCGTGCAGCTGGCGCGTTTCAACAATGCCCAGCGCGTGGTCGGCAAACTCGGGGTCGTTAAGCTGCACGGCAGAAATGTTCAGCGTGTACATAAACGCTTCGTGCGCGTCCGCCTGCTTCTGCGCGATAAACGACAACGCTTTTTCCATCACGTAGTAGCCCATCTCAACGATGGTGCCGTTCTCTTCAAGGTGCTGAATAAAAGCGACCGGCGGCACGACGTTGCGGCGGTGCGTACCGCGAACCAGCACTTCGCCGCCGATGCAGGCCACCCGGGATAAATCGAAGATAGGCTGAATGACAAAATCAATCCCCACATCGAATTTGGCGTTCTCTACGCAGCGCACCACATAATTTGCACTCTTTTCCATACCGGCCTCATACCGCGATAACTGTCCAGAAAAGGCGACGCCTGCACCGAATAACTTAAGCCTCGCCGGCAATAAAACCCTGCGAACCCGCTTCTGACGTGCCTTTGTGTCTTAAAAAATGCCTTTCTGGCGGATTTGCTTCATCTTTTGCGCCGGGGCCGCGAGGGTGCTCAGGTCCACTTCTTCGGTGAGACCGTTTTTCACACTCTCCGCCGCCGGCGCGGTGCGGCCGGACAGGCGCAGCTGCTGTAGCAACAGGTGCTGCTGGTTCAGCAGCGCTTTTAGCTGGGCGACTTCACTGCGCAGCTGGCCGAGCGTTTCGTGCATGCCGTCATCCGGTTCGGCCGGCGCTGGAGCCGGCTGGCGCTGGAGCGCGTCCGACATCAGCGCGCGCATCTGCCGCAGCTGCTGCTTGCTGAAATCGACGCTGGGCGCAGGCGCGTCTGCTACCGGTTCAGCGGCGACGCTGGCGGGCAGCAGCTGTGCCGCGGTCAGCTCGCTGCACAGCGCGTCCAGGGTCAGCGTTTCACGCCCCATGGATTCGGCCACGTGGCTGCACAGCTGCGGGTTCAGCAGCTGCAATTGCAGCCCGGCAAGATAGACGTTGCGGTGAAAACGGCGCATTTCCATACTCGCATCGCCCGGGTTGTTGCCCGCCTGGCTCAACGTCTGATGCCACTTTTTCAGTTGCAGCATGGCGCGCAGATCCGCGCGCGAATGTTCCGGCGACAAATGCAGCGAGAGATTAACGCGGCGAATGTGCCTGTTACTCATCGTCGCCCACCTCGGCCATGTGCGGTGCCGCTACCGTCTCCACGCTGGTATCCGCGTGATAGAGGCAAATCTCGCGCGACAGCGCGCTCTGCGGAGCGTCGATGGTAATCACGCGATCGCCGAGGGTGGCGTAGGTTTCGCGCACCGCGCTCTCAATCAGATGTGCGCCGCCGCCCACCAGGTACACGCGGTTCGGGTTCTTGGCAAACTTCTTCGCCTCATAGGCCACCTGGTCGCCCAACTCCTGAATTTTAATCTCGATACGCTCGAGAATGTCGGCAATGCGCGATTCATCGTTAATCACGCTTTTCACAAATTCATCGTCATGGCGGCGTTTAATCAGCTCATTAGCCACCAGATAGCTGGAGTCGCTGTCAGCAGCGGCCAGCAGCTTACGCGTGGCGTCGGTCACCATAGCTACGCCGATTTCGTTATTGCCGTAAATCGCGGAGACATCGTCAAATTCGCCGACAATCACCCCCATATCCAGCGTGGTGCCGCCGCAGTCGATCACCAGCGATTTGGTGAATTCGGTCACGTTGGAGTTCAGCAGATGCGACAGCGCGGCCGGCAGGCTTTCCGGCATGACCTGCACGTCGACGATACGGAACAGTTCACCTTTGTTCAGCGCGATATCACGCATCAGGTTGCGGCGCTTGGCTTCAATGCGGCTTTCGTTGCGCTGGCAGTCGTCCGGGTTGTAGTACTGGGTAATCGGCAGCGTCACAATCACTTCAACATCGCACGGCGTCATGCCGGTCAGCAGCAGCGCGTGGTGCACCGCCAGCAGATTGAGATCGTCATACTGGTAATCGATGTGGGTCGTCGATAGCGCCTTATCGGAGGTTGCATCGTAGGTGTATTTGGTGGTGCCGATGGTGTAGTTATACACCGCCTGGCCGCGCAGCAGCGCCGCGCTCTTCCAGTCTTTACGGAACGAGTTCGGCGACACCACGGTTTTCAGAGTGCCATTTTCAATCCAGCTAATTTTTACATTGGTCGAGCCATCATCAATGGCAAATTTCATACGCGTCATGGTCAAAGTCTCAGTTCAGAAGGTGTTTTTAACGCGCCACGCCGTTCTACAGAACGCGGCGGGCGCCAAGATAATGGGACTGCCAGAAATCGTCCGACAGCTTGCTGATACGGATATTCAGCCCGGTGCGCGGCGCCTCAATAAAGCGCCCATCGCCGAGATAGACGCCGACATGATCGGCGCCAGGTCGCTGATTAATGTTGAAGAACACCAAATCGCCCTGCTTCAGGCTGCTCCGGTGAATCGACTTCAGATGGTTATCCTGATACATGCCGTTAGCGGTGCGCGGCAGCTTGCGGTCCAGCACGTGGTTAAAGGCGTAGAACACCAGCCCGCTACAGTCGAAGCCCTCGGTCGGGCTCTTACCGCCCCACAGATAGGGTTTACCGAGCTGGCTTTGCAGACGATGCAACACCGTGCGCAGGCGGAAACTGCCGTGTGGAAGCGCGTTTTTTTTCGCCACTTTACCTTCCTGCACGTCATCCCACAGCGCTTGCGATCCCCCCAGCTGGCCCGGCGTCCAGCGGCCATGCATCGCCAGCACTTCGCGGTTTTTGGCGCGCTCGGCGATTCTTTTCGCTATCTCACGTCGCTTTTGCTCCGGCGTCGGCGGCACCGCTACGGCGCGCTTTTTGGCCTTCGCCAGCAGCCGTTCGCGGTTCAGCTTGCGCTTTTGCGCTTCGCTGACGGATTTTGCCTGCGCGGTCTTTGCGGGCTGCGGCTTGGCATTGGCGTAACCTGACGCCATCAGTAGCGCCAGCAAAAAAAGGGAAAAAAAGCGTACCTGTCGGGACAGGGTCGCCCGAGCAGGTACAAAGGGGATGGTAATCAGGAAACGTTTCACGGCGTTATATCGGGTTATCGGTTGTGACTGATCTTATCGACCAGCGGCTTAATCACCTTCTCGCCATGCTGGCCAAAGAACTGGTACAACGAATCGCTCGCGGAATTCGTCAGCACCATAATCTCAATGCGGCGGTTCGCGGAGCTCAGCGGATTTTCCGGGTCCAGCAGCATCTGATCGGCCATGCCGCTGACCTGTAAAATCTTGCTGGCATCCAGTCCGCTGCGGGTCAGCACGCTACGCGCCTGCATTGCACGCTCGCCGGAGAGATTCCAGTTGTTGTACAGCTCCTGGTCGCGGAAGCGGGTGGCATCGGTATGCCCGGTGATGATGATCTTGTTATCTATCTTGTTCAGTTCAGGCGCGAACTCGGTCAGCAGACGGCGGAAAAACGGCGTCAGAATGGCGCTGCTGCGCTGGAACATCTCACGCTTCTGGTCGTCGGTGACCAGGATACGCAGCCCCTGCGGCACAATTTCCATCTTCAGGTTGGCCTGGGCATCGTAGGCCGAAGTGATCTTCATGATCGTGCGCGCCAGATCCTCAATCTCGCTCTGCGAGCGGGCCTTAACGTCGCTCAGGCTCTCGGCACCGTTCATTTGACTCGCCAACGCGGCGTCTTTCTGCGCCTGTTCTTTCAACGCGTCTTTCTTTGCATGCCGCGTGTCCAGCAGCGCTATCTTGCCGCCGTTGCCCTCTTTCTGGGTCACCGGCGTCAACGCGTTTCCTTCAAAAATCGACTCGCCGTGCAGCAGCGAAACAATCTCTTTACGCTCTTCTTCCGTCACCGCACCCATAATCCACAGCACCATAAACAGCGCCATCATCGCCAGCGTAAAGTCGGCAAAAGCCACCTTCCACGCGCCGCCATGAAAGGCATCATGGCTTTTGCGCGAGGAGCGTTTGATGATCGTGGTATGTTCTTTGTTGCGGCTGCGCATCAGACTTCACCAATCATCTGGTTAACCCAGCCGTCCAGGGTGGCGAAGGTCGGCTTGGTGTCCATCGGCAGCATTTTGCGACCGGCATCCACCGCCAGCAGCGTGGGTTTGCCCGCAACGTGGTTAACCAACACCGTACGCACGCACTCCAGCACCGCCAGCTGTTTCTTGGTGCGCTGTTCCATGGCGTTCGCCACCGGGTCCATTAAGCAGTAGCAGAAGAAAACGCCGAGGAAGGTGCCGACCAGCGCAGCGGCGACCTTCACGCCGATCACCGCAATCGAGCCGTCGATCGATTGCATGGTAATGATGATCCCCAGTACCGCCGCGCAGATCCCGAAGCCCGGCATCGCTTCTGCCGTACGCTGGAGCGAGCGAGACGGCTGCAGCAGGTTCTCTTCCATCGCCACCAGCTCCTGCTCCAGGATGCCTTCCAGCTCGTGTTCGTTAATCTTGCCCATCGCCATCAGGCGGAAGTTATCGGAGATAAACGTCACCAGCGCTTTGTCGCGCAGCATCAGCGGGTATTTCTGGAACAGCGCGCTGTTTTCCGGCGCTTCAATGTGTTCGTCCAGCACCTTCAGGCCGCCGTCCTGCACCAGTTCAAGCAGTTCATACAGCAGCATCAGCAGCTGGCGCTGGTATTCGTTGGTGTATTCGTTTTTGCGCATAATGCCGCGAAACTGGCGGTACATTTCCGCCAGCACGGCGCGGGGGTTGGCGAGCACCATCGCCCCCAGGCCAGCACCCAGAATGATGATAATTTCACCCGGCTGCCAGAAAGAAGAGAGCTGGCCGCCGGACATAAGAAAGCCGCCAACCACGCACCCCATGATGATCACGATACCGAAGAATTTCTGCATAAACCTTTCACTTCCGGAAAAAAGACTGAATTTTTTGGGCGATTTTTTTATTGAGCTGGCAGACCCTGGCCTCGGTTAACTCGAGAACCAGCGCGATTTCTTTCAGGCTCATTTCATGCTGGTAATACAGCGTCAGGATCAGCTGCTCGCGTTCATCCAGCGAGGCGAGCGCGCTGCGCAGCGTCCGACTCACCACGACTTCATCCTCCAGCGGGCGGCTGTTCAGCGCCCCGGTGTGAACATCGTTGCCTAACAGCTCATCTAGGCTCTCTATCGTTTTGGCGCAGTCCAGCAATAAATATTCCTGGTACTCCTCCGCCGTAATCGACAGGTGGCGGTTGATATCCTCGAAGCTGGGCGTCCGCCCCAGTTGGCGCGCAATTTCTCGGATACCGTCATTCAGTTTGTGGGTCTTCTGCCGCAGGCGGCGAGGACGCCAGTCCAGCAGGCGCAGTTCGTCCAGTACCGCACCGCGAATACGCTGTACGGCATAAGCAGCAAACTGTTCGTCCGGATGCCCATAGCGGCGCAGCGACGAGAGCAGACCCATCAGGGCTATCTGCTCCATGTCTTCCCGGTCGATGACGCTGCTGGTCTGGTAGGCGAGCTGCTTAACCACCCTGTTAACCAGCGGCAGGTAGGCACGTACATAGCGCGCCTCATCAACCGGGCTCAGGGTGTCACTCGCGATAAAGTCCATCATTTCCATTGCGGCGTATCTATCACTGGAAGACCATTTTGCTGATGATGACGTCATCAAACGGGACGCTCATCTTCAGGCTGCTGAAACGGTCGGCGTAGGCCGCCATCAGCTTGTCGTGCAGCGTATTCACGCTCATTGCGCGCACGTCGTCGTAATCCATGTCGGACAGCAGGCTGACCGTCGCACCGCGTACCGCCGGGATCATGTCCTGTGCTTTACGCGCATTTTCCGCACCTTTGGCCGCCAGGTTCAGCTCCAGCAGCAAATAGCGTTCGGTCTGCCCTTTACCTTTGAGCGTGATCACCACGTTTTTAATTTCCACGAACTCCACGGACTCCTTAGATGAGCTGGAGAACATCCCCGATAAGAAGCTGCTGCCCGTGGCTTCATCCATACGCAGCAAATGCGTGCCCACGACCGTCATACCGGCCGCCAGCATGGCGGTGACGAGCGCGATAATGAGCCCGAAAGAGAGAGTTTTTGCGTTCATAATGTTGTGTGCCTTACACCGTCATCAGGACCGAGTCATCGCTGCGGGAGTCCTGCGCGGTCGATGCATCGGCCGTCAGCTCCGCGCCCGCCTGAATGGCATCGCGCTGCTCGGTGAAAGAGTGTCCTCTGCCCTGCTGCTGTCCACCCGACTGGGAGGACACCTGCACGTTGACCTGGACAAAATTCTGCTCGGTCAGACTCTGGCGGAGGTCGTTACTGGTCTGCTGAAGCGCGCGATAAACGTCGGCGTGGCTGGCGTTGATCTGCACCTGCACGCGGCCGTTATCGACCTGCATCGAAATATCAATTTTGCCCATATCCGGTGGATCGAGTCGGATGGTGGCATGCTGAATCTGCTGCTTAACCTGCACCTGCAAACGCTCACCTAGCGCACTTTGCAGCTGTTCACTCCAGCGGGAAGGCTCGGGATCCATTTTCAGCGTGGCGCTCAGCGTTGCCGCGCTTGAGGTCGTCACAGAAGAAACGCCGTGGCTGCTTTCCAGCGTCGGCGCTGGCGTAACCGGCGCCATCACGGTCATCAGCGTCGGCGACAGCGGCTGCGCGCTCGGCTGTAGGCTGACCGCCGTTTCCGGCGTGGCAATGTTCGTGTTCGTCGCGGCCACGGGCTGCTGCTGCAGCGACGGGGTAAAGCTCATCGCCAGCGTCTGCGGCGCCAGTATCGGCTGTGCGCTAACCCTAAGTGCGTCATCAGCAGGCTGCGCCACGTGGATATAGCTGGGGGCTTGCACCGGCATTTGGCTGGTCATCAGCAGCGTTTCCAGCAGCTGTTGCTGGGCGTCATCTTTCAACAGCGCACCGCTCAGCTGCTGCGTATCGGCGCCGTCTTCATCGTCGTCCAGCGAAAGCGGCTGCGCGCTCACGGCCAGATCGCCCGGCAGCGTCTGCCCGGCCATCATCGAGTCGATCACGTTAAGGAGCGCATCGCTGAAGGCGGTCGGCGTCTGCGCCGTGCCGTTCTCACCCATCGATCCCACCATCGGCTCCGCCTGAGCTGGCAGGCCGGAGCCGTTCAGCGCACCCTGAGAGAGATTCAGAATATCCATCAGCGCATCCCCTCGGCGTCCATAAACTGCGCGTACGCCGTCGCCCCTTCGCGGTTGCGCGCGGCCAGGTTCATTTTGGCGGCCAGCATATCGCTCTGCCCCTGACAGTAGTCACGCGCCTGCTGGTGCACCTTCTTCAGATTGTCCAGCGCCTGGCGTTCTGCTTGCGTCAGCGTGTTGCCCTGCATAGCGGTCAACAGCTCAGCAATCTGGCCGTCAACGTTAGCCACAGAAGGCCAGTTATGATCTTCCGTGGCCTGGCGAAGCGCCTGCGTCAGCGTCTGAATGGCATGTTGCATACTCATGCCGCCTGACCCATTTTTTCCCAGCCGTCCTGAATGTTGCCGAGGATCACTTCCACCTCTTCAATGTGCTCAGCAGAGAGCTGGTTGCTGGCGTCATACAGACGATAGACGCAGTAGTCGTACAAATTCGCCAGGCTCAGCGCCAGTTCGCCACCCTTGTCAAAATCCAGTGAGCTGGTCAGCGCATTGAGGATATCGATGCACTTATTAATGCTCTGCGCCTTTCGCTCGTAGCGACGCGCCGCAATGTGGCTTTTGGCTCTGACCAGTTCATCCATCAGGCCACGAAACAGCATCAGCACCAGCTGGTGCGGGTTGGCGGCGGCGGCCTGAATGGCCAGATCGGATTGTTGATACAGGCCGAAGCCTTCCTGCTCATTCCCGTACATTGAACGTCGGTTCCCTTAAAAAATTAGCTAAACATACTCATGGTGTTATTCATCTGCGTCATGAGCTTCTGCAACTGCGTGAACTGCTTGAGGTAGCGGTTGTAGGCAGACTCATAGCGCGTTTCCATTTTTGCGGTTTTGTTATCGATATCGGTCTGCTGGCGGTCGAGGGTCTCCTGACGCCCTTTCAGCAGCCCGGTAGAGGTGCTGAGGTATTTATCCAGCGACTTGTCCATCGCTTTGATCAGGCCGTCGTTGCCGTTAAAGAACTGCGCCACGGTCTGCGGGTCCTTTTTGAGCTGCTCTTCCATCTTTTCGGCGTCAAAGGAGAATTTGCCGTCTTTATCCGCGGTGATGCCGAACTTGCTCATGTTCTGATCGCCAAACGTGCCGCGCAGCAGATTGCTGAGCTCGGTATTTAACGCGGTAATGTTGGCATCACCGGCGAAAGCACCGCGATCGGAGGAACTGGTGCCGGTAGCGGTCAAGCCTGAGATGGTGTCACGTAAGGTGTTGTAGGCATCCAGGAACGCCTGGACCTGGTTCTTCGTTTCGGTGACGTCGGTGTCAACGCTGATAATCAGCGGCTTGCCGCCTTCGGTGGGGCTGGTCAGCTTGATGGACACGCCGTCAACCAGATCGTCCAGGTCATTGGAGCTGCTGTAATATTTCGCTGACGAGTCGCCCAGAGTGAAGATGGCATCTTTACCCTGGGTGATGACGTCTTGCGTATCAAAGATATTCTGGCCGCTGGTCATACCGCTGGTATCCATCTGGATATCGTATTTCACGCCGCTCTGATCGCTGTTGAGAATCAGCGAAACTTCACCGTTGATGCGCATCAGCGAAGCGGTAATGCCGTTCTGCCCGCTGGCCGTCGAGCTGGCGTTAGAAGCGCTCGGGAAATCGGTTTTGTTAATCTCGGCGGCAAAATCAGACAGGCTGTTAAGACCGTCCATCTCGATTTCGATATCTTCGCCATTCAGGCTGATCTTTAGCGTACCGGTGGCGCTTTTAATGGCGTCATCGTCCAGCCCGCCAAACGACTTCTGCTGCGCGGTGGCCAGCTGTTCCACGTGCAGGCTGTAAGTCCCTTTCCGCGCGCTGGCGCTGGCAGTGACGGTCGCGATGCCTTCCTGATTCAGGGTAGCGGTGTTTTTCAGCACGCTCGCCGTACTGGAGTTCAGCGCGGTAATGGAGCTGCGGAAGGTCGTCATTGCGGTCCGCAGCGAGGCTAGCGCTTTGTTTTGCGCTTCCAGCGACGAGGTTTGTTTAGCGATCGAGTTTTGCAGCGCAAGGATGTCATAGCTCGCCAGTTGGCTCGCCAGTGAGGTCGGGTCAAAATCAGACATAGTAGGTTCTCCAGGCACGCAAGCCACGATCGATATGCAATAGGTTTAGCAACTATTGCGCCAACTTTTAAGTTGTTATTTATCAATAGATTAATAAAAGGCAGGAACAAGGATTTCCGCATTTTCCGGCAGGGGGAAGGAGGGGCCGGATGCAAAAACACCGCCATACAGCGGTGTTTTTTCCTGCATGAATCCGCGAGGGATTAACCCAGCAGGGACATGACCATGCTGGACATGCTGTTGGACTGCTTCAGCATGGACATGCTGGTCTGCGCCAGCAGCTGGTTGCGGGTCATGGTGGACGCTTCGGTTGCGTAGTCAGCATCCTGGATGTTGCTCAGTGCCAGATCGGTGTTGTCTTTCATGTTTGCCAGGTTAGCCGCAGTGTGGCCCAGACGGTTGATGTTGGCACCCAGGGAAGAACGCAGCGTACCGACGTTGCCGATGGCGGTTTCCAGGTCGCTAATCATGCTCTGTGCGCTGTCGAAATCGTCAACGGAACCGCCAGACAGGGTCGTCAGGTCAGTTTTGATTGTCGCCAGGTCAGCTGCCACGTTCACCGTCAGCTTCTCATCAACGGAGGAGCCAATCTGGAAGTTCATGCTAGCAGTGAACTTCGCGCTCGCCGTGGAACCGCTGGCTGGCTCGAACAGGTTCTCACCCGCATACTTGGTGTTGCCCATGATGTTGTTGAGTTCGCTGTTCAGCTCTTTCATTTCAGCAGAGATTGCTGCGCGGTCTTCAGTACCGTTGGTGTCGTTCGCTGCCTGAGTCGCCAGGTCTTTCATGCGGTACATGATGTTGCTCACTTCATCGAACGCGCCTTCCGCCGTCTGCAGCAGAGCAGTCGCGTCAGAGATGTTGCGTTGCGCAACGGTCATACCGTTGGTCTGGCCCTGCAGACGGGTAGCAATCTGCAGACCGGCCGCATCGTCAGCCGCAGAGTTAATACGTTTACCGGTACCCAGACGTTCCATCGCGGTGGACAGCAGGTTGTTGGATTTGTTCATCGCATTGGTGGATGCCATGGAGGATGCGCTGGTAAAAATAGAAAGAGACATAAGGATTCCTTTTTTTCGTCCTGGTGATTCAGATGTTGTAATAACTCAAGACGACACGGCTGAAACAAAGATTAAATCCGCAAACATCGACCGCCTGTTTTTTCAGCATAAAAAATCGCAACACACTGATTTTTATCAGTATAAAAATTAATAAAAATCGCTTCACCTACCCTTAGGCTTATCCTGCGTTGCGCAAACCAGCAATAAAAACGGTTCACGGGGCCTTTTTGATTCTGCCTTAGCAAAAAAATCTCACTTTTTCCTTTTTATTTTCATCACTGACCATTCTTTACATTCCACTTATTTAATAAGCACTATTAACCCTTCACATATTATTACTAGAACATTATTACTGGTATTATCGATTTAAAATAAACCTGTTTTCAGGCGACCATGATTAATTAAAAATTAAGCCCCACTTTATATTTATTTTTTCAGCCCGCGCAAACAATAAACATCCGCATTTAGATCACAGCAATAACACATATAATTCACCAAACGATCACCTAATTAACATTAGTTTTATTTAACGATAGCTGTTAACTTCCCGTAAAACAGACACTGTTTATGCCGCCACTATTGTTAAAAAGCCTGTTGCGCATCACACTTTTATCGCGTAAAAAGGACGCAGGAAAAAATTATTCCTTCCTATTGGCGTATATTACGGACGAAAAATTTTCCCAATACCGGTAATATTGACACCTCATCAGGAAGAAAATAACGTCCTCTTTTATCTCCCGCAGGCACGCGGCATTCATTAAGAATTCTAAATGGAGTTATCAACTCAATCAGATAATCGCTGAGGGTTTCAGGTACTCGCAGGATTATCACGGTATGGCTGGAGTGGTTGAATCCATAACGTATAAATGAATAAACGCTATTGCTCCGTAAACAACTGGCTGGTTGACGTCGCCTCAGGCTCGATTCTCCATTTAACCACCGGGGAACGTAAACGCCTGGGGGAATACCAGCTCAAGCTGCTGGATATCCTGGTTCAGGGCGCGGGGAAAATCTTCACCCGCGAAGAGCTGACGACCCTGGTCTGGGAGCGTCGGGTCATCGGCAATAACAGCCTGCCTAACGCCATCCACGCGCTGCGTACGGCGCTGGAAGACGATGGGAAAAACCAGAGAATTATCAAAACCATTCCGCGCAAAGGCTATCTGCTTGAGGCCGAGTATTGCTGCGTCGTGGAGAAAGATGAAGATGAGGTCAACGAGCCTGAAGAAGCCGTCGATGAGCAGGAAGCACATCTGCCGCTTTCTGGTTCCGAAGAACCTGTCGCCGCATCCAGCCCGCCAGAGGCTGGCGTTGAAGACACCCCGGCCGTGCAGACGGTGGCCCCCCGGGTCCCCCACAAGCGCCGCTATGGCGTCATGCTCTTTGTGCTGGCGCTGCTGATCACCGCCAGCGCAACGGCAGGCTTCTGCTGGCAGCTGTTTGGCGGCTACAGCGAACGTCTGGTCGCGCGTGAAGTTCAGCCCGGGGTATACGGCAATATCCGTATCTATGCGGTTGAGGCAATAGGCGATCCAAGCTATATGTCGACCAATCTATACAGCAAGCTCAAGGACTCGCTGTATGCGCTAAACCAACAGATAAAAATGCAGTCCGCGACGATGAACGTGTACTTTCACAGCAATAACTCATCGTTGAACTACAGCTTCATGGTGAGCAACGGCTGCGACAAAAAGCAGCTATCCATGGCGATTTACCACTGGCGTACCGATACGGTGCAGCTGAACGATCTTATCCTGCGCGAGACCCGGAGAAAGCTCAATGAACTGGCGACATGCAAAGCGAGTTAATCTGCTGATTGTATTGATAATCGCACTGACGGCGCTGGGCGGTCTGGCGTATAGCATGCTGGCGACAACCTCCGCACTCCCCACTGGGCCAGTGACGGGCGGCTTCCAGATGGGGTTTTACGATCTGATGTCGCAGCGTAAAGAGGTTTACAACGTCAATCTGAAAACCACCCGCAACGTGCTGATGGCAACCATCACTAACCCGGACGACAATCGTTTCGTGTTGAAGGGTAAATTCACCCCTACGCAGAAAAAGCAGGGGAGAATCTACTTTAACCTGACGCCCATCTTCTACAGCGCGGAGCAAAAGGGGCTCATGATTGAGGGGCTTGTTGACCAACTGATGTACTCCAACTACTGGATGGAGCCGATCTCACTGAACAACCAATCGCTGGTGGTCGGGCAAAACGGTTCGATTTTCCTCTACCCGATGCCGAAATAACGCGGGCCTATCCCATCATACCCGTCAGTTAAGCTAAATTCGTAGGCCGGATATGCAAAGCACCGTTCGGCCTACTGCGCGCGGATTGCCGGATGGCGGCGTAAACGCCTTATCCGGACTCCCGTTCCTGCTCCTACCAGCACCAGGGCCTATCCCAACAGGTTTTTGACCGTCGCCAGGCGCACGTTGGCCTGCGTTGCCAGCGCCTGCGACAACGCCGTATAGCTGCTGCCGCTGCGCGCCAGCGCCTCACCGAGGCCGCGCGAGGTTTCCAGCGCCTGCTTCGGGCTATAGGTCGTCGCCATGTCGTTTATCCGCGCGCTGACCCGTTCTTGCTGCTGACGCAGACGACTTCGCTGCCCGGTAATATGGTCGAGGGTGTGCTGTAGCTTCACCTGCCCTTCGCGCTCGCGGCGCGTTGACAGCGCCAGCATCTCGTCGCTGCTGGCGCTTTCCGCCTGCGGCGCAAGGAGCGTAAACGCATCCGCCGGATAATGTTTGCCCTCACCACGTACCGTAAGCTGCTGGCTGACCCGCTCCCAGCGGCTTTCGTCAACGCTGAAGGTCAGCTGGCCGCCGGCCTGAGTCGCGTGAATCCCCAACCGCCCGAGCCCCACGTTCAGCTTAATCAACGTCTGGCGCGGCGTCGCGTCTTCCGGCAAGGCAACGGCCACCATCTCACGCTGGCGGCCACCGAGCGAGAACACCAGCGTTTCGCCCCCCGGCTGACTCAGCAGTTTTTCGCTGCCCGGCAGGGTAAAATTGACCGTACTTTTCTGCTCCAGCGACGCCGTCATATGCCGATCGACCGTTCCGCCCGAAAGCTGGGTTCGGCGTGCCAGATGCGTTTGCAGCGCCTGAGCCTGCGCGCTGGCGTCACCGCCGCGCGCGGTGGACTGACGTAGCTGAAGCAGCTGCGTTTCGGTCTTGGCCAGATAGCTATCGGCCTGCTGCACCGCCGTGAGCTGCTGGTTGAGCTGCACGTTATAGCGCATCGGACGGCGCGAAAGCAGCGCCGCCTCGGGAAATGCGCTGCTTCTGGAAACGGCGTCAGGGGCGCTGACGCGGCCAACGCTGTGCGGAGCGTCAATACCGCCGCGCCCGGCGCTTGCCGGGGCGGAGGTGGTCAGAGAGGCTGTTTTTAAACCAACTTGCATAACCGATTACAACATGCTGAAGAGATTAAGCTGGCTGACCATGCTGTACGCCTTATTGGTGATCTGCATTGATGTCATGTACAGCTGAAGATTGATGGTGGTTGTGGCCGAGTCCGCTGCGTTAAGGTCGGTTTCCACCTGCGCATTCGACAGGCTAACGTCGGTGTGCGCATCGCCAATCAGCGTCAGGCGATTCTGACGGCCGCCAAGATCGGTAAACAGCGCGCCCAGGCTATCGCTGGTCGTTTGGGTCATACCGATCATCGCCGAAATATCATCCTGATAATCCGCATAGTTCATATTCGGATCCTGCATATTCTGGCTCAACTCTTTCAGCATATTCAGCATTTTGAGATCGTCGCCAGCGCCGGAAAATGCCTGCGCAACATGGGTGTTTTCCGTAATGGCCACGCCGTTGGCCACCAGAGTTTCACGCGATTGATCGTTCCCGCCAAAAACGTACTGACCGTCCACCAGCTCAACGGCCTTCGTGCCGGTCATGGTGCCGGAAAACAGATAGCTGCCGTTCTCATTTTTGCTATTCATTGTCGCGACCAGTGAGTCCAGCATCGACTCCAGCTCGGCGCCGTAGCTCGCCAGATCTTTCTGGCTCAGCGTACTGTTGTTCGCCAGCTTGAGCTTATCGCTTACCGCCAGCACCTGATTGCTCATTGCCGTAATGTGCGATTCCTGCACCGACAGCGCGCCGCTCAGGCTTGTGATATTGCTTTGATACTGCTTAATTGCCGACTGTTCGCGGCTCAGCTGCACCAGGCGGCTAGCCGCCACCGGGTCATCTGACGGGACGTTGACGCGCTTTTGCGTCGACAGCTGTTCCATCAGTTTGGCGACGCGATTGCCGTTTACGCCGAGCTGCGCCAGCATGGCGTTAGAATTGTTAAGACCGCTAATACGCATGGGTTAGTGCTCCTGATGGCGTTTAGAAAATACCGAGCAGATCGCTGAAGACCTGGTTCCCTGCGGCGATCACCTTCATGTTCGCCTGATAGGCCTGCATATAAACCTGCAGATTGATCGCCTCTTCATCCTGGTTTACCGCACTCAGGTTATCGCGCTGCGTCTGGGCTTCTGCGCTGACCGACGTCGCCGCTTCCATCTCTGTCTGGCTCTGTTTGCTGGCAATACCGATGGTGGAAATAATCGCCGCCGCGCCTTCGCTCAGGCTCATATTGCCGAGCCCCGGTATATCGGTTTTTTCGTTTTTCAGTTCGATCAGCGCGTTAAGGTTGTCGCCGTTACCCGGCTCCAGCGGATCGCCGGACAGCGCCAGCTCGTCCGGCGAGAGATCGTTAACCTGAAGCATCCCGGCCGGGTTTGACGGATCGAAGGTAAACAGCGGTTTACCGCTCTGCCCATTCAGATCGAAGCCATCAGCCAACTGATTGTTAAACATGTCGGCCACGGCGGATGCCATCCCCTGAACGGCGTCACTCATCTGCTTTAGCGTGCCCACTTCGTAATCGTAAAGCGCGCCCAGTTGGCCACCGGCCGACGGGTTGAGCGAAAATTCGCTGGTCGAGAACTTCAGCGTCAGCGTTGAGTTGCCGTTGCCGTCCGTGCCAACGCTCAGCTGACCGGCGGTTTTGCCGCTGACCAGCGGCTGACCGTTGCTCAGCGCCACGGTGTAGCCGCTGCTGTCGTCGCTCACCTTCACGTCCGCCAGCGAGCTCAGCTGTTTCACCAGCTCATCGCGCTGATCGCGCAGCACGCTACTGTTGCCGCCGGTCGCATCCATCTCAACAATTTTCTTGTTGTAGTCGGCAATACCGCCGCTCAGCGTGTTGATCTGATCGACCATCGCCCCGCGCTGGGTGCCGATTGACGTTTTCTGGCTGGAGATAAAGTCGTTCATGCTGTTGAAGCGGGTCGCCAGGGAATTGGCCTGGTTCAGCAGCTGCTGGCGCAGCGCCTGAGACTCCGGCTGCTGCGTCAGCGCGCTCATGGCGCTGACAAATTCATCCAGACCGGCACCAAGACTGGTGGAGTCCGTACCGATCACCTTTTCCAGCGCGCCAATATACTGGTTGCCCATGCTGTAGTAGTTGGCCTTGGTATTGGTCTGCCACACTTGATTAACCAGATACTGGCTGGAGATACGGCGAATGCTATCCACCTGCACGCCGCTGCCGGGCGAAATGCCGGCTTCGCCCATTGGGCCAACGGCGCTCTGAATAATGCCCTGACGGCTATAGCCGGAGGTCAGATAGTTAGCCGTGTTCATCGACGTTACGTTCATGCCCAACTGGGCCGCCTGTAGACCACTATAGGCGATATTAATCATACTCATGGCTTACTCCTGCCCTTCGGGTCACGGGAACGACGGGCGTATTAAGTTCTTGCGGTTGCCCCTGTAAAGCGGCCACCTGCGCGTCATTCTTAAGCGGTACCGCGGTTTGCGGCGTCAGTTGGTTTATGATCATCTGCGCGATACCGGTGCTGCGCTGAGAGGCCAGCTCGGACGCCATCTTGTCATCATAAAAATCACGCATCATGCGCTGCTGCTTACTGTTAAACGGGTTATCTTCTCCCAGCACGTCAGCGGCTTTACGCATCTGCGACAGCATCGATTTCAGCATCAGCGCTTCAAACTGTTCGGCCGCCTGCTCAAGATTCTGCGGCTTTACCTGCCCGGTCATATCGCCGGGCAGAATTGCGGTCTGGCGGTTAATGGCATCCAGCATTACATCACCACCAGTTCAGCATCCAGCGCGCCCGCTTCATGCAGCGCCTGCAAAATGGCCATGGTGTCATCCGGCGCGGCGCCCAGGCTGTTTAAGGTATTCACAATGCTGCGCAGGCTGGTACCGGCAGAAATGGTCACCATCTGGCCGCGACCGCGATTAACGCTGACGTCGCTCTCCGGCGTGACCACCGTCTGGCCCTGGCCGAATGCGTTCGGCTGGCTGACGTTGGAAGACTCGCGAATAGTGACCGTCAGGTTGCCGTGGGAGACCGCAGCGGCGCGCACGATCACGCCATCGCCAATCACCACCGTGCCGGTGCGGGCGTTAAACACCACGCGCGGCGGCTGCTTACCGGCGTTAATCTGCACGTCTTCCAGCGCCGACATAAAGGCGACGCGCGCACCGGCGCCCATCGGCGCGCGTACCGCGACGTTGGTCGCGCTCTGCGCCGTCGCCGTGCCCGAGCCAAAGGCGTTATTCAGCGCCACGGCAACGGTGTTGGCGGTTTTAAAGCTTGGCCGTTTGAGGTTAAGCATCACCATCGGCTCCTGCTGGAAGTCACTGGCGATTTCACGCTCAACGGAACCGCCGTTCGGCACGCGGCCTACGGTCGGGGTGTTAATCGTCACGCTGGAACCGCTGTTGCCCTCGGCCTTCACGCCGCCGACCACCACGTTCCCCTGCGCTAACGCGTACACTTCGCCATCGGCGCCGCGCAGTTGGGTGAGCAGCAGCGTACCGCCGCGCAGGCTTTTGGCATCGCCGATTGACGAGACGGTCACGTCAATACTCTGACCGAGGGAGTAGCCCGGCGGTAGCGTGGCGCTGATCGCCACCGCTGCCACGTTCTTCACCTTCGGATCGATTTTGGCCGGCAGCTGCACGCCGAACTGGCGCAGCATATTGGTGACCGATTGACTGGTGAACTTCACCTGGTTTTTATCACCGGTACCGTCAAGGCCGACCACCAGGCTGTAGCCAATCAGCTGGTTGCCGCGTACGCCCTGGATATCCACCACGTCACGCAGCGGCTGCGCCACGGCGCCCGCGCTGAAAAGACACAGCAAAAAGAGGATCCGTTTCAACATTATGGCCTCCGTCAGATAGGGAACAGCGGGTGGTTGAAGAAGCGCACCAGCCAGCCAGCGGCGTTGGCATCGCTCAACGCGCCGCGCCCGGCGTAGGAGATGCGCGCGTTGGCAATGCGCTGCGACGATACCGAGTTATCGCGCTCAATATCATCAGCGCGCACCAGCCCGGTGACGCGCATATACTCGTCGCCCTGGTTGAGGGTGAGCCACTTTTCACCGCGAATCGCCAGCACGCCGTTAGGCAGCACTTTATAGACCGCCACGGTGATCGCGCCGCGCAGGCTGTTTTGCTGCTGCGACGTGGCGCTGCCGTTGAAGTTACGGTTGCCGTCTACTGAACCAGAGAGCTTATCGACCGAGTGGCCGAAGGCTTCCGGCACCCCAAGGGAGACATCGTTCTTCTTGCCGAAGTTGGTCCGCGCCTGCTTGCTGGCCTGCGTGGATTCGTCCAGCTTCACGGTCAGAATGTCACCCACGCGATAGGCGCGGCGATCCTGAATCAGCGACCAGTTATAGCCACTGTTGTAGACGCCGCCGCTGCGTACTTTGGTTTCCGGCATGGCAAAATCTTCCGGCGGCGCATACGCCGCGTCGTCTTTGTGCACCAGCAATGCCGGGCTTTCACAGCCCGACAGCATCAGTGCCAGCAAAACGACTACTACCTGCTTTTTCATTGCGTTCTCTTTACTGCCCTGCCGTTACATCGACTGCGTGACAAACTTCAGCATGTCGTCTGCGGCAGAGACCATTTTGGCGTTCATTTCATAGGCGCGCTGTACGGTGATCATGTCGACCATCTCTTCAACGACCTGCACGTTTGAGCCTTCCAGCGACCCCTGCTCCAGCTGGCCAAACGCCTCTTCACCCGGCACGCCCTCTACCGCTTCACCGCTGGCGGCGGTTTCGAGATACAGGTTGCCGCCGATGGCTTCCAGGCCGGCCGGATTGACGAAATTCACCAGCGTTAGCTGGCCCAGCTCAACCGGATCGGCCTCGCCCGCAACGGTGGCAGTAATGGTGCCGTCTTTGCCAATCTGGATATCTTTGACGTTGTCCGGCAGCTCAATCTGCGGGATCAGCGGCAGGCCCTGCGCGTTGGTCAGCACGCCTTCCGGCGTTTTTTGCAGGTTGCCGGCGCGGGTATAGGCGATATCGCCGTTGGCAGTCTCGACCTGGAAAAAGCCCTGTCCGGAAATGGCAACGTCAAGGCTCTGCCCGGTGTTCTGAATGCTGCCAACGGTGAACTCTTTCTGGGTGCCGACAATCTTGACCCCGGTACCGTACTGAATACCGGTCGGGGAGACGTTGTTCTGATCGAGCTGGCCGCCCGGCGTACGCTGGTTCTGATAGAACAGATCGGCGAACATCGCACGGTCGCGTTTAAAACTGGTGGTGTTAACGTTCGCCAGGTTGTTGGAGATGGCGGTCATTTTGGCGTCCTGCGCCGCTAAACCAGTTTTACTAATCCATAAAGCGGGATTCATCTGTATTCCTTAATTCGTCTTCTTAGGTGCCGCGAATCAGGCGGTTGCCTGCGGTTGCCAAATCTTCTGCAGCCTTCATCATCTTGATCTGCGCTTCGAACTGACGGTTGAGCGCAATGCTGGAAACCATCTCACCGATAGCCGACACGTTGGCCGCCTCCAGATGTCCGGCGGCCACCGTGACGTCTTCATCACGGGGGGTGAACGCGGCGTTGCTGACCAGAAAACCGGCGTCGTTCTTACTGAGCTGGCTGGCCGGAATATTCACCAGCTTGACGCGGTCAACCTCCATCGGCGCGGCAATGTCGCCGTCTTCCGGGACAATGGTGATGACCCCATCCTCGGCAATCGACACGGAAGAGAACGGCGGCAGCACGATAGGGCCATTGTCGCCCTCCAGCGGCAGGCCGCTTACCGACAACTCGCCGTCGGCGTTGACGTCAATCTGGCCGTTACGGGTGTAGACCTCACGCGGGCCGCTGCGTAGCGCAATCAGCCCGTCGCCTTTGACGGCAATGTCCAGATCGCGGCCGGTTTCCCGTACCGCGCCCGGCGCTAAATCCACGCCGCCCTGGGTAGGCTGCGCCAGATAGCGGGAGGCATACCCCTCGCCGCTGACCTGCTGGGTCAGCGCCTTATCGAGATCGCTGCGAAAGCCCTGGGTATTGACGTTTGCCAGGTTGTTAGCGTGAATCTCCTGCTGCGACAGGCTGCGCGAGGCGCCGCTGACCGCAGTGAAAAGTAGGCGATCCATCGATTACACCGCCTGGAACAGCGCGCTCATCATGCTGTCGTTGGTGCTGATAACTTTGGTGTTCGCCTGGTAGTTGCGCTGGGCGGTCATCAGCCCCACCAGCTCAGAGGTCAGGTCGACGTTGGAAGATTCCAGCGCGCCGGACACGATGGAGCCCAGCAGACCGGAACCCGGCGTGCCGGTCAGCGGTGTGCCGGAACTGGCGGTTTGCGCCCAGGTGGTGCCGTCCTGCGATTGCAGACCGTTCGGGTTGGTAAAGTTCGCCAGCACCAGCTGACCTTGCAGCAGGCGCTCACCGTTGGAGAAGGTGGCGTAAACGCTGCCGTCTTCGTCAATCGCCTGGCCGGTACGCTCGCCGGAAGCATAGCCGTCGCCTTTATTTTTACTGACCGAGAAGTCGGAGCCGTACTGCGTGGTGCCGCTGTAGCTCATGTCCAGAGTAATCGCGTCAGCGCCCGCAATATCGGCGGTCAGGGCAACCGAGCCGCTCGGGTCCGTCAGAATACCCTGGCTGTTGAACGTCAGGTTTTGCACCTGATTCACACCACCGCTGGTCACCGGCTGATCGTCCATGTAGTAGTGCACTTGCCATTCGTTCTCGCCGGTTTTGACGAAGTACTGGTTCAGCGTGTGTTCACGGCCCAGCGAATCATAAACCTGCGTGGTGTAGGAGTTGTTGTAGGAGGTATTGTCTTTATAGTCGAACGGCGAGGTGGCCGGGACTTCCGCTCGCGCATCAATATTGGCGGTAAAGTCGATGCTCTCGGTGGCTTTTGCCGGAATGGAACCGCTGCTGATGGTCAGGTTGCTGATGGAACCCACCTGCAGCGTGCCGCTGGCGTCGACCGGATAGCCCTGAAGGTACATGCCCAGGTTATTCACCAGGTTGCCGTTGCTATCGGTACCGAAGTAGCCCGCACGGGTATAGGCGGTCGTCCCCGCGCTATCGCGAACCATAAAGAAACCGTTGCCGTTAATCGCCAGATCCAGCGCGGTGCCGGTAGAGGTGATGCTGCCCCCTTTGGTGATGCTCTGGGTCACGGCAGAGACGCCCACGCCCAGCGGCTGGCTTTCGGCGTACAGCGCGGAAAACTCAGCGCGGCCGGACTTAAAGCCCACGGTGCCGGAGTTGGCAATGTTGTTCGAGATAGCGTTCAGCTGTTCGGTAACGGCATTCAGACCGGAAGTTGCAATACTAAAGCTCATAATCGTTCCTGTTTAATTCGCTGCCTGATTCACTTCAGGCTGTATTTTTTGCGGTGGTGCCAAACTGGGTAATGTTGTTGTAGGCAATCTCGCCCAGACCGTTGATGTTCAGTACGGTCGAGCTGCCGTCGAGCGGAATGCGCACGTTGCTGACCACGCCGCCGACTTCAATCGGCACGTTCTCTTCGCCGGTATCGGTCACCACGCTCAGGGTGTATTTCCCCTCGCTCAGGCCCAGTTCTTCCGGGTCGATGGTAAAGTCCACCTGGCCCGCTTCCTGTTTGCCCAGCTCAATCTTGTGCTCCACGCCGGCAGAGTCTTTCACGATCACCGTCACCACGTTGGCGGCGTGCTCCAGGGTCAGACGGCCGTCGAGGACCGTTTCGCCGTCGCTTTCAATCGAGCCGGTCTGCACCATCACGTGCTGCCCGACCAGATTGCCGGTGGTGAGCGTCTGCAGGTTGTCCATCAGCACGGAGCTGTTGGCCATCAGCTGCGACATGGTTTCCATCGACTGCACCTGGGTGAGCTGCGCCAGCTGGCTGACGTACTCGGTGCCGTCAGTGGGGTTCAGCGGATCCTGATTCTGGATCTGCGCCACCAGCAGCTGCATAAACATGGTATTCATGCCGGAAGCGGTATTGCTGCTGACGACGCCGTCCGTACTGCTGGACGCGCGGCTGTCGGTGTAGGCGCTATCTACGTTCATCGTTATGCTTCTCCCAGTCGCAGCAGGCTTTGCTGCATGCTTTTAACGCTGTTCAGCACGTCGACGTTGGTTTCAAAACCACGCGACGCGGACATCATGTCGGCCATCTCTTCCACCACGTTGACGTCCGGGTAGTAGACGTAACCGTCGGTGCTGGCCATCGGGTTATGTGGCTCGTAACGCTGTACCGCACTGCCGGTTTCGATAACGTCCATCACCTGCACGCGCGCGCCGGTCAGCGCGCGGCTTTGCATCAACTCATCATTTTTATAAACCGCTGCAAAAACCGGGCGGCGCGCTTTATAGGTGCCGTCTTCGGTCGCAGAGGCGGTTTCCGCGTTAGCGAGGTTACTGGCGATGGTGTTAAGACGAACGGTTTGCGCCGTCATCGCCGATCCCGACACGCGATAGATATCCGAAAAAGCCATAATCCGTGGTTACCTGCGTTGGTTTACTTACCTTCAATGGCCTGCTTGAGGCCAGTGAACTTCATGTTTAAAAAAGCCAGGCTCATCTGATAGTCCTGGGTGTTCTTCGCAAACTCTGCCTGCTCAACGTTCAGCGACACGGTGTTCCCGTCCGAAGCGGGTTGATAGGGCACGCGATACATCTCCTGCGCTGTCGTCTGCTGAGAAAAACTCGACCGCGAGCGTTGCATCTCAGAGGCAAAATCAATATCTTTAGCCTGGAAGTTGGGGGTATCGACGTTTGCCAGATTGGCTGACAGCAACTCTGCTCGGGAAAGTCGAAGTGCTACAGCCTGTGGATGAACGCCCAATGCTTTGTCAAAAGTAATACTCACAATTCACACCCTCGTGAAACTAAAACCTGCTCGATCTGCGCTTTCGTATAGCAATTTTCATGCCAAGGTTTTAACTACATGATTTATAATATTTTTATTCATTTATTTCGCGCAGGTGTGAAACGGGATTTCCGCTTCCTCGCGGGCTTTTTCCTGCTGGCGCTGGCGAGCAGTGCGCCCGCCTCCGCCGCCGAACGTCCCACCAGCGCCCGCAAGCAAATTTACGTCGCCGTCCAGCTCCACGCGGCCGACATCGTTCGCCAGGAAGCCAAACGCCGTCAGTGGCCTGAATATCAGGCGAAGATGAACCTGTTTATTCCTGCGGAAGCCTCGCAGTACGCAACCTGTCGCCAGGAACCGGCGGTTTCTCTGCCCGGCGGCGACCGTCTCGACCTCAACCGCCTGCGTTTTGACGTCCGCTGCGCCGATGCCAGCGGCTGGGATATTGCCGTCACCGTCAAACCGGATATCTATCTGCCGGTCATCGTCGCCGACAGCGCCCTCGATCGCGGCCAGGTGATCACCGCCGACCGTATCGCCATCCGCAAATTCAACATCAGCAGCACCCGCGGCGACTACCTGACCAAACCAGAAGACGTTATCGGGATGACCGTCAAACGCCGCGTGCGCGATCGCCAGCCGATTATGCTCAGCCAGTTGGATTCGCCGACGCTGGTTGACCGCGGCCAGCGGGTCATGATGGTGGCGTCACAAAACGGCGTGGAGGCCCGTACCATGGGTGAAGCCATGAAGAAGGGTCGCAAAGGCGAGATGATTAAGGTGAAAAATGAGAGCAGCGGGCGCGTGGTCAGCGCCATCGTCGCCGATATCGGCGTGGTGAACATGGTGTACGCCAGCGGGCAGTAAAAAACTTCCTCTTCCGTTTAAGTTACCGGCCCCGCAGGCCGCTCTTTACTGACAACGGCGCAGGAAGTCCTGCTTCCGCAGGGCAAGGCTCATACGCAACCACAATAAACAATCAAAACGAGGGCGAAGCGATGAAAGTTAGCGCGACACAGTACAACCTGACCACCGCAATCAATAAAGCAAGCAGCGCGGAACAAACCCGCACCGTGGCGCAGGAAGGCTCCAGCGTGACGCGCAGCGCCGCCATCGATCCCGTACTGGGCGATGCACAAACCCAGCTGAGCACGCTGCCGGAAGTGGACATGGCGCGCGTGGCCGAAATGAAAGAGGCCATCAGCAGCGGCAAAATCAGCGTTAACGTTGATGCGCTGACTGACGCAATGCAGAAGTATTTTCAGAGGTAATTTATGACTCACGCAGCCCAGCGCGTTAAAGCACTGATTCAGGACATGACCGAGGACCGCAAGCGCTACCCCGCCCTGGCCGCCCTTCTTGAGAAGCAGCGCCACCATATTGTGGCACGCGACGCCGCGTCGTTGGACGCGGTTAACGAGCAGATTATGGCGCTGTACCAGCAGCTGTCGAAAAGCAGCCAGCAGCGCTACCAGCATCTGAACGGTCTGGGCATCGATCCCAACACCGAAGGCATGAAAACGCTGATCGCCCGCCTCCCCGTCACCCATCAGCCTTCCGTTTCTGCCCTCTGGCAAGGGCTGCAGCAGCAGGCCGCCGACTGCCAGATTGCCAACGACTACAACGGCGCGTTGATGAATATGCAGCAGGAGATTCTGGGGAATGTGCTGAATGCCAGCGCGCCGGAGAATTGGCTGTACCAGCAGGGGTAGGATCGTTGTCTGGCAAATTCGCCTTGCCAGACAACGAATGCAGATCTAAAGCTGAAGCCATTCCAGCTTACGCAGCAGTTTCCTGGCACCGCGAAAGTTCAAGTGATGCGCATCGGAATAATCCTCTGGCTCAAAATCCCGATCTTCGGACATGTCGATAAAAAACACGGATTCATTATCGGCAATAGCGCTCAGGAACGCTTTCGTCTGCTGCCGCATCTCCTTATGGAACAATGCGTTGTACTGCGGAGTAAAGGGCTGAATAACGAAATAAATATGCCCTTGAGCGACGCTCACCTGCTCAACCATCTGCTGGATGATGAGCTTATTGTATTCGGCGACCCCTTCACGATCATAAAACTGGGCAAAATAGTCAGCCTCACGACGCGCCAGAGCCTGACTATAATGGGAAGTGGTAGTGATTTTTTTTTCTGGTTTTAATGAGACGTGCGGGCGTAACCCCGCAATTTCACGCTTTGCTGCCCATGCAACAATATCAATATTGAGCAAATCAACGATCGGTTCACGCGCGTAATGAAAGGCGAACCGTTTATACGCTGATTGTCGACGGTAATCATACGGAATACTATTTTCATTAAAAAAACAGGAAGCCAAATGAAAATAGCTATTGGCCCCTTTTGAGAGCTCATGAAAGAGTTCGAAAAAGCCTGTCACGATGACGAAATCTCGCACATTGCACGCAGTAATGCAGTGCTCGACCAACGTTTTATTGTACGTTGCATCACCGCTCGCAATCGATAGATTCACCGAGTTATTCAATAGCGCATCGTGCATGCCGTAATATGCAAAAGACGAACCGAGGATCGCCTTATTAAATTGAGGATGGCTGTTCAGCTTTTGCAGATTGTTATTGAGGATCCCGACCATATCAATATGCTGACGGATAACGCCGAGAAAACCGTCAAGATGACCAGCGCATGCAGCCGCCGCTTCAATGTTGATAAGCCCAAGTCCATTTTCGCTGCCCACGTGGCGCTCACCCTGATTGTCCACCAGCAGTACTGGACGAGATAACGGCGACACAGCCAATAAGTCTTCCGCCGCGCCCTCATCGGTGTAGATAACCCGCGCACAGCGCAGGGATTCCTTATCCAGAATACCCTCTATCAGCGCCACATTTTGCCGAGTACCAACATAAACAAAATCCCATGGTCGACGTTGTACCATCCATTGCCAGAAGGTCGACAAATATTCTGAAAAAGAGATTATCTCACTATCAGTCGCCTCTTTTTCAGCGGTGATAATTAACTGCTCGATAAAATCAATCGCAGGTTTTCCCTCAGGAATAAAGTGCTGGTACAGCAGAACGCATTGTTTAATGGCATCAATAACCGCATCATCCTTTTTTCTGGATAGCGTTAACGCCAGATTTTTAATTTCGATCAGGAAAGCCAGTTCATCAGCAATCGCCGGGTTTTGCCCCATCGTATTATTCACTCCAGGCATTAACGGTTCAGAAACGCGATGGCCGTATTACGCGCAATAGGTTCATTACTAAAAAAATCAACGCCATCAAAAAGGTAGTGATGGATATACTTTTTCAACCTTTCATAATCGAATGTTTTATAGAAACAATGGCCGATCGCCGTGACCGGTTTATGCAGTAATAACCCTTCAAGGCCTACCGTCGAGTTAATCGTCACAACCTCTTCAGATTGCTTGATAAGTTCAGTCGTCAGTTCATTTGATAACATAAAGCCCAGCGTTTGTTGGAGCCGCACGATATGTTGCACCTCCTCGCGCTTTGGCTCAGCCGGGTGAATCTTGACCACCACGTGGTAGCCCCTTTGTTCTGCAAGATGTAACGCATATCGAATCACATCTTCATTTTTAAAGTCGGAATACAGCCACAGCTGCGCATCAGTTGAAACCTGGAGCGGAACAAAAAGATACGGTATCCCGGTATTGAGAACCTTATGCTGAGAACTTGCCTCAATAACGTCTGCCAGCGCGTTTCCCAGAGCCTGGCGTGGCGGTCGCGACTTAAAGGTATGGTAATGCGCCATCCAGGATTGATGCATACCCTCATCCACCGCCGGGTAACGATCGAGAATCTCCGGCGTCATTGCCAGCCGGGAATGCGCGTTGGTACCTTCAGGGTCGACAAAAATCTTGTCCGGTAGATTCGCCAGCTCTACAAACTGCGTGGGGATCGACGTCATCTCACAGAATGCTTTCGCCGCTTTTGCGCCAATTCCGCAGCCACTGCACATCACAACACGCGAAATCGTTGCGGGGTCAAACTGACTAATGAACACGAAGCATGACATCAGTACTTGCCAGCACACCTCTCGTTCACCGCCACCCACAACATACTCAAAGCACTCCTCGAGCGATTTTCCAAGCCGTTTGGCCAGCCGAGGACTGGATTGTCGAAACGCCGCCTCGACGGGCGCTGAAGTGAAAATCGGAATCTGAATAACCTGACACTGAGGAAGCTGATGCTTCACGAATTCGCAGATCGGCCGATCCCGGGAAACAAAGATCGCGTCTTTTTGCTTCTGTTCCGGCAGGGCGTTAACAATACGAGAGAAGAACTGAGCGTAGTTGATCCCCTCAATCAAAAACATGACCATGGCGAACCTATCAGGTTGTTACGTTCAAAGGCGAGGACGATAGATGCCGGAATGCCCCGGCATCGTGACGCATGGCATTACAACAATGCTAAACCACAGAGCAGGCTATAGTCGGAAGAGGTTCCCTCTTCCGCCGTCAGCGGGTTCTGCTGTTGCCAGCCGCGCAGCGCGCTAACCAGCAGCGCCACGTCGTCCTGGGTCAGCTCACCCTGCTCGGCGCGAATAGCGCACAGCATTTTGATGTGGAAGAACTGGCGCGCCAGACCCAGCAGCGCTTCGCCGTAATTGGTGCAGCCTACGCCGGGGAAAATATCGCTATACAGCTGATAAATAAGAATATTGCGCAGAGTATGCGGCTGATGATTAAACAGCGTAAGCGTGGACCAGGCCGCATCCAGCATCTGCTGACGCTCTGCCAGTCGGGCAGGCTGCATGATCGACAGCTCGCTCAGCTTCAACGTCATCCCCATTTTCTCAACCATCGGCAGGTTCAGATTCAGGCGCATCGTGCCCATCGCTTTTAACGCCGCAATACGATTTTCCGCGATCGGCGGCAGCATCGCGAACTGCTGCGCCAGTACGCCTTGTTCCGCCAGCGTAGCCAGCTGCTCGCCCAGGCTCACCAGCAGCGCCGGGTCGCTTTCCCCGCAGTCATGATGCTGCTGCGCTTTGCTCAGCAGCACGCCAATGGCGTACAGGCTGACGTCCAGCGTCAACGCCGGATGCACCGCCAGGTTGATGCACTGTTGGTTAAGCACCTCGCTCCACGCGCTCAGCAGATCATCACTCTGCGGCGCAGCCTGCGCAGTGTGCAGAATGAAGGCTTCCGGGTTGAACAACATCTCTTTGGCCGCCGTTTCACAGCCGATATCCAGCGTCTCGCGCTGCTGATTTTTCAGCTTCACGCTAATGTGCGGCCACGCTTCCTCAGCCTGCTGACAGGCAGGACAGTCGCAGGGCGTTTCTCGCGCATCAAAACGCGAAACAAATTCAGGGTGATAATGTTCAATCAGTTCCATGTTCATTCTCTTTCACGGGCACAGTTTCCCGATGCTTACGGAAAAACCAGTGGGTGCAGTCAATCGGTTCGCCGGTGGCAGGATCCGAATGACGCTGTAAGAAGGCGAAACTTGGGCTAAAGCCCAGCCATAGCGATGGCTGGCTCATCAGGGTGGTCCAGCAGCTATCAAGGCTGGCAGGGTGTGTCGTCTTATCCTGATAGGCGTCCAGCAGCGTGTCGTAGTAATTCGCATTCACCGCGTAGGCGCACGCGCAGCCTGCGTTATAGATTCGCGCCACCCCTTGTAAAGACTGGGTTGGCCGGAAGCTGTCATAGCGGCCGCCGAGCAGCAGCACCTGCCAGTCCAGCTGATCCAGGCCATTAAGCAGCTTGTTGATGTTGTTGACCGCATTTTCCTTCCTGACGAACTGCAGTTCGGCATCCAGTAGCGCCACGTTCCGCCAGCCCTGCCGTTTCGCCTGCGCGATGACCTGAACGTGGGTCTGGCGTTCATCAGCCACTTTCGCCACCGGCCAGATTTGGCCGGCCTGCACGCCTAGCGCCAGCAGCGCCTCACAGCGTGAGGACAGCGCTGATGCCTGCAGTGGATCGTAAAGAACGGCCACCTTCTCAAACACCGACCAGTTCACCTGCGCATTAAGCGGCGCGGTACTCAGACGGCGATAGTGCGCCAGCAGATTGGCATCGCTGACAAAATCATCGAGCGTCAGGTCCACGGCCGTAGAGGTGTCCAGGATGTAGTCTTTGTCGTAGGTATTGCTGCTGTGCGAAATGCACAGGATGGCCCGCTGCGGATCAAGCTGCTGAACCGGCGTCGTAAACCCTTTGAGAAAACCGTCCTCTTCCGCTCGGCTGGCATCATCGTCATAGCGGTGTGTTTTCAGCAGACTACGGTGATAACCAAACGTGCCGTTCAGCGCGTGACATTGGCCGAACGGGTGCGTCAGGTAAATTTTGTCCAGATGGCTATACCAGATATAGATCTGGTCACTGCCGGAGAAGGGCGCGCGGTTGGCCTGCATCTGCGCCACCTGATAAGAAATTTTATCCGGCGCATAGTAGTCATCGTCATCAAAGCAGATGATGTATTCGCCTTTCGCCAGCGCATTGAGCCGATTGCGCTTATTGCCCAGCGTCAGGCGCGCCGGGCTGTGGATATAGCGCACGTTCGGCGTCGCCGGATCGCTCATCATCTCAACAAGATCGGCATTACTGCTTGCGGAGTCATCGAGAATAATCAGCTCGCGCCGGTCCGCCGGATAGTCCTGGTATTGCCAGATATAGAGCAGATAGGGCAGAAACTCGCGGCGGTTGTAGGTCGGGCAGACGACGCTGACAAACGGCGTTGTCTGCGGCCGCGGACGCTGCTGGCGAGCAATCAGCGCGGACATCAGGTTCGTTTTATTCGCGGTTTTCATCACAATTATCGCTGCCGTGCCGCGGCCTGCTGCTGGCGTAGCCAGCACTGGGCAGAAACCGCATCCGTCATTTTTTGCTCCCGACGGTTGAGCTCCATCCGGCGGTCGCTGCGTTTAGCATCCAGCACCAGCTCAAGGCTTTTCTCGCGCTTTGCCTCAGCCAGCAGGTTGCCCTGAATTTTATTGGCTTCAAGCGTTGCCAGCGCCTGCTCTTGTTTCTGCCAGTCGATAACACGCTGAATATTATGTTTATATTTCGACTGATTGATCATCATGACGGCGCTGTTCACGCTCTGCGACGCCAGCCCGGAGGCCAGCGAGGTCAGCGCATCTATATTCTTCTCAAAGCGTTGGCAGACCTGCTTTTGCGACGCCAGCTTCGCGCTAAGATCGTCCACCGCGCGGGTGCGCATCAGGTGAAGCTGTTCCAGCGTAGAAATCAGTTTGCTCATCGTGCATTACCCTGCTTGCGCCAGCGTGCGCAGGTCATTAATGGTGGCATCCATTAACGCTGCGTCCTGAACTTCCTGTTGTAAGAATTGCGTTATCGCCGGCGAGAGCCGCACGGCCCTGTCGGCCAGCGGGTCGGCCCCGGCCACGTAACCGCCGAGTGGAATCAACGGCTTAATACTCTGGTATTCGGCATACAGCTGCTTGAGCGTACGTGCGGCCAGCTGATGATCGCGGCTCGTGACCTGGCTCATACAGCGGCTGATAGACTGGCCAATATCGATAGCCGGGTAGTGTCCCGCCTCCGCCAGATGGCGCGAGAGAACGATATGACCGTCGAGTACCGCGCGCGCGCAGTCAACGATCGGATCCTGCTGATCGTCCCCTTCCGCCAGCACGGTATAGAGCGCCGTCATCGATCCGCGGCTTTCACTATTACCCGCGCTCTCCACCAGCCGGGGGATCATGCTGAACGCCGACGGCGGGTAGCCTTTGGTGGCCGGCGGCTCGCCGAGCGACAGCGCAATTTCACGCTGTGCCATGGCGTAGCGGGTCAATGAATCCACCAGCAGCAGCACGTCTTTGCCTTTATCGCGGTAGTAGCTGGCGATGGTGTGGCACAGCTCGGTGGCCTTAATACGCATCAGCGGCGATTCGTCCGCAGGCGCGGCAACAATCACCGACTTCGCCAGCCCTTCGGCCTGCAGGGCGTTCTCAATAAACTCTTTGACCTCACGACCACGTTCGCCGATCAGCCCGACCACGACCACTTCAGCCTGGGTGTAGCGGGTAATCATCCCCAGCAGTACGCTTTTCCCTACGCCGCTGCCCGCCATCAGCCCCACGCGCTGGCCTTTGCCGATGGTCAGCAGGCCGTTTATCGCACGTACGCCAACGTCCAGCGGTGCTTCCACCGGCTGGCGTTTTAATGGATGCACCTGCGGTAGCTGCTGTGGCAACAGGGTGTCGCCGCCCAGCTTGCCTTTGTCGTCCAGCGGTTCGCCCAGACCGTTCACCACGCGCCCCAGCCACTGGTCGCCAATCATCACGCCTTCGCTTTTCCCGGCAGGGAACACGCGCGCACCGGCGATCAGACCGGAAGGCTGCTTAAACGGCATCAGGTAGGTGACGTCACGGTCGAAGCCGACGACCTGAGCGTCCATCATTTCTTGCTCGATGCTTTCAACATGGCACAGCTGGCCAATCGCCAGACGGCAGCCCACGCACTCCAGCAGAATGCCGTTTACCCGCACCAGACGCCCGGCAACGCGCGCCAGATCGATCTGCTCAATCGATCGCAGCGCCTGCTCGAAATCAAGGCTGCTCATGCGCGGTTTCCGGCAGCAGGTTGTCTTTTAGCACTGACATGCACTGATCGAGGCGATGCTGGCAGCCAACGTCCATCTCGGTCGTATCGGTCACCACGCGGCACTCGCCAGGTTCCAGCGCCGAATCGGCGGTCAGCCCCCATTCGCGGGCCTTTTCCGGCTCCGCTTCACTGATGCGGCGGAATTCTTCGGCGTTCAGCAGGACGCGAACCTGCTCAGGCGGCTGCGGCAGGCTGGTCACCGCCTCTTCCACCAGCGCCAGTAGCTGGGTCGGATGCAGCGCCAGTTCGCAGCGAATCACCTGCCGCGTCACTTTTTCCACCAGCTGCATCAGCTCTTCGCGACGACGCTGTTCGTAGCGGTCAAGAAACTGCTGCACGTTGGCGGTCATCTGCTCAAACGGCGCCGCGGCGTCCAGGAACTGCTGACGAGCCTGCTGTTTACCGTCGGCCAGGCCCTTACGCATCCCGTCTTCAAAGCCCAGACGTACGCCTTCCTGATAACCGTCTTCTTTGCCCTCTTCCCGTCCCTGCGCAAAGCCCTGGCTCACGCCTTCACGGAAGCCTTCCTCAAGCTGCTGCTGATATTCGGCCGGGTCCGGCGCCGCCACCGCGTTGTCTTCTAGCGGCGCATCGGGGGTCGCCCAGCGTTTACGCAGCGGCGGAAATCGATGCAGCTGCGGCTTGACGGCGGTCGATCGAGCGGCGGACAGCGGGAAGCTCCGTTTTTTGAACATGGCTTATTCCACCGTCTGCTCGGCGAACAGCTGAACCTGAATCTCGCCTTCTTCCACCAGCTGACGCAGGGTCTGCATGATCTCTTTACGCACCTGTTCGATACGGCTGACCGGCACCGGCCCCAGACGGGTGGTGGTGCTTTGCAGCAGCGTCACCTGACGTTTTGGCATAACGTTGAAAATGGCCTGACGCAGCACCGGCTCGGTGCCCTTCAGCGCAACGGCCCATTCGTCGATAGGCACCTCATCCATCAGGCGCTGCAGCGTCATCGGCGTCTGGCGGCTGAGGATGTAGAATTCGTACATTTCGTCCTGCAAATCGTCCACCACGCTTTCGTCACGCTCGCGCAGCTGCTCCAGTAGCTCCTGCTGATTGCTCGGAATACGGTTGACGATGTTGGCGGCGTGCTTAATGCCTGCCACCTTCGAACCGTGCTCGGACAGCACCGCAATGCCGCGGTCTATCAGGCGGTCCAGTTCATCAATGACGTCACGGTTAACATCATCAAGCCGCGCGATGCGGTAGATGATTTCGTCCTGACGCTCTTTCGGCAGCACGCTCAGCACGCTGGCGGCAATATCCGGCGGCAGGAAGGCAAGGAACACCGCCTGCAGCTGCAGGTGCTCCTGCTCAATCAGCGCCGCCAGCTGTGGGGTATCGACCCACTGCAAGCGCGCCATGCGATAGCGGATCTCATCGCCGTAAATGCCGTTAATCACGCTGCGGGCGATTTCGCCGCCCAGCGCTTTTTCCAGAATGCTGCGCAGGTAGTAGCGCGAGGCACCGTTGATGCCGCTCTGCTCGCGATAGTCAGAGAAGAAGTTGTTCATCGCCTGACGCGCGTGGTTGACCTTTACGTCGTGCAAACGCGCCATGGTTTCGCTTAGCAGCACCACCTCTTCGCGGTTCAGCTTCTGCATCACCTGCGCCGCCGCTTCTTCACCCACGCTCATCAGCAGGATGGCCGCCTGCTCCAGGCGGCTACGGCTACCCGAACTGCTACTCCGACTTACTGTTGCTTCGGTCATTGCTGTTAATCCATTGTTTCAGAACTTCCGCTACGCGCTCAGTCTCACTCTGGGCCAGGACCTGGAGGTACTCCACTTTGGTTTCCAGGCCGGAACTTTGCGGCGGCAGCAGATCATCATTGTTATTGAAGGCCGTGCTCGGCAACCCGGTCAGGCTGTCCTGCACCACGTCAGATTCATCGGTCAGCAGGTCTTTGTCATTCTGCTCAACCTCATTGACCAGACGCTCACGACGGCCCAGACGTTGGGCCAGCGGGCGCACGCCAAACAGCAGCGTCAGCAGCGCCAGCAGGCCAATGCCGCCGTTCTGCCCCCAGTACTGCATATCCGGGTCTTTCCACCATTTCTGACTCAGCGCGCCGTCGTTCACCGGGGCGGTAAAGGCCAGTACGTCCAGCGTCAGCGCATCGCCGCGCTGTTTATCAATCCCGGCGGCGCTCTCCACCAGACGGGTAATCGCGGTCAACTGCTCAGGGGCGATATTCGCCAGCGCGGGCGCCGTTTGGTTCAGCGCCACGGCCACGCTCAGTTTCTCCAGCTTGTAGCCGGGGTGACGGATATGGCGAATATCGCGGTCGAAGGCGTACTTGCGCTGCTCCTGGCTACGGCTGGTAAGGGAACGCGGATCGCTGGTGTTGTTTGCGGCCGTCGTTGCCGCAGCCGGAGCCGCTGCACCGGCAGCCTGTGCCGCCGCGGCCTGCGGGTTCTGGTTGACGGGACGGTTGCTCAGCGAGCCGGGAATGCCAAACGCCATCTCATTGGTGGTGTTTTCCTGACTCAGCTGCTCATCGCTGACGCGCGGATCTTTACCCAAGCGCTCCTGAGTTTCTTCCACGCGGCTTAGGTCTACGGTCGGCGCCACGCTGATACGGTAGTTGCCTGCGCCCACCAATGAAGTCAGCAGGCTGGCGATATTTTTACTGGTATCTTCGCGAATGCGCTGCGTAACGTCGTCACCCAGACGCTTGCCGGCAATACTGCCATCCGGGCCGGTGACGCCGTCCGACAGCAGGTTACCCGCCTGATCGACCACCCGCACGCTACCCGCCGCCATGCCCGGCACCGAACCGGAAACCAGCTGTACAATAGAGGCGACCTGTTGTTCATCTAACTGTCGCCCATAGCGCAGCTGCACCACGACCGAGGCGCTGCTATTCGGTTTATTCGTCAGGACGAACGAGCTGGACTCGCTCAACCCAAGGTGCACGCGCGCGTGCTCTACCGGCTCCAGCGCCATAATGCTTTTCGCCAGCTCACCTTCCAGGCTGCGCTTGTAGCGCACGTTCTGGATGAACTGACTGCTGCCGAGCATTTCTTCTTTATCCATCAGCTCGTAGCCGTCCGGCGTCGCCGCGCTGATGCCCTTTGCCGCCAGCGCCATACGCGCCTGCGACAGTTTATTTTCGGTCACCAGCACCTGGCCGTTGTCAGGGTTAATGCGGTAGGCAATATTTTCTGCCCCCAGCACGTCCACAACCTGGGAAACGGGCACCTGTTCCTGCGCGCCGTACAGCGCGACATAGCCCTGATTGCGGTTCCACAGCGACGCAATGATGGCGATAGCCAGCACCACGCCGCCGGCAATCGCCAGCAGCTTAGGATTGTTTACGCCAGTGGGCAGAGAGATGGCAGGGAGGCGAGCTTTGATTTTGTTTAACACGGTACAGACCTTACAGCGAAATATTCATCACTTCGTCGAGCGCGCTGTTGAGCTTATTGCGCACCTGCATCATCGCCGAGAAGGCCACGCTGGCTTTCTGGCTTTCGATCATCGCGCCGGCTAAATCGTCGCTCTGACCCATATCAATGGCGGTCTGTTTGGCGCCCGCGCTGTGCTGCAGGGCGTCAACGTTGTCGATGGCGTTGTTTAACACGCGGGAGAAAGAGACCGGGTTAGCGCTGGCGAACGCGCCGTTTGCGGGCGCAATCGTCTGGGCGGCGCTGGCCGAGCCGGCAGACGCCAGCATCGCCGTCTGCTGCATACGCTCCAGCAGCGCCTGTTGCGCGGTGTTAATACCTGCGGCGGCAATCTTATCCATTATTTGTTCCTTTCTGGCCTCAGGAATAACATTCGATATCAATGCCTTCATCACGCATTGACGCAAGGCGGTAGCGCAGAGCGCGCGGCGTAATACCTAAAAACTCCGCGGTTTTGGATTTATTGCCCTTATGGCGCTTAAGCAGATCGATAATGTACTGGTACTCCGCCAGGCGGCCGTGCAGCTTCACATCACGGATGGCGGAACTGCCGCTGTCCTGCTCGCGGTAAGCGGGCATCACGCCCACGGCCGGCGTTTCCGGTAGCGGCACGCGCGCTACCAGCCCAAAGTCGGCGGCTTTAATTTCATCGCCGTTGCCGAGAATCATGCCGCGCTGGATAACGTTCTCCAGCTCGCGCACATTGCCCGGCCAGTCGTAGCCCAACAGCGCATTGCGCGCATCGTCGCTCAGGCGAACCTCTCCTTTGTGGAAGGCACGGTATTTGGCGATAAAACGCTGCACCAGAGGCAGGATGTCCTGCTTACGTTCGCGCAGCGGCGTAATATGGATAGGCACGACGGAAATACGGTAGAACAGATCCTGACGGAATCGTCCTTCGGCAATTTCCTGCTGTAAGTCTTTATTCGTAGAAGCAATCAGGCGAATATCCAGCGGAATACGTTTATGGCTTCCCAGACGTTCAACTTCCTGTTCCTGTAATACGCGCAGGAGTTTTGCCTGTAACGGCAGCGGCATATCGCCGATTTCGTCCAGCAGCAGCGTACCACCGTTCGCCTGTTCGAATTTTCCGGCCACGCTGGCGACCGCACCGGTAAACGCACCCTTTTCATAACCAAATAAAACAGCTTCCAGCATACTCTCTGGAATAGCGGCACAGTTAACCCCGACGTACGGGGCTTCACTGCCGCAGGCATGCTCATGGATATATTTAGCGACACACTCTTTTCCGGTTCCTGTTTCACCGGTCACCAGCACAGACACATTATATTTAGCAACGCGTCGAGCTAATGAGATTACGCCCACGCTGGCAGGAGATGCGGCGACAAAGCCTTCCCCATGACGATCTTCACGTTCAATAATAATGCTCATTTTGGAGTACCAGTAAAAAATGACAAAAAAGATAACGCGCTAAATCTTTATTAAACGTGCGCTGCAATCACCTTGCTACATAGAAGATTAAAAGCGTTTTATAATGCTAATAAAGATTAAAGACTGCGGTATTATCACGAGGAAAGATTCCTTCCGTGAAAATATGTTGCCTAGTATACCCATCGACTAAGAATTGTCTCATTTTTAATGAATATTAAAACATTAATCTTTTAATTTCATAGACTTACAGAATTTATTAATCAACGCAAAGGCGGAAAAATAATGGATTAATAACTGATGGATACTTGCAATAATAGTCAAGGAAAGGTCTAATTCACACCCTGAATAAAAGGCATTCGGGTTCTCGCCTCGCGATGAAGCTTCGATGTTGATGTAAAGCGTCACAACTTTCTCAAAACTCAAATGCTTCCAGGAAAAAAATTCGTGACCGTGATCAATAAATATCGCGGTGCACTCTTTTCACATCAGGTAACGTTATCAAACCGGAATAAATATGTACTCAGCTTCACATCGAATCAGAATTCATCAGCAGGATAGTCTCCCTGACCTGGTAAAACTTGATGTCAGCAAACTTGGTCGCCCATGGCATAAGCTGCCGAAATTAATGAACGACAGCTTTGACATTCTGGACGCGCGCCTGAGTATTTATTTTCTGAAGAAGCTACGTGTTAATGCCGCGTTAGAATCCATGACCTTTGCTATCGATCAGCATTATAAAAATGCACAGATATTCTCTACGCCTTATGGGAATATTGCCTTTGTAATCGACAGAATATTATTACTGAACATCCTCCATGATTATTATGGTCTGAGTAAAGACAGCAGCCATATTGAGCCGGATGAATCGTTACCGATCACCAAAACGGAAGAACGCCTGAAAAGCAAGCTGGGCCAGGAGCTGACCTCGCTGATTATTTGCAAAGAGACATTTGGTGAAGACCTGGACATTAAAGTTGATTATTCCACGGTGATTAATCAGTGGGCCTGGTGCATTACCTTCACTCTGGAAGGCTACAGCCACGGCAGCTTTAGCGTCCTGCTCGACAGCCCGCATATTGACCAGATGCTGGCGGCGCTGCGCGCGCCGGATAACAGCGCGCGCGGCGTAGAAAAAAGCGTCAGCCTGAGCCCGGCGCAGATCGAACGCCTGTTCGACAGCCTGCCGCTGAAGCTCGACGGCCGCCTTGCCAGCCTCAACCTGACCGTCGCCCAGGTTGCCGACATCAAGCCCGGCGACATTATCCCGATCGCCATTAATGACCCTTTACCGGTATTTATCGGTAAAGAGCAGATTTTTGAAGCCACTATTGCCGAAGATCGCAGCAAGCTTTTCTTATGCGATATCCATGACAAGACAATCGAGAAGCCCTATGAGTGATTTACAACAAGAACTGAGCCAATCCTTGGATCTGGACGACCTGAACCTCAGCGATATGACCCAGGACGAGATGGTTGAAGGCAACATCCGCCACGATTTGCAGCCGGAAACACGCAATACGCCGCTGACTGACGTGCGTCGCATGGCGCTGTTCAGCCGTATCCCGGTAACGCTGACGCTGGAGGTCTCCTCCGTCAATATCTCGCTGGCCGAGCTGATGGCGGTGAACAGTGACTCGGTCATTGAGCTGGATAAAATGGCCGGCGAACCGCTGGATATCAAGGTCAACGGTATTGCGTTCGGTAAAGCGGAAGTGGTGGTGCTGAATGACAAATACGGCCTGCGTATTATCGAATTCAACGCCAAAGAGCTGGGCGAGCTGACCCGATGAACCGCGCGTTTTATCCGCTGCTGCTGATTGGCCTGCTGTTCGCACAGCCCGTGCTGGCGGCGAACGGCGACATCACGCTTTTTAGCACCACGGCAAACGGCGCCGGGCAGGATTACAACGTCAAAATTGAAATCCTGATCCTGATGACCCTGCTCGGCCTGCTGCCGATCATGGTGCTGATGATGACCTGCTTCACCCGATTTATCATCGTGCTGGCGATTCTGCGCCAGGCGCTGGGATTACAGCAGAGTCCGCCGAACAAGATCCTCACCGGCATCGCGCTGGCCTTAACGCTGCTGGTGATGCGCCCGGTATGGACCACCATTTACGCCGACGCCATCGAGCCATTCCAGAATGACCAGATCACCCTCAAGCAGGCGCTGGTTAACGCCGAAGCGCCGCTGAAACGCTACATGCTGGCGCAGACCAACAATAAGGCGATGGCGCAAATCATGACCATTGCCGGCATTGAAGGCGATGCCCGCGAGCAGGATCTGACCATCGTCACCCCGGCCTACCTGCTGAGCGAGCTGAAAACGGCCTTCCAGATTGGCTTTATGATTTACATCCCGTTCCTGGTTATCGACCTGATTGTCGCCAGTATTCTGATGGCGATGGGGATGATGATGCTGTCACCGCTGATTGTCTCATTGCCGTTTAAGCTGATGCTGTTCGTACTGTGCGACGGCTGGACGCTGATTGTCGGCACGCTGACCTCCAGCGTACAAGGATTGTAGCGATGATGAATATGGACACCGCGGGAGACATCATGGCCTCCGGCATTCACCTGGTGTTGCTGATCTCCGCCGTGGCGATTATCCCGAGCCTGTTGGTGGGTCTGTGCGTGAGTATTTTCCAGGCCACCACCCAGATTAACGAACAGACGCTGAGCTTCCTGCCGCGCCTGGTGGTCACGCTCGGCGTGCTGATTTTCGCCGGAAAATGGATGTTGACGCAGCTGGTCGATTTTACCGTCCAGATTTTCCATCAGGCGGCGGCGCTGGTCGGTTAAGCCACAATGGGAATCGATATTCAGACGCTGTGGACGCCGATAATGGCGCTCGTACTGCCATTCTTCCGCATCCTCACGTTCCTGCATTTTGTGCCGGTGCTGGATAACCGCGTCTTTTCGCGCCGCATTAAAATTGGCACCGCGATGGCCCTGGCGATCATCATTACCCCGATGCTGCCCAATAACGTGGTGCTCAATGAGCTGCTGTCGGTACGCTCAATCCTGCTGATCGGCGAACAGCTGCTGTGGGGATTCTTCTTCGCCATGGCGCTCCAGCTGGTATTTGTGGCGCTGCAAACGGCGGGGAATATTCTGTCGATGAACATGGGGCTCGGGATGGCGATGATGAACGACCCGGTCAACGGCAGCTCGACGACGGTTATCTCGCAGATCATCTACGTCTTCTGCGCCCTGCTGTTTTTTATCATGGACGGGCACCTGCTGCTGGTAACGATTCTGTTTAAAGGCTTCAGCTACTGGCCTATCGGCCAGGCCATTAACCAGCCAACGCTGATGCTGATAGGCCAGGGGCTCGGCTGGATCATGGCCTCCGCCACGCTGATCGCGCTGCCCACCACCTTCGTGATGCTGATTGTACAGGGCGGTTTCGGCCTGCTGAACCGCGTCTCGCCGACGCTCAACCTGTTTTCCCTCGGCTTCCCAATCAGCATGCTGTTTGGCCTGCTGTGTATTTCGATGCTGGTCACCAACATTCCTGACCACTATCTCAATCTGACCAACGAAATTCTGGCGAAACTCGACGCCATAAGGGTGCAGTAATGGCCTCCAGCGGCGATAAAAGCGAAAAACCCACCGCCGGGAAGCTGCGCAAGGCGCGGCAGAAAGGGGATATTCCCCGTTCAAAAGATTTAACCATGGCGATTGGGCTAGTGGCGTCATTCTTCACCCTGACCGCTTTTCTACCCTATTACCGGCAGCTGATTGGCGAGTCGTTTGCCGCCGTCGGCACGATGGCGCAAGACCTCGATAACCCAAACGTTTTGAACCAGTTTCTACTGCTGAACCTGTGGGTATTGCTGCGCTTTATTGCCACGCTTATCCCCATTCCCATGGCCTGCATGATTGCCAGCCTGGTGCCGGGAGGCTGGATTTTTACGCCGTCAAAACTTAAACCCGACTTTAAGAAGCTCAGCCCCATCAGCGGCCTTAAGCGCATGTTCTCCGCCAGCCATTACACGGAAGTGGGGAAGATGATGCTGAAATGCGCGACGATCCTCGCCGTTATCTACACGATGGTGCACGATCAAATGGACAGCCTCCTCCATCTCCAGCGGCTGTATCTGTATCAGGCCATCGGCCATGGATTCGGTATTTTCCATCACGTTGTCAGCTATTTTGTCGCCGTTATCGTTATTTTTGCCCTGCTTGATGTGCCGTTGAGCAAGTTCATGTTCACGAAGAAGATGCGCATGACCAAGCAGGAAGTCAAAGAAGAGTACAAAAATAACGACGGTAACCCGCAGATTAAGGGCCGTATTCGCCAGCTCCAGCGCCAGATGGCGATGGGGCAAATCTCGCGCACCGTACCCGAAGCCGATGTGATCATCACCAACCCAACCCATTACGCGGTGGCGCTGAAGTATGACCCGCAGAAAGCGGAAGCGCCGTATATCGTCGCCAAAGGCATTGATGACGTTGCGCTATGGATTCGTGAAGTGGGCGCCAGCCACAACGTTGAAGTGGTGGAGTTTCCGCCGCTGGCACGTGCGGTGTACTACACCACCCGCGTCAACCAACAAATTCCGGCGCAGCTGTTTCGCGCCATCGCTCACGTCCTGACCTACGTCATGCAGCTGAAGTCGTGGCGCGAAGGTCGCACTGAGCAAAAACCAAGCCTGAACAGGCATATAGACATTCCTCAAGAGGTATTAAAAGCCAATGGCGAACAGTAAGATGCACAACATGTTCGGCATGCTCCGTAAGGCGCAGATTGCCGTGCCTATCCTGCTTCTCTGCGTGCTGGCGATGGTGATCCTGCCGCTGTCACCGCTGATGCTGGATATCCTGTTTACCTTCAACATTGTACTGGCGGTCATCGTGCTGCTGGTTTCGGTGAATATGCAGCGTCCGCTGGACTTTGCCATCTTCCCGACGCTGCTGCTGATCACCACGCTGATGCGTCTGACGCTGAACGTGGCATCCACGCGCGTGGTGCTGTTGAACGGTCATCAGGGGGAAGGCGCGGCCGGTAAGGTTATCGAAGCCTTTGGCCAGGTGGTGATCGGCGGCGATTTCGTTGTGGGTTTCGTGGTGTTTATCATCCTGATGATCATCAACTTCGTGGTGGTGACCAAAGGTGCCGAACGTATCTCGGAAGTGTCGGCTCGCTTCACGCTGGATGCACTGCCGGGTAAACAGATGGCGATTGACGCCGACCTGAACGCCGGGCTGATCAACCAGCAGCAGGCGCGTACCCGCCGTCAGGAAGTGGCGAAAGAAGCCGACTTCTACGGAGCCATGGACGGTGCGTCGAAGTTCGTGCGCGGCGACGCCATCGCCGGCATTATGGTACTGATCATCAACGTCATTGGCGGTATCTGTATCGGTATCTTTAAATACGATCTCGATGCCAGCCACGCCTTCCGCCAGTACGTCCTGTTAACCATCGGTGACGGCCTGGTCGCCCAGATCCCGTCCCTGCTGCTGGCGACCGCCGCCGCCATCATCGTCACCCGCGTCAGCGAAGGTAACGACGTCAGCGACGAAATCAAAACCCAGCTGCTCTCCAAGCCGAAGGTGCTGTACACCGCGGCATTCGTGATGTTCACCCTCGCGATCGTGCCGGGTATGCCGCATATCGCCTTCCTGAGCTTTACCGCGCTGCTGCTGTTCGCGGCATGGCGACAAAGCAAAGCGGTTCAGCCCGCACCGCAGGAAACGGACATGGAGGCGATCGGCGAAGCGCTGGCGCCGGACGCCAACCCGGCGATTACCTGGGACAGCATTCCGCTGGTTGAGCCAATTGGCCTGAACCTCGGCTACAAGCTGGTGACTATGGTCGATGAGTCCAAGGGCAGCCCGCTGTCGCTACGCGTGCGCGGGGTGCGTCAGGTCATTTCGGAGGTGTGCGGCGTGCTGCTGCCGGAGATTCGCATTCGCGAAAACTTCCGCCTCAAGCCCGCCCAGTATGCTATTCACATCAACGGCATCCGCACGGCGATGGGTGAGGTGAACGCGGACAAACTGATGGCGATCCCCGGTACCGAGCTCTACGGTGAAATCGACGGCGTACTGGATACCGACCCGGCCTACGGCATGGCCATTGTCTGGATCGATCAGGACCAGAAGGCTAAGGCGCTAAACCTGGGCTATCAGGTTGTGGACTGCGCCAGCGTCGTGGCAACGCACGTCAACAAAGTGGCGCGCGAGCACCTGCCGGAACTGTTCAACTATGATGACATTACCCATCTGCACGCCCGTCTGGCGCAGCAGGCACCGAAGCTGGCGGAAGATTTAAACGCTGCGCTCAACTACAGCCAACTGCTGCGTATCTATCGCCAGCTGCTGCTGGAGCAGGTCTCGCTGAAGGATATTGTCACCATCGCCTCCACCCTGCTGGAAAGCGCGGCGGTCACCAAAGATCCGGTGCTGCTGACCTCGGACGTGCGCTACGCGTTGCGCCGTGCCATTGTGCACAACATCAACGGCGATCGCCCACAGTTGGCGGCATATACCATTGATAATCAGCTGGAAAATATGCTGCTGGGGGCGCTTAATCAAGCACAGCAGGCGGGCAAAGTCGCGCTGGACAGCTTCCCGGTCGACCCGAATATTCTGACCCAACTGCAAAATACGATGCCGATGATTTATGAGCAGATGAAAGCAAAAAGCCTGCCGCCGCTGCTGCTGGTGACGCCACAGCTACGGCCGGTCATTTCACGCTACGGACGCCTGTTTGCCAGCGGGCTACACGTGCTGTCATACAATGAAGTGCCGGACGATGCCGACCTGAACGTGGTGGGCACGCTGGCGTAAATGCCCCCAACCGGGTAATGCTGGTCAGTTAAGGCGTTGAATCCAGGAGCAGGAATGGTAGGCCGGATAAGGCGTTTACGCCGCCATCCGGCAATCAGCGCGCAGTGTGCCGGATGGCGCTTTGCTTATCCGGCCTACGAATCTCGCTTAACTGAGAGGCATTGCCCAACCGAGGGCCTCGATCGCCCCCGGAACAGCGGCTACTGCTCCATATAGCGCAGCTTCCACTCAGCGATGGTGCGCGGCATTTTTGCCACGGCGTTTCCCTGGGTGCTGAAGTACGAGAACGTCAGCTTACCATTGCCGTCCGGCTCAACCCGCGCCGCCCAGATATTGCTCTTCGTAAACATGATAATCGCCGTGCGGGTATTCGCTGCGCCGCGTACCCACATGGAGAGCACCGTGGCACCAATATTATCTATATCTTCATGATAAATGTAGACATTAGCACTATCGACGAAACGCTGATAGTCATCACCCACCAACGTACGGAAGCGTGCATCCATCTGCGGATCGGTAAATATTTCCAGCGACAGCAGCGTTGCCTTCGGCCGGGGATCGGTTTCCGACTTCAGATAGCGGCCATCGATAAACGCGCCGTTGGGCAGCGATAAACGACAGCCCCACTCCGCGTTGCTGTAGGCCTGAATCGCCCCGCTTTTACGCGGAATAAACAGCACCTTACACTGTTTACTGTCGACCATACTTTCAATCAGCACCATGCCGTTAATCTTGCGGGCCTCGGCGGTAAACTCATCTTTATTCAAGCCGGCCCAGATACGAATATCGGCGATAATCGACCAGTCGGCGCTGTGGCTGAACTGCACCACGCCGCCGCTCATGTTCGCGGCGCTGGTGTTCCACCAGCGGCCTTCCCAGGAAAATCCCGGCTGCGCTTCGGCTATTTTACCGATCCCGGCGTAATAGGCGCGCTCGATACATTCATCGGACGAACACCACTCCAGCGATTTCTCCCAGGTTTCATATTCCTGATGCACCTGCCGCGCATCCCGCGTCACCAGCATTGCGCGATAGACGGTCGACATGGTGTTATCCAGCCAGTTCAGGTTGTCGTTATTACAGATGGTATTTTCCAACGGCGTCTTGGCACGCTGGCAGTTCACCGCCAGTGCGCTGGACGCGAAACAGGCCGTAATAAGAATGAGTAAATTAATCAGGTGCTTAATCATTTAGAATATTTTTTAACCAGTATGGGCGCTTATTTTGGCTAAAACAAAAATTTATTGCAATAAAACGCCATTATTTATTCACTATATGAATAATTCACCACGTTTTTAAGTTGTATCAATAAATTGTCGCTTTTGTATAACGTGTATTCATTTTTGGATTATCACGTTATGAAGATAGACAATCGTCATTACACGCTCTCGGTACTTTCTTCTTACTCGTCTCAGGAAAACACCGACCGCAAGCCGCTGGGCATCATCCGCAACAGCGGACAGTACAGCCCGCAGGGCGGCAACTGGAAGCTTTCCGATCCGACCATTTCCGCCGTTGTTAGCCTGCGTAGAGGGGATGTTATGCCTTATTACCAGGGCAAGCCGGTCGCATGGGCATTAATTGAATATGATATGGCGCAGGAGGTCGAGATCTAATATTTAACTAAGATTTTACGCATTAAATATTTCGGCTTTATTTTTATAACTCATTGTTGCCACGCGGTGAGAATAATAATACTCACCGCGTATTACTCATATTAACTAATATCCGCAACCGACGAACGGGCGACCAGACGACCGGTAAACGCACGCCCCTCGGGAACAAACAGCGAATGGCCGTCAATTAACGCCCGAATCCGCTGCACACAGTTCTCAAGCAGCTGCTCAACGGGATAGGCAATACATGTCAGCGGCGGGTAGAGTAGCGGTGCCAACGGCGAATCTTCCAGACTCACCAACGACACTTCCTGCGGGATGGCAATATTAAACTCGCGTAATAAGCGCATTGCTTCGGCGGCATAGCAGTCACGTTTGGCGATAATCGCCGTATATTTCGTAAAGCTATTAATCAGCGTCAGCAGCGCCTGCTCGATGTTGTTGTCGGCCATCACCAACAGTTGACGATTAAACGGCAGGGAGTAGTTTTGCAACACGCTGCGATAGCCATCAAGCATCTGTCTGCTGGCGACATCATTTTCATTGTCCATCAACAGCGCAATATTGCGGTGCCCCTTACCCAGAACGTAACGGCAGGCGCTTTCCGTAGCAAATGCGTAGTTATAGCCCTGGCCAGCGCTGCCCTTCGTAGAAAACTCGTCGAAAGCAATCACGTTACTGGCAACGTCACCGCTGCTGCGGGTGAGCGTTACCACGGCAACGCACTGATGCTGCAGGCTTTCCACTGCAGCCTGCTGTTCTGCAGCATCGTTCACGTACTGGATCATCAACGATTTATTCAGCGATTTTACCGCCTGAGACAGCTGCGGCAACAGCGTCGCGCTAAACCCGGCCTCGTTGGCAGGCAGCACCATACCGACGTAGCTGGAGGTATTGCTAGCCAGGTTTTGTGCGGCAAAACTGGGGCGGTAGTTCAGCTCTTCTACCGCGCGTAATACGGCCTCGCGGCTCTCTTCACGAACGCCACGGGTTCCCGTCAGCACGCGCGAAACGGTGGCTCGAGAAACGTTGGCTAACTTTGAAACATCATCAATAGTAGGCATGGTGTCGTCTGTATTACGGTTTTCTCCCTATAGTAACATAAATGCGTACAGGTATTCGCCAACTCCCCGGCACAAACGGCCGGGGAGGCAGGGACTTAGCGGCGGGAGCGGTAGAGTTCGATCAGCTCGCCAACCAGCTCTTTTGCCAGGATGGAAGTCATCAGATGATCCTGCGCATGTACCATCACCAACGTCATTTTGGTTTTTCCCTCGCCTTCATCGGCTTCAATAAGCTGGGTTTGCACAAGATGCGCCTCACGAGCAAAATGCTGCGCCTGTAGCATCTTTTCATCCGCATCGGCAAAGTCGCCGGCTTTGGCGCTGCTAAGCGCTTCGTAGCACAGGCTGCGCGACTGCCCGGCGTTGATGATAATACCCATTACCTGCTCTTCTAATTCCATGACGTTCTCACTTTTTCTCTCAACGGATTATGCGGTTTCAGATTGCCCGACGCGGCCTGCCGTTTCGCTTTCGTGACTTTCCTGTGAAAGCAGCTGTTTCTCATAAGCCTTCAGGAACGGAAAGTACATGACGGCCGCTGTTGCCATACAAATCAGGCACATAATGATGGGGCTGAACGACCAGTTAGCGGCCCACGAGGCGCCAATCGGCGCTGGCGTCGTCCACGGTGTCATCGACACCACGCGGGAAACCAACCCGAAATCAAGAGCGAAGTAGGCCAGCGTGGCGTTAACCATCGGCACCAGTACAAACGGAATAAAGAACAGCGGGTTCATAATAATTGGCGCACCGAACAGAATCGGTTCGTTAATATTGAACAGCCCCGGGACCACCCCCATACGGCCAATGGTGCGCAGATGCACCGCTTTACTGCGCATCAGCAAAATGGCCAGCGGCAGCGTAGAACCCACGCCGCCAATCAACAGATAGTGGTCCCAGAAGCCCTGCACGTAGATATGCGGAATGGCGGTACCCGCGGCCATCGCGGCCTGGTTAACCGACAGGTTTGCCATCCAGAACGGGTTCATGATGCCGGTGACGATAAGCGCCCCGTGAATCCCGGCAAACCACAGAATCTGACACACCAGCACCGACAGCAGAATCGCCGGTAAGGTATCCGATGCAGCCACCAGCGGTTTAACCAGCGACATGATCGCTTCGGGAATGATCATCCCCAGCTGTGCTTCAATAAACAGGTTCAGCGGATGGAGCGTCAGCGCCACCGCCAGCACGGGGATCAGAATCTCGAACGAGCGCGCTACGCCAGTAGGGACTTCGGGCGGCAGGCGAATGGTGATGTTGTGGCGACGGAGGAAGGCATACAGCTCGGTGGTGTAAATCGCCACCAGCAGCGCGGTAAAAATGCCCTGACCGGAAAAATAGGCCACAGAAATCTGCCCATCTTTCAGCGGCGCAGCCACCAACAAAAAGCCCATGAGCGACAGCATTCCGGAGGTCAGCGGGTCCAACTCATGATGTCGCGCCAGGCTGGCGGCGACCCCGACAGAAATAAATAGCGTCATAATGCCCATGCTGAAATTGAACGGCAGCATCAGACTTTCACGATGATCGAGTGAAAATTGCAGCCAGGCACGGGCAAAGCCCCAGCTGGTATCCGGCGAGAACGGCGGAAAGATAAACACCAGCATAAATGAACCGACGATCATAAACGGCAGTGCGAGGATAAAGCCGTCACGGATAGACGTGACGTACTTTTGCTGGCCAATGGCTCCGGCCATCGGCGTGATTTTCTGTTCAATCACGCTGATTAATTTCGCGTACAGAGAGCTCATTTTTTATCCCTTAGTTATTGTTATTTATTAATGACAGGGCAAAATCTAAAACCGCACCACCTTTCTGCATGCCGTAATCCATCATGTTGATAGGCTCGACTTTGATGCCGTAGGCGTTGGCTTTCTGCTGTAAATCTTTCTGCATGTACTTCACCTGCGGCCCCAACAGCACGACCTGATAATGGCCGACCTGCTGCTCAAATTCAGCCACGCCAAAAGCCTTGATATCGACGTCCAGACCGCGTTTACCCGCCTCTTCCACCATTTTTTTAACCAGCAGACTGGTAGACATCCCAGCGGAACAGCAAAGCATGATTTTCTTCATGGAAAACTCCTGACTGAGTCATAACGATGAGCGGACTATAATCAGGAGGAAACAAAACGGAAAGCGCTTTCCATTTATGAATCCATTAAATGTGAGCGCGATCACCGGATGCAGGCTTTCACTTTGCGGGGATGTAGGCGATGATCCCGTCACCTCCGTTCGATATAAGGTTCGCCATGAACATTCAGTTTATGAATGTTGCTGTAACGCTGATTGAGCAACGCGTGACGCCTTTCGCCAATCTTTTAACCCGCAGCCAGCACATTACCGCCATGCGCGACAGCTTTGCGTTGGCCATGCCCTTTGTCATCGTAGGCAGCCTGATGGTGCCACTGATCTTCCCGCCGTTTGCCCTTAGCGGCGCTTGGTATCAGGCCATCCGCCCGATGCTGCTGCCCACTTTTGAGCTAACAATCGGCCTGATTGCGCTGATCATCGCCTTCGGTGCCAGCGCCAGCTTGGGCAAGCAGTATCAGCTCCCGGAGCGGCTGTCCGGTTTGACTGGATGCCTAGCTTTTCTGCTGTTCATTGGCTTCAAAGATAACGGCGGCAGCAACCTGTTTCTTGGCGGCATGGGAATATTTAGCGCTTTAGTTTCAAGTTTTTATTCCGTCGAGGTGATTCGATTTTTTTACCGCAAAGGCTGGTGTATTCGCCTGCCGGATGAAGTGCCGATCATGACCCGCAACGGCTTTCAGCTGCTGGCGCCGCTGCTTGTGATCATGCTCTCCATCACGGTGATGAATGCCGGGCTGAAGCTGAATACCGGCATGATTTTGCCGGAGCTCATCAGCGAAGCGCTGCGTCCACTGATCATCGCATCCGATACGCTGACCGCGCTGTTGATCTCCCTGCTTATCTGCAACGTACTGTGGTTTGTCGGGATCCACGGTGCGCTTATCGTCACCGGCATCATGAATCCATTCTGGATGACTTATCTGTTTGAAAATCAGCAGGCACTCGCGAATGGAATTACACCACTACCCCATATTTATCTGCAGGGGTTCTGGGATTTTTATCTGCTCATTGGCGGTATTGGCTCTACGCTGCCGCTGGTGTTTATGGCGCTGCGCAGCCGTTCTCGCCAGCTCAAAAGCGTAGGTAAAATTGGCCTGATCCCCTCGCTATTTAATATTAATGAGCCGATTCTTTTCGGCTTTCCGATCATACTTAACCCACTATTTTTAATACCCTTTATTGGTGTTCCACTGATTAACGCTTGCCTTGCCTGGTATCTGACACACCTTGGCGTGCTCGATCGCGCCGTGGCAATGCTACCCTGGTCAATGCCTTCACCGCTGGGTGCGGCCTGGTCGGCAAACGGCAGCTGGAAAAATATGTTTATGTGCCTGTTCGCCTTCTTCAATGCGTGGATGATATACCGTCCGTTTTTCAACGTTTATGAACGGCAACTGGCGGAATCTGAATCCCGCTAATCGATCTCTTTCACAGTTTTTCTCTTGCCAGCGCCATGCAAGCGCTGGCTTTTTTTTAGCTCTGAGAGAAAAAGTCGATCAACATCACGCTTTCAAGTGAACAATCTCCGGATCTGTGATTTGATCCGGCAATTATGGAAAGCGCTTTCCGTTTACGGATGTACATTTCCATTTTTGAACCGTAAATTTCCCATCGCATTAACAAAAGCGCTATTGCGTACAAAAATAAAAGGGAAAAACGAACAATGAAACGACTTAACCGATTGATACCTCTGGCTATACTGATCAACATCGCCACAAGCGGTCTGGCACATGCAGAAAAATATGACTTTCAGCTCCACGGCTATATGCGCTCTGGCATCCTGGCAAACTCGGATGGCAACCGCGTCGATTCCGTCGGGTTGATGCCGGACGGGAAATGGCGTCTGGGCAACGAAGAAGACACCAAAATTGAGTTGATACCGACCGTTACCCTGAAGTCTGACTCCGGTGCGGTGGCAAAAATTCAGGCCAATATCACTCACCAGAGCAAATGCACCTCTGACTGGAACTGCCAGGATGACGATGGCCACGACGTGCAGTTCCGGGAAGGGTATGCCGAGCTAAGCAACCTCGACTTCGCACCGGAAATGACCTTCTGGGGCGGCAAACGTTACAGCAGCTCCAACACCTCCAGCCACCAGTTTGACTGGGAGTACATTCAGTACAACGGGACCGGCGGTGGCTTCGACAACATGGATTTGGGCTTCGCGCGCTTCGACGCCGGGGTTTACGCCTTCTCACCGACCGATGAAACCAAAGCCTACCCTGTCGATAAAGGCGATCAGGGCTACCCGGACGACTATTCGCTTAACCTGTGGTTTAAAAAGATCGCCGGCACAGGTCTGGATCTTGAGCTGATCGGCCACCGCATGAACCGCAACGAAAACCACCCGACTTCCGCAGAGAAAGGCTACGGCGTAACCGGCGTCTATAACTTTGACGGTTTCTGGGGTCTGACGGGCGGCTATTCCAAACTGGTGATGCAATATGGACGCGGTCTGGCGGCAGGCGACTCGCTGGGCAAAAACGGCTGGGGCTGGGCCAATCTTGAAGACACCCAGTCATGGCGTATCGTGCTCGACAGCCTGGCATCTATGGGGAACGTCGAAGTCTCAACCTTTGCCTACTTGCAGAAGGATAAAAACTACCGCTGGTGGAGCAGCGACGACAACGGCTGGGGCCGCACCAGCTGGGTTGCCGGAATTCGTCCGTATCATCAAATCACCAAAAACTTCGCCATGCAGTACGAGCTGGGATATGAGTACCTCGATGATGACAACTACAAGGGCGTCAACGGTAAAGGCAAAGGCGGGCTGACTAAAATCACCGTTGCGCCAACGCTGACCTTCGACTCTGGCTTCTGGAGCCGCCCACAGCTTCGCTTCTTTGTCACTTACGCCAAATGGGATAAAGGTGTTTCCGACGCGCTCGATGGTAACTACAACTGGAATACCAACACTATCGATGCTGGTGGATACAGCCGCAGTGGCGACACCGACACGGTGAACTTTGGCGTGCAGGCGGAAGTCTGGTTCTAAGGAGAGAGACGATGAAAATGCCCGTCAGAAAGTCACTGCTGATGTTCGTTATTGCCTCGCTAAGCAGCGCGGGTGCCATGGCGGCACAGCAATCGCACTTTGAAAACTTTATCACGCGCCAGGGCGCACAGCTAATGGACGGCAAGCAAGAATTCCGCTTCGCCGGCATTCACGCACCGGAGCTGCATCGTATTGAAAACGACGCCCGCGGCGTGTGTAAAGCCGATCCGCGCGGCTGGGGCCAGTACTTTAAATGGCCGACGCCGGAGGAACAGGAGAACTGGATTAAAGCCATCGTGCAAACGGGAGCAAAAGCCCAGCGCGTCTATGTACTTTCCGTACAGCAGGAGAGCGATGAAGCCTGCGAGCGCGAAACGCACATCCTGGCTCCGACAACATCGGACGGTATGCCACGCCTGAATGAGAAGGCGATGGTGGTATACGACAACATGATTGCTGAAGCTGACAAACAGGGTCTGCGACTGATTTTGCCGTTTATCGATCACTGGTGGTGGTGGGGAGGTCGGGAGCAACTGGCGGCCTTCTACCATGAAAAACCGGAAGATTTTTACCGCACAGACAGCCAGACCTACAAAGCGTATCTCGATGTGATTCGTCAGGTGATTACCCGGACCAACACCATTACCGGGCGCCCTTACTATGACGAAAAAGCCATTATGGCCTGGGAAACCGGCAACGAACTGGAGGATACCAATGAAGAATTCCTCAGGCAGACGGCAGCATGGATTAAAAAACTCGCGCCGCATCAGCTGGTCGTTGACGGTACTTATAAGAAAATCAACGCGTTCTCCGTAAACGATCCCAATGTCGATATCGTCAGCAACCACTACTACACCAACGCCGGTAATAACCATCCGGATCAGGTGAAGAAAGACCTGACCGCTATCGGCGGCAAGAAAGTGTATCTGGTCGGTGAGTTTGGCCTGCTCGATAGCAAAGCACTGAACGACATAATGCAGTCAATTGTGCATACCGAGGTCAACGGCGCCAAAGCGGCGGGAGGATTCATATGGGGCTTCCGCGGCCATCGTCACGACGGCGGTTTCTACTGGCATAAAGAGTACACCGGCCACTATAGCTACCATCTGCCAGGCTTCCCGCAGGGGGATGGGAATCAGGAAACGGCGGTGGTTAACCTGGTGCGCACCGCTGCCGCGCAAATGGCGGGAGAGGAAAAAATGGCCCCATTGCCTGCGCCGGATGCGCCGAAGCTGCGCGCAACGACTTCGCCGTTCGCCATTAACTGGATGGGTGCCGCCGTCGGCCGCAGCTATGACGTAGAACGCGCGGAGTCGAAAACCGGTCCGTGGACCGTCGTTGGGCACAATATTTCTGATGGCATGCAGGAATGGAACCCGGCAACCATGGATCTGTTCAGCGATGACTATGCCTCGCTCACGCTTGGTAAAACCTATTACTACCGGGTTATCGCAAAAAATGAATCGGGACAGTCCACGCCATCCAATGTTATTGGCGTCACCCATACGCAGAAAAACCACGCACCGGTCATTACGCTTAGCGACAAGGCAACCACTACGCAAAATAACGGGCTGAGCCTCAATGCGCAGTGGCAGGATGACAATTTGCCGTCACGCAAGGTCAGCGAGAAATGGACCAGCACCGGTAAAAAACGCGCGCATTTCTGCCATGCGGATAAGGCCGCTACGCGCGCCTGGTTCCCGACGCCGGGCACCTACCAACTGACGTTTACCGCCGACGATGGTCTGCTGAAAAGCAGCAAAACGATGACCGTTGACGTCACGACCGCCACGGCACCAGCGCCCGCGGATTTCTGCCATTTTGACAGCCAGCCACTGGGTCTTTCGCAGAGCCAGAAAACGGTGATCAAGAGCGCGGAAAATGAACTGACAACCGGTGAAGATGGCTTCCTCGGTCCCTTTGCTAACGATGGCGATAAAGTCAGTTGGCAGGTTGTCGCGCCGTGGGACGGCCATTACCAGCTGCACCTCGACTTCAATGCAAAATGGGGCACTAAGAAAAACTCGGTGCAAATCAACAGTGACAAACCGATTCAGATTGAGTTTCCGCAAACCGACGAACACGGCCAGCGCTTAACTCTGTCGGTGCATCTTAAACAGGGTGAAAACACCATTAGCCTGGGGAAATTCCCTGGTGATTGGGGTTATGTTTTTATTAAAGCCATTCAGGTGAAGGCTGAGTAGCGATTTGCTGCGCCGCCAGCGGCGCAGTTTTTTATTTTTCAGGAGATTAAATGACCACTTATGCGTTTCCAAACCACTTCTTCTGGGGCGCGGCCGCCTCTGGCCCGCAAACTGAAGGCGCAGAAGGCAAGCCTCATCGTTCTATCTGGGACAGCTGGCACGCCGCGCAGCCGGAGCGTTTCTACCGGGAAATTGGTCCCGGGACGGTCTGCAATACGCTGCATCGTTACAAAGAAGACGTCGCGTTGATGAAGCATATTGGCTTCAATTCATTTCGCACCTCCATTCAGTGGTCCCGTCTGATTGACGATCTGGAAACCGGTGAACCGAATGCAGAAGCGGTACGCTTCTATAACGCCTATTTCGACGAAATGATCGCCAACGGCATCGAACCGATGGTCAACCTCTATCATTTTGATATGCCGGAGGGTTTGCAAAATCGCTACGGTGGGTTCGAGTCAAAACACGTTACCGATCTGTTCGCCCGCTTTGCCGCCACGGCGTTTCGCCTGTTCGGCCATAAAATAAAATACTGGATCACCTTCAACGAGCCGATTGTGCCGGTCGAAGGCGGCTATCTGTACGACTTCCACTACCCATGCAAAAAGGACGGCAAGCTGGCCGCGCAGGTGGCGTTCAACATCATGCTGGCACACGCGAAAGCGGTGCAATGCTACCGTGAACAGCAGTTGCCGGGTGAAATCGGCGTGGTGCTGAACCTGACGCCATCCTATACCCGCAGCGACTCAGCGGAAGATAAAAAAGCGGCGTGGTACGCCGATTTGTTGTTCAACCGCAGCTTCCTCGACCCACTGGTGAAACACCAGTTCCCGAAGGAACTGTGTGAACTGCTGGCGCTACATAACTGCCTGCCGGAAACCAGCAAAGAAGAGGTTTCGCTGATTACCGACTCGCGCATCGACTTCCTCGGCGTGAACTACTACGTGCCGCGTCGCGTACAGGCGCGCGAAACGCCGTACACCCTCGACTATTTCTCGCCGGAGTATTACTTCGAAAACTACGTAGACCCGCACGGCCGCTTCAATCCGTACCGCGATAACAACGAAATTCACCCGCAGGCAATTTACGACATTGCCGCCAATATCCGCGACAATTACGGCAATATTAAGTGGTATCTCGCCGAAATCGGTATCGCGATGGATCTGCAATCCGAAGGCCCGGTGCAGGCGGACGGCGTGATTGACGATGGTTTCCGTATTGGCCTGATGGAAGAGCATCTGGTGCAGCTACACCGCGCGATCGCCGACGGGGCAAACTGTTTCGGCGTGCATCAGTGGACATTCATCGACAACTGGTCGTGGCTTAATTCGTTCAAGCGCCGCTACGGGTTCTACCGTCTCGATCTTGAAACCGGAGAGCGGCAGATTAAGCGCAACGGACTGTGGTTTAAAGCGTTGGCGGAAAGTAACCAGTTCAGCCTCAGGTAGGCCGGATAAGACGTTTATGCCGCCATCCGGCAATGTGCCGTATCGTGCCCGATGGCGCTCCGCTTATCGGGCCGACGAACCACACGACGCCGGGCCAATCCCCTGCAACAGCACCGCAAGCGCGTTGCTGACAATTTGCTCTGGTGTCAGCCTCGCCAATCGTTCGTCGTTACGCATCCGGGAAAACGGCACCAGCACCAAGCTTAATAGCGTGGTGAACAGCAGCTCCGCGCTCAGGTGCGGGTTGATTTTCCCCTCGGCCTGCCAGCGTTTCACCATCGCCAACGTGGCGTGATATTTGTCGTCACCAAAACGCTCGTGTAAATGCTGGCGCAGCACCGGCATCTCGCCAATGACTTCCTGCATCCACAGCGGGGCAAACCATTCATACTGCGCCGCGATGGCCGCCAGCGTTCTGACCATTTCAGTCAGCGCCTTCACCGGTTCATCGGGATAATCGCCAAACACACCGCTGATTCTGGCGCGTAGCGGCAAAAACCGCTCTTCGATCATCACATCGAGCAATTGCTCTCGTGAATTGAAGTAGTAGTGCAGCATCGCCGGCGTGACTCCCGCCTCCCGGGCAATCGCGTTCAGCGACGTGCGCGCAATGCCCTGCTGAGAAAACAGACTCAGCGCAATATTGATAAGCTGTTCGCGGTTCGCGGTATTCGGCTTACTGCCGCGCGGACGCCCAGGCTTACGCGGTTTGAGATTGTCTTTTTGTGCTGGCATAGAAACGGGATCCCTTGACCACTTAACGATCTTCAATAAATATTAATTATGCATTTAATTAATTTCAAGTGAGAACATGATGGCGTCCGATACAACGACGAACGCACAGCCCGTGCAACCGACTGGCGTCACCTCAATCCGTTTGCTGTTCAGCGCGCTGCTGTTGGTGATGCTGCTCTCCGCGCTCGACCAGACCATTGTCTCGACCGCGCTGCCGACCATTGTCGGCGAGCTGGGCGGCCTCGACAAGCTGTCGTGGGTGGTCACGGCTTACATCCTGACTTCCACGATTGTGGTACCGCTGTACGGCAAGTTTGGCGATCTGTTTGGCCGCAAGCGGGTGCTACAAATCGCGATCGTGCTGTTTCTCGTGGGTTCCGCACTGTGCGGGCTGGCGCAAAATATGACCCAGTTGGTACTCATGCGTGCGCTGCAAGGACTGGGCGGCGGCGGGCTGATGGTCATTAGCATGGCGGCCGTGGCCGACGTCATTCCGCCCGCCGAACGCGGGCGCTATCAGGGGCTATTCGGCGGCGTGTTTGGCCTGGCGACGGTTATCGGCCCGCTGATTGGCGGCTTTATTGTCCAGCACGCCTCGTGGCGCTGGATTTTCTACATCAACCTGCCGCTGGGGCTGTTCGCGCTGTTTGTCATCGGTGCCGTATTCCACTCCAGCAACAAACGCAGCCAGCATGAAATCGACTGGCTGGGCGCGCTGTACCTGACGATGGCGCTGGTGAGCATCATCCTGTTTACGACCGAAGGCGGCACGGTTCGCGCCTGGAGCGACCCGCAGCTCTGGTGCATCCTCGCCTTTGGGCTTATCGGCATTGCCGGGTTTATTTATGAGGAACGGCTGGCGTGGGAGCCGATAATCCCGCTGTCGCTGTTCCGCAATCGTAGCTTCCTGCTGTGCAGCTTGATTGGCTTTATCATCGGTATGTCGCTGTTTGGCTCGATCACCTTCCTGCCGCTTTACCTGCAGGTGGTGAAGAACGCCACGCCAACCGAGGCCGGGCTGCAATTAATTCCGCTGATGGGCGGGTTGCTGCTGACCTCGATTATCAGCGGTAGAGCGATTAGCCGTACCGGAAAATATCGCCTCTATCCCATTGTTGGCACGCTGATGGGCTTTATTGGCATGCTGTTGCTAACGCGGATTACCCTGACCTCGCCGACCTGGCAGCTGTATCTGTTTACCGCCGTGCTGGGTATGGGTCTTGGGCTGGTGATGCAGGTGCTAGTGCTGGCGGTACAAAACTCGGTCAGCGCGAACCTCTACGGCGTCGCCACCTCCGGGGTCACGCTATTCCGCTCGATTGGCGGTTCCATTGGCGTGGCGCTGTTTGGCGCGGTGTTTACCTCGGTGCTGCAATCACGGCTGACCAGCCTGTTACCGGAAGGGGCGGCTATTCCTCCGGGGATGAACCCGGTGGCCATTCACCAGCTTCCTGAGGCCATTCGCACGGATTACCTCACCGCATTCGGTTCGGCGATTCACGCGGCGTTTATGATGGCGGCCTGCATTATGGTGCTGGCTTTCGCGCTGTCGTGGTTGTTAAAAGAAGCGCCGCTGAAAACCGGGCGCGAGTAGCCGATGCCGGATGGCGGCTACGCCTTATCCGGCCTACTCCGTTTTGTAGACCGGATAAACACCATCCCCCCGCACCGTCCCGTAGGCCGGATAAGCGCAGCGCCATCCGGCAACGCTCACAGCGTTTTCGTCAGGTAATGGCGCTGCATTCCCGTCAGCGGGAAATCGTCCAGCGTCGTTTTCAGCGTATAACCCTGCTTCTGATAAAACGGCAGCGCCTGGAAGCTAATGGTATCCACCAGCGCATATTTGCAGCCTTTCTCGCGCGCAAGATCCTCTGCACGCTTGATAATCTCGCTGCCGACCCCTTCACCGCGCACGGTGTCACACACCCACAGATAGTCGATGCTGAGCCAGTCGCCTTTACGCTGGCCTATCAGGCCGCCGCGCATCACTTCCTGTTCATCGCGCAGGTATACGCAAATATCGCCCCATCCGGTGGCATCGATAAACTGGCGGTTATAGGCACGTAGCCCGGTGATTAACTCGTCTTTATCTTCCTGCGTAATAATTTCTTTAATAACAAAAGGCATATCTTCTCCATTATTTTTATTGTCTTCCCTTATTTATTTCACAAAAAATTCTTTTTTTCTCCATTATTTTTTGTACCAATTAAAAAAGAAAAAATGGCATGAAGAAAATGCTTCTCATCATGCGCGAGCTACGTATAATGGGCAGAAATGAGAACGATCATTCTCACTCTTAACCCTCACGGAGACGCGCATGACCAGCAAGCTGGAAGCCAGGCAAAAAGCCCGCCAGGACGATATCATCGCCGCTGCCCGCCGCTGCTTTCGCAACAGCGGTTTTCACGCTGCCAGCATGTCGCAAATTGCCGCTGAAGCGAAGCTCAGCGTCGGGCAAATCTACCGTTATTTCAGTAACAAAGATGCCATTATTGAAGAGATGATCCGCCGGATTATCGACCACCGCATCGCCGAGATGGAAGGCAAAACCCAGACCCATCTGATGCCGCACATGCTGGCGTGGCGCATGACGCTGAGTGAAGATGACGATGCGCTGATGCTGGAGATGTCCGCTGAAGCCACCCGTAATCCGCAGGTTGCCGCCTGGCTGCAAGAGGCCGATGAGCGCATGTTTAACAACGCCTGCGAGCATCTGCGCAAAGCCTATCCCGCGCTGAGCGAAACGCGTATTCGCTGCTGCGTCGAGGTCATGGCGGTGATGGTGGAAGGCACCATTTATCGTCGTCAGATCCCCCAACAGGTGGCCTCTGACGAAATGGAAAAAATCTATCAGGAAATTATTAATATGCTCGTCACTGCAAAATAATTAATTTCATTTAGAAACCAGGGGATATTTCATCCCCCTTTTGTTGTTTCCGGACCTCCGGAGACGCAGGCTTTTTCGCACCTGTCATTCTCCCCCCTATTGGGCGAGAAGGGTGTCGTTCACCCTGAGAAAAATATGAAATACATCACAACCACCATCGCGGCATTATTTCTCCTGAGCGGATGCGATAATGCCCCCACCGCCTCTCCAGAACGTCCGGCGCAGGAAGTCGGCATCGTTACATTAAAAAGCCAGCCCGTTTCTGTGGTCAGCTCGCTGACCGGACGCACGACCGCCGCCGCCAGCGCGGAAGTTCGCCCGCAGGTTTCCGGCATCATCCAGAAACGGCTTTTTAATGAGGGCGATGACGTTAAAGCAGGCTAGGCGCTGTACCAGATTGACCCAGCCAGCTTCCGCGCCGCTTACAATGAAGCCGCCGCCGCGCTGAAGCAGGCGCAGGCGCTGGTTGTCGCCGACTGCCAGAAGGCGCAGCGTTATGCGGCACTGGTCAAGGATAACGGCGTTTCACGCCAGGACGCCGACGACGCGCAGTCGACCTGCGCGCAGGACAAAGCCAGCGTCGAGTCCAAAAAAGCGGCGCTCGAGAGCGCGCGCATTAACCTTAACTGGACCACCGTCAGCGCCCCTATTGCCGGGCGCATCGGTATCTCCTCCGTCACGCCGGGCGCGCTGGTCACCGCCGAGCAAACCACGGCGCTGGCAACCATTCGTGGGCTGGATACCATGTACGTCGATCTTACCCGCTCCAGCGTCGACCTGCTGCGTCTGCGTAAGCAGTCGCTGGCGGCCAATAGCGATACGCTCGGCGTCACCCTGCAGCTTGAAGACGGCAGCACCTACGGCGAAAAAGGCCGCCTGGCGCTGACCGAAGTCGCCGTCGACGAATCCACCGGGTCGGTGACCCTGCGCGCCGTGTTCCCCAATACGCATCATCAGCTGCTGCCGGGTATGTTCGTACGAGCCAAAGTGGATGAAGGCATCATGAACGATGCCATTCTGGCGCCACAGCAGGGTATCACCCGCGACGCAAAGGGCAACGCCACCGCGCTGGTGGTCACCGCCGACAACAAGGTCGAGCAGCGTGCGCTGGAAACCGGCGACACCTATGGCGACAAATGGCTGGTGCTCAATGGCCTGAAAGCGGGCGATAAGCTGATCGTCGAAGGGACGGCGAAAGTCGCCGTCGGCCAGCAGGTGAAACCGGTTGAAGTGAAAGCTAACGGAGGAAACGCCTGATGTTTGCCCGTTTCTTCGTGCGTCGCCCGGTCTTCGCCTGGGTTATCGCCATCCTGATTATGCTGGCCGGGATGCTGGCTATCAAAACGCTGCCGGTCGCGCAGTATCCGGACGTTGCGCCGCCGTCGATTAAAATTTCCGCCACCTACACCGGTGCGTCGGCACAAACGCTGGAAAACAGCGTCACCCAGGTCATTGAGCAGCAGCTTACCGGGCTGGATAACCTGCTCTACTTCACCTCCACCAGCAGCTCCGACGGTTCGGTCAGTATCAACGTCACCTTTGAGCAAGGGACTGACCCGGATACCGCGCAGGTGCAGGTGCAGAACAAAGTGCAGCAGGCCGAGTCCCGCCTGCCGAGCGAAGTGCAGCAGTCCGGCGTGACGGTGGTGAAATCCCAGAGCAACTTCTTGCTTATCATGGGGGTTTACGACAAAACCGATAAAGCCAGCAGCTCCGACATCGCCGACTGGCTGGTGAGCAATATGCAGGACCCGATGGCCCGTCTCGACGGCGTCGGCAGCCTGCAAGTGTTCGGCGCGGAATACGCCATGCGCATCTGGATGGACCCGGCGAAGCTGGCCTCCTATTCGCTGATGCCGTCCGACGTACAAAGCGCCATTGAAGCGCAGAACGTGCAGGTTTCCGCCGGTAAAATCGGCGCCCTACCGTCGCCGGATACCCAGCAGCTCACCGCCACCGTGCGCGCGCAGTCGCGTCTGCAAACCGTCGACCAGTTCAAAGACATCATCATTAAAAGCCAGTCCAACGGCGCGGTGGTGCGCGTCGGTGACGTCGCCCGCGTCGAGATGGGCAGCGAAGACTACACCGCTGTCGCCAAATTGAACGGCCACCCGGCCGCCGGTATGGCGGTAATGTTAGCGCCGGGGGCTAACGCCCTGAGCACCGCGACGCTGGTGAAGGATAAAATCAACGAGTACAAACGCAACATGCCGCAGGGCTACGATGTTGCATACCCGAAAGACAGCACTGAATTTATTAAGATCTCCGTCGAAGATGTGGTGAAAACGCTGTTTGAGGCCATCTTCCTCGTGGTCTGCGTGATGTATCTGTTCCTGCAAAACATCCGCGCGACGCTTATCCCCGCGCTAGCGGTGCCGGTGGTGCTGCTCGGCACGTTTGGTGTGCTGGCGCTGTTCGGCTATTCGATCAATACCCTGACGCTGTTCGCCATGGTGCTGGCGATAGGGCTGCTGGTCGATGACGCCATCGTGGTGGTAGAAAACGTCGAGCGTATTATGCGCGACGAAGGGCTACCCGCCCGGGAAGCGACCGAAAAATCGATGGGCGAAATCTCCGGAGCGCTGGTCGCCATTGCGCTGGTGCTGTCCGCCGTGTTCCTGCCGATGGCCTTCTTTGGCGGTTCCACCGGGGTGATTTACCGTCAGTTCTCGGTCACCATTATCTCGGCAATGATGCTCTCCGTGGTGGTGGCGTTAACCCTTACGCCCGCACTGTGCGGCTCAATCCTGCAACATACGCCGCCGCACAAAAAAGGATTTTTCGGCGCATTTAACCGCTTTTATGCCTCTACTGAACGTAAATACAAGCACCGGGTGCTCAATACTCTGAGCCGCTCCGGGCTGGTTATGGTGGTCTATTTAGCCATCTGCGGCGGCATGGCGCTGGCGATGTGGAAACTGCCGGGGAGCTTCCTGCCGGTGGAAGACCAGGGCGAGATCATGGTGCAGTACACTCTGCCCGCTGGGGCCACAAACTCACGTACCGCCGAGGTCAGCAAGCAGGTAACCGACTGGTTCCTCAACAAAGAGAAAGCCAACACCGACGTTATCTTCACGGTTAACGGCTTTAGCTTTAGCGGCAGCGGGCAGAACGCCGGCATGGCCTTCGTCTCACTGAAAAACTGGTCCGAGCGTAAAGGCGCGGAAAATACCGCGCAGGCCATTGCCCTACGCGCCACCAAAGAGCTGGGGGCGATTCGCGATGCCACGCTGTTTGCGATGACGCCACCGTCGGTGGACGGCCTCGGCCAAAGCAACGGCTTTACCTTTGAACTGATGGCCAGCGGCGGCACCGACCGTGCCGAGCTGCTGAAAATGCGCGATCAGCTGATTGGCCAAGCCAATCAGGATGCCACTCTGCACGCCGTGCGCGCCAACGATATGCCGCAAACACCACAGCTACAGGTGGATATCGATAACAACAAAGCCGTGTCGCTGGGGCTGTCGCTGAGCGACGTCACCTCAACGCTCTCCAGCGCCTGGGGTGGTACCTACGTGAACGACTTTATCGACCGCGGACGCGTGAAAAAAGTCTATATCCAGGGCGATAGCGACTCTCGCGCCTCACCGTCCGATCTCGGAAAATGGTTCGTGCGCGGCAGCGATAACAGCATGACGCCGTTCTCCGCTTTTGCCACGACCCGCTGGGAATACGGCCCGGAAAGCCTGGTGCGCTACAACGGCGCGGCGGCCTATGAAATCCAGGGCGAAAACGCCACCGGCGCCAGTTCCGGTACCGCGATGACCACCATGGAAAACCTGGCCAATAACCTGCCGGCGGGCTCCACCTGGGCCTGGAGCGGACTGTCGTTGCAGGAAAAACTGGCCAGCGGCCAGGCGATGAGCCTGTATGCCATTTCCATTCTGGTGGTGTTCCTGTGCCTGGCGGCGCTGTATGAAAGCTGGTCGGTGCCAATTTCGGTCATCATGGTTATCCCGCTCGGCCTGCTGGGCGCGGCGCTGGCCGCATGGATGCGTGACCTGAGCAATGATGTCTACTTCCAGGTGGCGCTATTAACCACCATCGGGCTGTCATCGAAAAACGCCATTCTGATCGTCGAGTTCGCCGAAGCCGCGGTGGCGGAGGGCTATTCGCTTTCCCGCGCTGCGCTGCGTGCAGCGCAGACCCGTTTGCGTCCGATCATCATGACCTCGCTGGCGTTTATCGCCGGGGTCATGCCGCTAGCAGTGGCGACCGGTGCGGGTGCTAACAGCCGTATTGCCATCGGTACCGGGATTATCGGCGGGACGCTTACGGCAACCCTGCTGGCAATTTTCTTTGTTCCTCTGTTCTTTGTGCTGGTGAAACGTCTGTTCGCCGGTAAACGCAGCCGTCTGGAGTAAGTTATGTTCCGTTTATCCGTTTTATTTATTGCGCTTCTGAGCGTGGGCTGCGTGTCGATGGACCCCAACTATCAGCGCCCGGACGCGCCTATCCCGGCGACGCTGCCGGGCAGCCACGGTGAAGCGACCGCCGTGGTCGGTAACTGGCAGCAGGTGGTGAACGATGTGCGCCTGCAAAAGCTGGTGAGCCAGGCGCTCAGCAGCAACCGCGATGTGCAAAAAGCCATTGCCGATATTGACGCCGCTCGCGCGCAGTACGGCGAAACCCGCGCGTCGTTAATGCCGACCGTTAACGCCGAACTCAGCAATACCCGCAGCCGCACGCTGGCGAGCGGGGTGAGCACCACCGCGCAGGCCGACGGCGCGGTCTCCAGCTTCGAGCTGGATCTGTTTGGTCGTAATCAGAGTCTGTCCCGCGCGGCTCGTGAAACCTGGCTTGCCAGCGAATTCACCGCGCAGAACACCCGTCTGACGATGATTTCCGAGCTCACCACCGCGTGGGTGACGCTGGCGGCGGACAACAGCAACCTGGCGCTGGCGCAGCAAACCATGGCAAGCGCCGCCGACTCGCTGAAAATCGTCCAGCGTCAGCAGCAAATTGGCACCGCGGCGGCCACTGACGTGAGTGAGGCGATGAGCGTTTATCAGCAGGCGCGCGCCAGCGTCGCCAGCTACCAAACGCTGGTGATGCAGGATAAAAACGCCATTAACCTGCTGGCCGGCACCACCGTAGCGGATGCCTTGCTCCCGGGTACGCTGGAGAGCCTGGCCGCCAACACCATTTCACTGGTCCCGGCGGGCGTCTCGTCGTCCGTACTGCTAACGCGCCCGGATATTCAGGAAGCGGAGCACAATCTGAAGAGCGCCAACGCCAATATCGGCGCGGCGCGGGCAAACTTCTTCCCGACCATTTCACTCACCGCCAGCGCCGGGGTAGGCAGCGATGCGCTATCTTCACTGTTTAGCCACGGCATGAGCGTGTGGTCCTTCGCGCCGTCTATTTCGCTGCCGCTGTTTACCGGCGGCAGCAATCTGGCGCAACTTCGCTACGCCGAGGCGGAGAAAAAGGGGCTAATCGCCACCTACGAAAAAACGATTCAGAGCGCGTTTAAGGACGTAGCGGATGCGCTGGCGCGTCGCCAGACGCTGAGCGAACAGCTTGATGCGCAGAGGCAATACGTGGCGGCGGAGCAGCAGACGCTGGACGTGGCGATGAAACGCTACCAGGCGGGCGTTGGCGATTACCTGACCGCGCTGACGGCGCAGCGCACCCTGTGGTCAGCGCAGCAGACGCTGATTGCCTTACAGGAAACGGATCTGGCGAACCGTATTACGCTCTGGCAGTCGCTGGGCGGCGGGGTGCAGGCCGGATAAGGCGTTTCGCCGCCATCCGGCAATGTGCCCGCGATGCCTGATGACGCTGCGCTTATCAGGCCTACAAGACCCTCTCCCCAAAGGGGCGAGGGAACCGATTGGCGTCGTAGGTAAATACCGGCGCGGGTTTTCCCCCTCTCCCTTCCAGGAAGAGGGCCGGGGTGAGGGTGCAGCCAGCACCGTTCCCCTCATTGATTATGAAAAATAAAAGGAGCTTTCATGCCGCGCATCTCCCCCTCCTGGGTCGTGGTTCTGGGTCTGCTAACCGCTATTGGCCCACTGTGTACCGACTTTTATCTCCCGGCGCTGCCGGAAATCACCGAACAGCTAAACGCTACCGGCACGCAAACCCAGCTCTCGCTTACCGCCGCGCTGCTCGGTCTTGGCCTCGGCCAGCTGTTCTTTGGCCCACTCAGCGACCGCATTGGCCGCCGCAAGCCGCTGGCGCTGTCGTTGCTGCTGTTTATCTTCTCGTCGGCTATGTGCGCCATCACCCACGATATTCATCTGCTGATTGCCTGGCGCTTTTTGCAGGGCTTCGCCGGTGCCGGTGGTTCAGTGCTATCACGCTCGATCGCCCGCGACCGCTATCAGGGCACGCTGCTCACTCAGTTCTTCGCCCTGCTGATGACCGTTAACGGCATTGCGCCGGTGCTTTCGCCGGTGCTCGGCGGCTATATTATCACCGCGTTTGACTGGCGAATTTTGTTCTGGACGATGGCGGGAATCGGCGCGGTGCTGCTGCTTTTAAGCCTTGTCGTACTGCATGAAACCCTGCCAGCCAACGGCCCCGATGCAGCGACGCAGCCGAAAGGAACGCCGGTTCTCAAAAACCGCCGCTTTATGCGCTACTGCCTGATTCAGGCCTTTATGATGGCCGGGCTGTTTTCCTACATTGGCTCCTCTTCCTTCGTCATTCAGAGCGAATACGGCATGAGCGCGATGCAGTTCAGCCTGCTGTTTGGCCTGAACGGGATTGGGCTGATTATTGCCGCCCTGATCTTTTCAAAACTGGCGCGTCGCGTCGCCGCGGAAACGCTGCTGCGCCGGGGTTTATTATTGGCGGTGCTGTGCGCGCTGGTCACCCTACTGCTCGCCTGGCAGCAACAGCCGGTCATGGCGCTGATTGGCCTGTTCTTCACGGTGTCGTTTATGAGCGGGATCAGCACCGTCTCCGGTGCGGAAGCCATGAGCGCGGTCAGCAGCGCGCAATCGGGTACCGCGTCGGCGCTGATGGGTACGCTGATGTTCGTCTGCGGAGGCATTGCCACGCCGCTGGCAGGACTGGGCGGTGAAACCATGCTGAAAATGAGTCTCGCGATGGCGATTTCCTACGCAATTGCGCTGTTTTTCGGGCTTCTTAAACCGCGCACCGCGCCCTAAAATTCACAGAGGTAATAAAATATTCCAATTTTATTACCTCAAAACTCCCCGCCACCGCTGTAAATCATGATTACCTCGTGCCTCTAATCGTGATAACCTTCACATGAATGGAATAATTAATTCCTTATACTGCTCGCCACTGTGAATGATGAGGTTTCCTATGAGTATTGACTTGAGCAAATTGCTGACTGAACGACGCAACGCAAACAGCGCTAACATTGACACCCTCTCCACTGAAGAGATGCTGACGGTCATTAACAACGAAGATCAGCAGGTTGCTCACGCCATCACCCCGTATATTCCGCAGATAGCGCAGCTGGTTGATAGCGTGGCGAATGCTTTCCGTCACGGCGGCCGACTGATTTACATCGGCGCTGGCACCTCTGGCCGTCTGGGTATTCTTGACGCCAGCGAATGCCCGCCCACCTTCGGCACCCGTCCTGAGCAGGTTGTCGGCCTGATTGCCGGTGGCCACACCGCCATTTTGAAAGCGGTTGAAAACGTTGAAGATAACGCCGCACAGGGCGCGGAAGATTTACGTACGCTGGGCTTTAACGAGCATGACGTGCTGGTCGGTATCGCTGCCAGCGGCCGCACGCCGTACGTGCTGGGAGCAATGGAATACGCGCATCAGCAAAATGCGCTGGTCGCTATCGTCAGCTGCAACCCGCACGGCGAGATGGCGCAGCGCGCCGACATCGCCATTACGCCGGTTGTTGGCCCGGAAGTCGTGACCGGCTCGACCCGTCTGAAAGCAGGCACGGCGCAAAAACTGGTGCTGAATATGATCACTACCGGTTCGATGATCCGCAGCGGCAAGGTCTACAGCAACCTGATGGTCGACGTAGAGGCCACCAACGCCAAGCTGATTGAGCGACAGATTTCCATCGTGATGGAAGCCACCGAGTGCGATCGCCAGACCGCGCAGACGGCGCTGGATGCCAGCGGCCGCCACTGCAAAACCGCCATCGTGATGGTGCTGGCGAATCTGAGCGCCGACGACGCCAAAAAGCTGCTGGCCGACAACAACGGTTTTATCCGCAAAGCGCTTCAACACGCCTCCCACTGACGAGGGTTCGTAGAATGGCAAAAATAAATAAAGAGATGATAGCCCGCATTCTCACCCTGGTAGGCGGGGCGCCAAACGTCGTGCAGGCGGGTAACTGTATGACCCGTCTGCGCCTGACGCTGCGCAATGAGGACCATGCTGACGTCGCCGCCATCCGCCAGGTCGAAGGCGTCATGGGCGTGGTGGTCAGCAACGAGCAGTTCCAGATTATCCTCGGCCCGGGCAAAGCGCAGACCGCTTCAGAAATGATGAACCTGATGCTGGAAGAGGCCCCGCAAACGCCAGCGCATGAAGCTGACTCTGGTGCATCGCTGGCCGATATCGCGAATGCCAAAAAGCAGGAGCTCAAGGGTAAGCAAACCAGCAGCGTACAGAAATTCCTCGCCAAGTTTGCCACCATCTTTACGCCGCTGATCCCTGGCTTTATTGCCGTAGGCCTGCTGCTCGGCTTTGCGACCCTGGCCGAACAGCTGTTCGTACTGGAGAACGCGCATCCGAACGCCACGCTGGTGGATATCATCAGCTACATGAAAGTGTTCAGTAAGGGCATGTTTACCTTCCTGAGCATTCTGATTGGCTATAACGCGCAGAAAGCGTTCGGCGGTTCGGGCGTGAACGGGGCGATTATCGCCGCGCTGTTTATTCTGGGCTATGACCCCAAAGCGGCGGTGGGCTTCTACTCCGGAATCTCCGACTTCTTCGGCCACACCATTGACCCGCGCGGGAACATCATCGGCGTACTGATCGCTTCAATTATCGGCGCCTGGGTCGAAAAACAGGTGCGCCGCATCATGCCCGCCAACCTCGACATGATCCTCACGTCGGCAGTGACGCTGCTGATCATGGGCGCGGTTACCTTCGTGGTCATTATGCCTATTGGCGGCTATCTGTTTACCGGGATGTCCTGGCTGTTCCTGCACCTCAACGGTAACCCGTTCGGCTCTGCGGTGCTGGCCGGTCTGTTCCTGTTGGCGGTGATGTTTGGCGTGCATCAGGGCTTTGTGCCGGTCTATTTTGCGCTGATGGAAGCGCAGGGCTTCAACTCGCTGTTTACCATTCTGGCCATGGCGGGGGCGGGCCAGGTAGGCGCGGCGCTGGCGCTGTACTATCGGGCGAAGCAGGGCTCACTGCTGCGTACGCAGATTAAAGGAGCGATCATTCCCGGCCTGCTCGGCGTGGGCGAACCGCTGATTTATGGCGTGACGCTGCCGCGTATGAAGCCGTTTATCACCGCCTGCCTCGGCGGTGCCTGCGGCGGCTTCTTCATTGGCCTTGTCGCCTGGATGGGGCTGCCGGTTGGCCTGAATACGGTCTTCGGTCCGTCCGGCCTGGTGGCCATCCCGTTGATGACCTCAAACAGCGGCATCTATGCGGGGATGGCGGTTTACGCCGCGGGCCTCGCCGTCGCCTACCTTGGCGGCTTCCTGCTGACCTGGCTGTTCGGCAGCAAAAACGTCGATCTCAGCTAACCCTTTTGCCCCCGGCACGCCGCTGGGGGCAAGCTTTCCACCATGCTATGATGCCCGTCACAACAAAATACGATGACAGGGTTGAGGAAAATGGGTGCCACCAGAAAAGGGATGCTTAACGTCTTAATTGCCGCGATATTGTGGGGAAGTTCCGGCGTTTGCGCGCAGTACATTATGGAACATAGCCAGATGGGGTCGCCGTTTCTGACGATGATCCGCCTGCTCTCCGGCGGTTTTATTCTCCTCACCTTCTCTTTCCTGCACGGCGACGGTATTTTTCGCCTCTTCCGCAACCGCAAAGATACCTTCAGCCTGCTGATTTTTTCGCTGGTAGGCGCAATGACCGTGCAGCTGACCTTCCTGCTGGCGATTGAAAAATCGAACGCCGCCACCGCGACCATTTTGCAATTTTTATCGCCGACGATCATCGTGGCCTGGTTTGCCATCGTGCGTAAGGCACGACCGGGCGCGTTTGTCTTCGCCGCTATCGCCACCTCGCTAATCGGGACTTTTCTGCTGGTGACCCACGGCGACCCCACCTCGCTGTCTATCTCCGGCGCGGCGCTGTTCTGGGGGATTGCTTCCGCCTTTGCCGCCGCCTTCTACACCACCTATCCCTCAACGCTGATTGCCCGCTACGGTACGCTGCCGATCGTCGGCTGGAGCATGCTGCTCGGCGGCGCAATGCTGCTGCCGTTCTACGCCGGTCAGGGCACCCATATCGTGATTACCGGTAACCTGCTGCTGGCCTTTTTCTACCTGGTGGTGATCGGCACGTCTCTCACCTTCAGCCTGTACCTGAAAGGCGCACAGATGATCGGCGGGCCGAAAGCCAGCATTCTCAGCTGTGCCGAACCGCTCAGCAGCGCGTTTTTATCGCTGCTGCTGCTCGGCATCAGCTTTACCCTGCCAGACTGGCTGGGCACGCTGCTGATTTTATCCTCGGTGGTGCTGATTTCGCTGGATTCGCGACGCAGGGTGAAAACGGTGTAGTGAAATGGCCCGATAACGTCGGTTATCGGGTTAAAATTTAGTGACGAAGAGCAGCCAGTTCGTCGGCGGAAAGACCGGTGATAAGTTGAACCATGGCGCTGTCAATACCGTTTTCCAGCATCGTTTGAGCAATGCGTAACGCCTCCTGACGTACCCCCTGCTGCACTCCCTCCCAATGCCCCTCTTCCCGCAACCTATCTGCAATGGTCATTATCTTATCCTTCTGTTCTGGTGCACATTCAACCGTCGCCTGGAGAAACTCGTGAAAACGAACCGCATCTCCCGATCTCAGCAGATAATTAAACAACGCTTTCATTTGGCTGTCAGTAGCACATCCCGTAACCAGCAGCTGGGCAATCTGGTCGACTAACGCGAACAGATCGCGCTGGCGAATATGCTTCTGCACCAGCTCCAGCAGCGCCACGCGGCGATGCTGCATAATCTCATCATCCGGCACCACGGTGATATCAACCAGCGGAAATGCCGAGCTATACAAACGGCGCGCTACCGTGGGATCGGCAAATTCATCCAGCCAGCACAATGAAAAGGGATAAGGGCTTTGCAGACCGTGATAAAACAGCATCGGGATCACCAGCGGCAAGTCTTTATGCCCGGCATCCAGATGCCGCTGCATGGCCGATAATCCATAGCGCAACAACCGAAACGCCATGTGCGCATCCGCCGAACTCTGATGCTCAATCACCACGTAGATGTAACCGTCACCCGCCGTCGTTTGCAGTGACCATAGCACGTCGGAATAACGCGCGCGGAGATCCGGTTCAACAAAACTCGCAGATTCCAGCCTGAGCGTTTGCAGGTTGCAGAGCGCCTGTAGCGATATCGGCAGGTGAATGGCGAGAAAATCACGCGCCGTTTCCGGGTGGCACAAAAATTGTTTAAAAACCGCATCGTGCGGCGTTGAAGCTGCGCGCGTCGTCATGGCGTTCCATCGTCACCCAAAAAGCGAATAGACGCACTCTACGCCCGACACAGGCGAGTCACCGCCGTGTTTTCGCCTCTTTGCGAGCCACCACGGAGGATTTCGATGGATGGATGCAACGTCTACCTGTAGCTGGAAGCGGCGGCGCAAAATAACGGATACAGCTATAGTTAACGGTGCGTATCAACATAAGGACATCCGAGATGAAGACAATCCGTATCGCGATTTCGTTGGCCGCCTGCCTGGCGCTGCCGGTAGTCGCTTCGCCGCTCGAAGGGCTGAAGTTCGAGCAGCAAAAGCAGCAGGTGGTGAAAGACGTGAAGCAAAACTGCCCGACCCACGCCGGGCTGAGCGACACCCAGTTTGCCAACCGGATTCTGGACTCCGCTGTCAACAAAACGGCGGTGCAGAGCGCAACGCGGGCGCTGGATAAGAACGACCGCGCGGCCTATGAAAAGGCGATTAAAGACATTCAGTGCCCGACAAAATAACCTTGAAATCGTAGGCCGGATAAGGCGAAGCCGCCATCCGGCAATGTGCGGTAATATTGCCTGATGGCGCTACGCTTATCAGGCCTGCCTCATGTATCACCGCCCCTTAAGCGTATCCGCCAGCCGCTGCCAGCTGAACGGCTCAAGCCCGGCATAATCAAGCCCGTATGCCTGCATCTGTTGCGGCACCCCCCGCTGAACGCGGGATGTCGACTGACTCATCAGCCCTTCACCGCCCACATCGCGCAGGGTTTTGACCACCTCTTCCATCTCTTCACTACGACGCACGCCGTGCTCGGCGACGCGGCTTATCAGGTAGCCCGGAAACGCAGCGTCCCAGCCCAGCGAAGGAAAACTGGCGTGCAACGAGGCCAGCACTTCCGCCTCCACGCCGTAGGCTCGCGCAGCAAACAGGCATTCGGTGGTCAGCGCCTCCAGCCCTTTAATCATCACGCTACGGCACATTTTGATCGCCGAGACGCTGCCTACCGCATCAGCGCCGTAGCGGGCGTTAAACCCGAGCTGGTTAAGCACATCGGTGACCACCTGCGCCTGCGGGCCGCCCACTAGCAGCGGGGTTTTCATCCGCGCCGGGGGAACGGGGGCCATTACCGCAACGTCCACGTAAACACCGGGTGCAAAGGCTTCAGACGCCTGCCGTTTGGTATCCGGTGCAACGGAGTTAAGGTCGAGAAAATATTGTCCGGCCTGCATGAGTGCCGCACTGTGCAATGCCACTTCCCGCGCGGCGCCGGCGGTGACGGTCGAAAACACCCACGCCGCGCCGTCAAGCGCCTCCGCCAGCGACCCCGCCGCCTGAACACCCGCCCGCTCGGCTTTTGCCAGCATGGCCTCACGGTCGCCCCCGCGGAGCTTGCAATCCCACACGACAACGCGATGCTGATGCGCCAGCTCGCTTGCCAGAATGGTCCCCGCTTCGCCAAAACCGATAAACGCAATATGTCTCATTGTCACTCCTTTGCAGCCGGAATAAATACGTCGCCGGCAAACAGCAGCCTGGCGGTACGCAGCAGCCCGCAGCCCGCCAGCTCGCCGTCATCGCCACGCTGAAGCGCCACGCTAAACTCACCGGTTGGATGTTCAACGCTGACCATCAGTTCACGCGCGTCAGCCACCTTCGCTAGCCCCTGCGCCACCGAGCCTTGCAGCAGGCAGGCGCTGGCCACGCTAACCGCGCCGAATACACCGATCGACGCATGGCAGCGGTGAGGAATAAAGGTGCGGCTGGTGATGGCCCCACCGTCGCGCGGTTCGGCGATGAGCGTCATTTTTGGTACGCTGCGCTGGGCCACATCACCCAGATTCATGCGCGGCCCGGCCTGAAGGCGGATGGACTCAAGCCGCTGTTTCAGTTCGTTATTGGCGTCAAGCTGCTCGCGGGTTTCATAACCCGATATCCCGAGATCGCTGGCACGTAACAGGATCACCGGCATACCGTTATCAATACAGGTGACGTCGACGCCGTCAAAGCGGTCAATCACGTTGCCGGTCGGCAGCAGCGCGCCGCAGGTTGAACCGGCAATATCCAGGAAGTTGAGAATGATGGGGCTGGCGGTGCCCGGCACGCCATCGATGCGCGCTTCGCCGCCGTATTCCACCCCTTCCGCCGAGCAACGCACCTCCGCCACCGCAATTTGCCCGGTATTCACCATATGCACCCGCACCTGAGTCACCGGCGCAGTTAACGGCACCAGCCCGCGTTCGATGGCAAACGGCCCCACCGCCGCGAGAATATTGCCGCAGTTCTGGCCGTAGTCGACCACCGCGCGATCGACGTTCACCTGGGCAAAAAGATAATCCACATCGGCGTCCGGGCGCATTGAGCGCTGGATAATGGCGACCTTGCTGGTGAGCGGGTCGGCGCCGCCAATGCCGTCAATCTGCCTGACGTCCGGCGATCCCATCACCGCCAGCAGTACGGCATCGCGCTGTTTCGCGTCGGCAGGCAAGTCAGACGCCAGAAAGCAGGCCGCCTTTGACGTGCCGCCGCGCATCCATAAGCAGGGAATTCTGCGCTGAGACATGTTAATCCCTCACGTCTTCGGGCGAGTCGAAGTAGCGTAGCCCTTTTTCCGCCAGCCGCGGGCGCATGGTGTAGATATCCAGCCCCAGCTCACCGTTGCGCATCCGATCGCGTTTGGCCGTTTCATTGGCGATACGGCTTTGTGCTCTTGCCAGCACCGTGTCGGCCAGCGCGTGCGGCACCACCACCACACCGTCATCATCCGCCACCACCACATCGCCCGGCGTCACCAGTTGCCCGCCGCAGGTGAGCGGCACGTTCACCGAGCCGAGCGTCTCTTTCACCGTGCCCTGGGCGTACACCTGGCGCGACCATACCGCAAAGCCCATCTCGCGCAGCGTCTGCGAGTCGCGAATACCGATATCGCCCACCAGGCCAATCACGCCGCGCGCCTGCAGCGAAGTTGCCAGCAGATCGCCGAAAAAACCGTCGCCGCAGGGCGAGGTCGGCGCCACCACCAGAATATCGCCCGGCTGGCACAGCTCAACAGCGACGTGGAACATCCAGTTATCGCCCGGCGTCACCAGCACCGTCACGGCGTTGCCCGCGCGGCTTACGTCCTGCTGAATCGGCCGAATATCCGGGTTCATCAGCCCCTGGCGTTCGTGGGATTCATGAATTGTCGCCACCCCCGCAGCGGCAAACTGGCGCAGTTTGCTGCCGTCGGTACGCGGAATATGGCGAATGGCGAGGCCTTTTTTATTAAGTAAACTCATGACAGATCTCCCGTCACACGCGGGAAGATGCTCTGGAAACCTTCCGCATGACTGATATCACGCGCGGCGGTAATACCGATATTGCGCTTCGCCTGCACGCCGCGCTGCAGGGCCACACGGGTGTAGTACTCCCACAGGTGTTCTTGTCCCTGCATGCACTGGATAGCGCGGTACTTTTTCTCCCACACGCGGGTGATATCCAGCAGAACGTCCGGCTTCCAGTTGCACTGCTCCGGCTGATGCGGCTCAAAGCAGTACACCGGCGGCGCGGCCACTACCGGCTCGCCGGGGCGATAGCCTTCGGCCTGGGCGATAATGCGCGCTTCCTGAGCCAGATTGGAGGCCAGCGGGTGATCGTAGTTGTAAGGGTCGTGCATCGAGTGTGTCAGAACGAAGTGCGGCTGCACGCGGCGATAGACGTCCGCCAGGCGGAACAGCGTCTCTTTGTCGGCACGCAGTGGGTAGTCGCCAATATCAAAAAACTCCACGCTGGCACCGAGTATATCGGCCGCTGCCTGCGCTTCCTGCTGGCGATGCTGCTTCACTTTCTCTTCGTTCATATTGCCCTTGCGCCACAGCTTCGCAGACTCGCCGCGCTCGCCGAATGACAGGCAAACAATATGCACCTGGTAGCCTTGCTCTGCGTGCAGTGCAATAGCGCCGCCCGCGCGCCAGACGAAATCCGCCGAGTGAGCACTGACGACAAGGGCGCTTTTTGGGGTAATCAGAGTAGACATGTGGGCTTCCTTCTTGGTTTTTTTCCAGCTTGTCATGTCCACAACGCCGCGGGTAATTCGTTAACTTGCGAAGGCTATGATTTTTATTTATGTTGATGACAAATCACCCGGCAAGAGGCGACCACAGGCTCGATGAATAAAAAACACAACAAAGACATGAATATCATGCAGTTGCGATTTTTCTGCCAGGTTGCCAGCCGCGGGAGCGTCTCCCGCGCCGCCGACGATTTATTCCGCACTCAGTCGGCCATTACCCGCGCCATTCGCGATCTGGAAGCGACGCTTGACGTGACGCTGTTTGAACGCCATTACAGCGGCATGGTGCTGACCGAATACGGCAAATGCATTTTGCCGCGCGCGCTGCGGGCGATAGGCGATTTACAGGCCATTCCGGCACTGATGCACCGGCTAAAAGAGCGCGCCGTTCCGCATAAAGAACTGCCCGATCCCGGCTGGCTGTTTAACACCCGGCGGCTGGAGATTTTTATCCAGCTCTATCACATCAATCATACCCAGACCGTCGCCAGCCAGCTTGGCGTCACGCAGCCCGCGATCAGCGCGGCGCTGAAGATTCTGGAGAAAGGGGCCGGATTTGCGCTGTTTCGCCGCACGCCGGAAGGCGTTCGCCCAACGCCCGCCGCCGATGCGCTGTACCCGAACATCAGCCGTGCGCTGAACGAACTGGCGCACATCTGGGACGATCTGGCGGCAAGACGCGGCGTTCTGGTGGGAAATGTACGTATTGGGGCGCTTCCGCTTAGCCGCACGCAATTGCTGCCCGCCGCCATCGGCGCGTTTCTGGCGCAGCATCCCGGCATTCGGGTCCTGACCAATGAGAGTCCGTATGAGTCCCTGGTGTCGGACATGCGGGCGGGGAATATTGATTTTATTATCGGCGCGCTGCGCCAGCACGACGCCCTGCCGGAGCTGACCTGCGAGGCGCTGTTTGAAGAAGAGATGCTGATCCTGGTGCGCAACGATCACCCATTGCTCAGCCATCCGGATCCGCTCAGCCAGCTGGCCAACGCGCAGTGGGTGCTGCCGCGCAGTAACGCTCCGGCGCGGCACCTGCTGGACAAAGCGTTTACCGCACTGGGCCTGCCGCAACCGCTGCCGGTGGTGGAAACCGGCGATGCGGCAATGGTGCGCGGGTTGCTGCTCGACTCACCGCTGCTGGCCGCCGTTTCCGCCAGCCAGATGCGATTTGAAATCGACAACCATCTGCTGACCGTACTGCCGGTGAAGCTGCCCAATACGCAACGGCGAATCGGGCTGACCTTCCGCGAGGGCAGCCTGCCCTCGCCCGCCACCCAGGCGCTGGTGAACGTTATCCGTCAACGGGTAGCGGCCCCCTGCGCCTGATGGCGCTACGCTTATCAGGCCTACAAAAAAGCAGGCCGGGTAAGCCGCAGCCGCCACCCGGCATAAACGCCGCACAATGCTAGTTGGCCGGGGTTTGGATACCCGCCACCGAGTAGGTCACCTGCTGGTTACGGGTTTTCTGGAATTCTTCCAGCGTTTGCCCGCGCATCGCCGCGTAAATATGCAGGTTCGACACGCCGATCACCGCGCCCATTTTTTCCAGCAGGAAGAAGCTGGCGCCGTACTGAATCAGGCCTCGCCAGTCGCGCGCCGTCAGCAGCTGCTGTTCTTTCTCACTCAGCGCCGCCTCGTCGTACAACGCCTGCGGCGCATGCAGGAAGCGCTCGCGCCACGCGGGCTGCGTCAGTTTATGCAGGAAGGTATTCAGCCGCATCCCGTTAAGGCTGCGCTCATGGGTGAACGGGTAAGTGCCGGGCAGCTTTTCGACGCCCGCCAGCTGGCGCGCCATGTGCTGGCGATGCCGCGTCAGCGTATCCACCGGCGGCTGACGCGCATTATTTTCCAGAATCAGAGTGGCGATGCCGGTCATTGATGGCAGGTAGTAGTCGCGCCAGGTTTCCGTGACGTTGGCCGATAGCGCACCGCGCATCACCAGCCACATGATGACCTCCGACCCTTCCATGCCGCCCAGTTCAGCATACTCCGCCAGCGTCATCTCGGCCAGCGATTCCGGGTCGTTCACCAACATATCGACGAACTGCGCGTCCCATTCCGGGTTGTTGAAGCCGCAGCGTTCGCCGTGCACCTGATGCGACAGACCGCCGGTCGCCACAATGGCGACGTTGATATCCTCCGGAAAGCTCTCAATGGCCCGACGCAGCGCCTGGCCGAGCTTATAGCAACGCCGCGCGCTCGGCACCGGGAATTGCAGCACGCCAATTTGCAGCGGCACCACTTTGGTCGGCCATTCCCCGCTTTGCCACGGCAGCAGCGCCGACAGCGGCGAGAACAGACCATGGTCGAGCTTTTTGTTCATAAAGAACGACATATCAAACTCATCGGCCATCAGGCTGCTGCCGATATGCCTTGAAAGCGCGGCATTGCCTTTGATGGGCGGCAGGCCGCGCGGGCCGCCGCCTTCGTCGGCCACGCCGTATTCATTATCAATCCCCAGCGCAAACGTGGAGTAGTGGTCGAAGAAAAAGGCGGTCACGTGATCGTTAAAGATATACACCAGCGCATCCGGTTTTTTCTCGTCGAGCCAGCGTTGCAACGGCTCGAAGCTCTCAAAGATCGGCGCCCACGCCGCATCGTGCTGCTTATGATTATCGACCGCAAAACCGATGGTCGGGGTATGAGAGACGGCGATTCCGCCAATAATTCTGGCCATGGTTGACTCCACTTATCGATGAGAGGCGGTCTGCGATAACGCGACATCGCCCGCCACACGCGGCGCTTGCGCCACGTTACGCGAATTCATGCGGTGTAACAGAATGCAGCCCGCCGCCAGACAGGCCGGTAAGGCCAGCACCAGGAAAATCGACGAGTGCCCCGGCACCGCCAGCATAATCACCCCGCCTAAGGTGGAGCTTAAAATCGCCCCGGTACGACCGATACCGTGCATCCAGCTTACGCCGGTCGCGCGAATTTCAGTCTGGTAATAGGCCGGTGAATAAGCCTGCAGGCCGTTCTGCGCCCCGTTGATACACATCCCGCTGATGAAAATCAGCACCGACAGCGCCGCAGAGCCAAAGTCCATCAGCCCTTGCGACAGCAGGCACAGACAGCCGAGGAAATAGGTCGCCGCGATCACCCCTTTCGCCGACGTACGATCCATCAGGTAACCGACCAGAATACCGCCCAGCGGGCCGCCAAGCTGGAACAGGCCGGTGATGATTGCCGCCTGCTGTAATGACAGCCCGCCAGAGCGCAGAATGGTCGGCAGCCAGCCGTTCAGCAGATAAATCACAAACAGGCCCATAAAGTAGGTCAACCACAGCGCCACCGTGCCGCGCGCGTAGCCGCCGCGGAACAGCTGAATCACCTTTGCATGACGGGAAATTTCCGGCGTACTGAGTGTAAACAGCGTGTTGGCAGCAAACTGGCCGCCCAGGCGATTCAGCACGCGGGCAATGTCGGCCGTGGGCACCCGCCGTGCCACCATGTTCATCGCCGATTCCGGCAGCATCACCATCATAAATGGCAGTACAAGCAGCGGCAGCGCGCCGCCAAAAATCAGCGCCGAGTGCCAGCTGTAGTGGGACAACAGCGCGGCGGCGATAAATCCGCCCAGCCCAGAGCCGACGTTAAACCCGCTGTACATTAGCGTAATCATCAGCCCTTTACGCCGTTCCGGCATGTATTCCGCCACCAGCGTCACACAGTTTGGCATCACCGCCCCCAGCCCCAGCCCGGTAAGAAAGCGCAGCAGCGCCAGCTGAGTCGGCGTTTGCGCCATCGCCGCCGCCAGGCTGAAGACGGCAAACAGGGCCACCGAGGCCAGCAGAATACGCTTACGCCCGTAGCGGTCGGCCATCGGCCCGGCGATCAGCGCGCCCAGCGCGACGCCAAACATCGCCGCACCGAGAATCGGCCCCAGCGCCGCGCGGCTAATGCCCCAGTCTTCCAGCAGCGCAGGCGCAATAAAGCCCATGACGGCGGCGTCGTAGCCGTCGAGCATAATAATAACGAAGCAGAGAAACAGAATTTTCCACTGAAAGCGCGAGATCGGTCGGGCATCAATCCACGCTTTTACATCTACACCGGTAGAGAGACTCATAGGGTCACTTCCTTAAAGGGAGGTATGAATGTTCTGGTTTATGTTATTGGCTGAACGTTCAACTCACGTTAAGGCAGTCGCCCGGCGCTGTCTGGTTCGAAAATCCGGGGGTGGGTATGAGTTATTTTTATATTGTGAGCGGGGTGGCAAAAAGAGGGAGCCGGAAATGGCCCGCCGACGACAGCGCGGCGGGCGGTAAAAGTTAGCGCTGGCGAACGCCCGGGAGAATGAGATCGCCGCGAAACGCGGTGTGGACGGACGTCTGCGTTTTCTCTTCCAGCCAGTGGACAATCCGCGCAGCAATAGCGTCCATGGAATATTCAATCGCCGGGATGGTGGGGATCCCCGGCAGATGTAGCGAACCGGCAAGGCTAAAGACCATCACATCCTCCGGCACCCGCCTGTTGAAGGCCATAAGCTGCGGAATAACCCGCTGCGCCTCTTGATCGTCAGCCACCAGCAGGGCATTAAAGCTGACGATACCGGCATTATTCAGCAGCTCTTGCAGCGCTACGGTGGACGAGACGCTGTCCATAAACACCAGGTTGCGATTAAACGGCAGGAAGTTTTTCTCCAGCCCGTGTTTGTAGCCCAGCAGCACGTCGTCGGCAAAACCACAGCTCTGAGGTTGAATCAGCGCAATCTGCCGACGTCCCTGGCTGGCGAGGTAGTTGCAGGCGGTTTCCGCCGCAAACACGTGGTCAAACTGAATGCTGTTGGCCGTATCGGCCTCCGGGCAGTCGATCAACACCACGTTGTCGCTTTCGATCTCCAGCGGAAAACGCGCGCCGATAATCAGCACATCGTCACACAGGCCGCCGGAGAGCTCGTCCAACGCCGACATCACCCCCGTACGCGTGTTGGCAAAACGCAGCAGCAAATGTTTCTGATGCTGGCTGAACTGTTTTTCCAGCGCATACAGATACCCGGTCGTCTGGTTGATATTCTCCATCGCACAGATAACGCCAATGCAGCCGGTCGACTGGCTCAGCAGCGATTGGGCAATCACATTTGGCCGGTAGTTCAGCTCATCAACGGCCCGCAGCACCGCCAGCCGGCTGGCTTCCTTTACCCCTCGTGAACCGCTCAACACACGTGAAACCGTGGCCTTAGATACCCCGGCCAGACGTGATACATCGTTGATTGTAGACATCTTTCTCCCCTGAAAAAGCGTACTGCCTGCCGCAAAAAACCACTGCACCGCAACGGCTTAAATGATTCCATCTCCCAGTATATCCGTTTCTCTTTTTTCGTGGAAACCGATTATCCATATGATGTCCATATGAACGCAAAACGGCGAATTTTTGTGAGCCAGGACGAAATAATTAGCCTCATAAGCAGGAGAAATTGATGGCTATCACAGATCCTGTTTTTATGAATAGAAACCGGTTTCAGTTTCATATCAAATCAAACTCGCAACAACTTTTTACATTTAGAGGAGGGTTATCGATGTACAAAATTATGCTGTGCTGCTCCGCCGGAATGTCGACCAGCATGCTGGTCAGAAAAATGGTGGAAGCCGCGAAAGAACGGGACTTGCCGGTGAAAATTGATGCCTACGGCGTGTCCGAATTTGATATCCAGTACCCGCAGTATCAGGTGGTGTTGTTGGGCCCGCAGGTGAAGTACATGTTAAAAACCCTGTCTGATAAGGCCGCCGCCCAGAATATTCCCGTCCAGCCGATTGATACCATGGATTACGGCATGCAACGGGGTGACAAGGTACTCGATTACGCTCTGTCGCTGATTTCCGCGACGCACTAAAAGGGTTTCCAGATGAGTTCTCTTTATCAGTCAATGGTTGCCGTGATTGAGCAATCCATTACCCCGTTGGCCGGCCGTCTTGGGCAACAAAAATACGTCATCGCCATTCGCGACGGCTTTACCGCCGCGCTGCCGTTTATGATCATCGGCTCATTTATGCTGGTGTTTATTTTCCCGCCGTTCTCCCCGGATACCACCAACGGCTTCGCGCGTGGCTGGCTCGACTTCTCCACGCAGTACCGCGATCAGCTGATGCTGCCGTTTAACCTCAGCATGGGCGTGATGACGTTCTTCATTTCCGTGGGGATTGGCGCGAGCCTCGGCCGGCAGTTTAACCTCGACCCGGTGATGTCCGGCCTGCTGGCGTTTATGGCGTTTCTGCTGGTGGCCGCGCCGTACGCCGACGGTAAGATTTCCACCCAGTACCTCTCCGGTCAGGGGATCTTCACCGCGCTGATTACCGCCATTTACGCCACCCGCGTGTACGCCTGGCTGAAGCAGCATAACGTCACGATTCGCCTGCCGAAAGAAGTCCCGACCGGCGTGGCGCGCTCGTTCGAGATCCTGATTCCCGTGCTGGTGGTCATCGGCACCCTGCACCCACTGAACCTGTTTATCGAAGCGCAGACCGGCATGATTTTGCCACAGGCGATTATGCACGTGCTGGCACCGCTGGTTTCCGCCTCTGACTCCCTGCCGGCGATTCTGCTGTCGGTACTGATGTGCCAGATCTTCTGGTTTGCCGGGATTCACGGATCGCTGATTGTTACCGGGATCATGAACCCGTTCTGGATGGCCAACCTTTCCGCCAACCAGGCCGCGCTGGCCGCTGGCACCGTGCTGCCGCACGTTTACCTGCAAGGTTTCTGGGATCACTATCTGCTGATTGGCGGCGTAGGCTGCACCCTGCCGCTGGCATTCCTGCTGTTGCGTAGCCGCGTCGCGCATCTGCGGACCATTGGCAAAATGGGCGTCGTACCAAGCTTCTTTAACATCAACGAACCGATTCTGTTCGGCGCGCCGATTATTATGAACCCGATGATGTTTATTCCGTTCGTCTGCATTCCTATGGTTAACGCGATTCTTGCCTATACCGCGACCCGCCTCGGCTGGCTGGCGCAGGTCGTTTCTCTGACGCCGTGGACCACGCCAGCACCGATTGGCGCATCCTGGGCCGCGAACTGGGCGTTAAGTCCGGTCATCATGTGTATTATTTGTATGCTCGTTTCGGCGGCAATGTATTTACCGTTCCTCCGCGCCTATGAACGTTCATTAATGAAAACAGAAGAACAGAAATTAAGATCGACTGCACCGCTGGCCGAAACCGCTAGCTGAATAAGAAATATTTAATATTACGTAATCATTTATCTTTAACCCTTTATTACACGATGACTTTCACGAGTCAGGGGGACCTATTATGGTTAGGTTAGAAGATGCGGTAATGGAAATTATCATTAACGCCGGTCAATCCAGATCGCTGTGCTTTGAAGCGCTGCACGCCGCGCGAAAAGGCGAAATAACGGAAGCCAAAAACCTGCTGCGTGAGGCCGACGGCTACGCTCGCCAGGCGCACCAGAGGCAGACCCAGCTGATTGAGCAGGATGCCGGCGAAGCCCGCCAGCCAATGACCTTGATTATGGTGCACGCGCAGGATCATCTGATGAACTCCCTGCTGGCGCGCGAACTTTCGGAAGAGATTATTCACCTTTATCAACGTTAACTTTTAATTATCCTGACTACGGAGATATTACTGACGATAATTATTTAACTGTGCCTCTACGAGATAAAAATAAAATCAGCTTGTTTTGGTGGCGTCTTTTATATTGCACCGAAACGGGATGGTTATTGTCTGAAAATATAATTAATTAATTTGAGATAACCATGAAAACTGTTAAAAAACTTCCATTAGCCATGGCGGTTGTGGCCGCACTTTGCCCGCTTTCTTCAGCCCTGGCGCAAGAATTTACTCAGGAACAAATCGACGCCATTGTGGCCAAGGCCGTCGATAAAGCGCTGGCCGACCGCCAGGCCAAAATGGACGCCGCCGCCGCGAAAAAGGTCGACCTGGAAACCAACCCACAGACCGCCGCCCAGTCGCCGGATATGGCGGTCCCGTTCGGCCTTAAATTCAGCGGCTACGCGCGCTACGGCGCCCACTTCCAGACCGGCGATCAGAAATACGTCGGCGTCGACGGCTCCTACAACGGCGCCTCGGCGATTGGCCGTCTCGGCAACGAAAGCAACGGCGGTGAATTCCAGATAACCAAAGCCTTTAAGAGCAGCAAAGGCGCCATCTGGGATATCAACGTGATGTTCGATCACTGGAGCGACGAGGTGAACCTGAAAAAGGCCTACGTCGGCGTCACCAACGTGCTGGAGTCGAACCCGAACGCCTATATCTGGGCCGGTCGCGACTTCCACCAGCGTCCGCAGCAGGGTATTAACGATTACTTCTGGATGAACCACGACGGTCAGGGTGCCGGGGTGAAAAACTTTGATATTGGCGGCGTGCAGTTTGACGTCGCGGCCGTATCGCAGGTGAAATCCTGTAGCCCGGAAGTGATGGCCGATGAAACCAACCCATCACGCATTACCTGTACCGGCAGTTCGGATACCGGCGATAACGGCCACTACGCGCTGACGACCAAAACCCATAACATCAAAGCCGGGCCAATCGACGTTGAGGTGTACGCCAACTACGGCTTTGATTCCAAAGCGGTGGATAACGACGCGCAGCTTGATGCCTGGCAGGGAGGCCTGCTGCTGAGCCACACCAACAGTGACGACAGCGGCGTCAACAAAGTGATCCTGCGCTACTCCGATAACGCGGATAACAGCGTTTACAACAAAACCGACGGTCTGACCGCCATCTACGCCAGCTTCGAGGGGAACTATAAGTTTACCCAGCAGGCGCAGGTCGAATATCTGCTGGCCTTCCACGACTACGACAACAGCAAGGACAAAACCGATAACCGTAAAAACTACGGCGCGATTATCCGCCCGATGTATTTCTGGAACGACGTGCACTCCACCTGGCTGGAAGCGGGCTATCAGCGCGTTGATTACGACCAGGGCGGGGATAACCACGGCTGGAAGCTGACGCTGTCGCAAAACATCGCCATCGGCATGGGCCCGGAGTTCCGCCCGATGCTGCGCTTCTACGTGACCGGCGGTCAGGTTGATAACAAGCGTACGGCGAGGGTGAACGGCACTGAAGACGAGCAGTTGGATTCGCTGAACGTGGGCGGTATGTTTGAGGCGTGGTTCTAAGTTAACCCCTCACCCTAACCCTCTCCCTAGGGGAGAGGGAACCTTTTTGTAGGCCGGATAAGCGGAGCGCCATCCGGCGGAATCTGTGCAGATTGCCGGATGGCGGCGTAAACACCTTATCCGGCCTACCTTTTTATTTTTGCCCCAGCCTTTTCGCGATGCGCTCCAGCTTCATCATCAACAGCAGCGTCATCGCCACTAGCACAATCGTCAGCGCCGCACCGTCGGCAATATTACCGCGATCGGTCAGGCTAAATATGGTGACCGGAAGCGTGGTCCAGCCAGGCGGATAAATCATCATCGTCGCGCCCAGTTCCCCCATCGACAGCGATAAGCTCAGCGCCAGCGCGGAAACCATCCACGGCATCAGCAGCGGTAGCGTGACGTGACGCAGGCGATACCACGGCGAAGCGCCCAGGCTTGAGGCGACGTTTTCGATATCGGCGGACACCCGCGCCAGCCCCGTCGACACGTTGCTGAAGGTAAAAGCAGAAATCAAAACAAAGTGCGCCGTCAGCACAATCCACAGCGTACCGTTCATCTGCAGCGGCCCCTGGCTGAAGGCCACCAGAATCCCCAGCCCCACGGACACCGATGGGATGGCGCTCGGCAGATAGAACATCATGCTTAGCCACTTTTGCGTTTTTTCCCTGTACTGACGCAGCACCAGCGCGGCCCAGACGCCGCACAGCAGCGCAAACAGGCTGGCACAAAACCCGATCGTCAGGCTGGCGAGCAGCGCGTCCCACGCCGCGCCGCGCAGAGCGTTCACAAAGTGATTCAGGGTAAAACCGCTCGGCAGAATGCCGTTCCACTGCTGGCTAAGGCTCGACATCAGAATCACCGCCAACGGCAGCAAGAAGAACGCGGTAAACAGCACGGTGGCGACAGCACCTGCCGCCGCACGCCCTTTGCGTGACCAAATCAGCATGGTTAGCTCCTTATACCGGTGCGCGAGGCCGCCAGGCGATACAGGGAGAACAGCCCCAGCGACAGCACAATGTTGATTAATGCGATCGTACAAGCGACGCCGTAGTCTGACTCCAGAATCGCTTTGCTATAGACCATCATCGGCAGGGTATTCACCCCTTTTGCGCCGATGAACAGTACGATGCCGAACTCATTGGTGGTCAGCAGCAAACACAGGCTGCCGCCGGCCATTAGCGCTGGCAGCGCCGCCGGGAAAATCACCTGGGCAATAACCCGCAGCGGACGCGCGCCCAGAATGCTGGCAGCCTCCAGCTGGCTTTTGTCGATTTGCCGCAGCGCCGCCATCAGCGGGCGCATCACCAGCGGCGTAAACACCGTAATTTCCGCCAGAATCACCCCTTGCAGGGAGTAGAGAAAATCAACCGGCGGCAGTTCAAAACTGAACAGCCGCATCAGCAAGCCGTTGAGCAGCCCCGCCGAGCCATAGATAAAGGTGAATGCCAGGGTAATGAGGAAAGTAGGCAGCGCGATAAAGGTATCCACCACCCGGCTAATCAGTTCGCTACCGGGGAAAGGAATAAACACCAGAATCAGAGACATTACGCTGCCGAGCAACAGGCAGCCAGCGGTGGCGAAAAAGGCAATTTGCAGCGTATTGAGCAGCGCCCCCACAAAGCGTTTTGAGTCAACCACCTGCCAGAATGTCTCCAGGCCGAGCTGGCCGCTGGTATCGCGCAGCGCCTGGTCCACTATCAGCGACAAAGGCCAGAAGAACAGCGTTGCCAGCACAAACAACGGCAGCAGCAGCCACAGAAGCGGGCGCAGGCGACGCGCCGGTTTATCGAGCGTGAATGAAAGCGACATGGCTATACCTCGATCAGGACGGCATCATCCGGTTCGAACCACAGCGCCAGCGTATCGCCGGGGCGCGGTAGCGGATTCACGTGCGTCATGACTATCCGCACCGCCTCACCGGCTACGTCGCACAGCAGGTGGGTTAAATCCCCCTGCCAGTGCACCGATTGCAACGTGGCGTTAAAGCGATTGCTGCACGCCGAGCGCGGCGTCAGGCTCAGGTGCTGCGGGCGAATGCACAGCAGTTTATGATGCCCATGATGGCTGCCCTGGCTGAACGCGCGAACGATCGCGCCGCCGCAGCTCACATCCACCAGCCCCGGCGTTTCACCCGCACCAAGCGAGGTGGCGCTGAGAATATTCGCGCGGCCTAAAAACTCGGCGGCAAAGCGATTCGGCGGATGCTGGTACAGCGCCCGGGTTTCACCATGGGCAATCATGGAGCCGTCCTTCATGATGCCGATTTTATCGGCCAAAGTTAGCGCTTCGGTCTGATCGTGAGTCACGTAGAGAATGGTCAGCTCCGGCAGTTCGCGGTGCAGACGGGCAATCTCTTCCACCATGTTATGGCGAATTTGCGCATCCAGCGCTGAAAGCGGCTCGTCCAGCAGCAGCACGCGCGGGCGCACGGCAATCGCACGGGCAATGGCCACGCGCTGCTGCTGGCCGCCGGACAGCTGATGCGGATAGCGGGTGGCATACTCGCTCATACCAACGGTTTTTAGCGCCTCGGTCACCCGTTCTTTAATCAGGGCCTTCGGCTGCTTCTGCGCGCGCAGGCCGAAAGCAACGTTATCCTCTACCTTCATATGCGGGAACAGCGCGTAGTTTTGTACCACCATCGCCAGACCCCGCTGATAGGGCGGCAGATGCGTGACGTCCGCGTCACCGATAAGAATACGACCGCCCGCAGGCTGGACAAATCCTGCCACCGCGCGCAGTACCGTGGTTTTTCCCGAACCGGAAGGGCCAATCAGCGCCAGCACTTCGCCGGGTTCAATGGTCAAAGAGAGCGGTTTAAGCACCACGTTGCCGTGATACGCCACGCGCAGCGAGTCGAGGACAATCCCCGACGCCCCTTGAGCAACAGGGGCGGGAATAGCGGTCGTTTTCATCAACATCGGAATTACTCGCTTTCGGTCACTTTATGCCAGCGGGAAATATCCGCCGACAGCGAGACGGCCACGTCGTCCCAGTTCGGCTGCCAGCTCTGTACGCCTTCCAGCGCAGCGGTGGCGGCCTTGTAGTGCGCATCACTCGGCGTCACGTCACTACGCACCGGCATTCCCCAGGACAACGCGCTGACGCTGGTCTGCGCCTCTTTGCTGAGCAGGAAGTTAATCAGTTTTTTGCCGTTTTCACTTTGCGGCGCACCCTGGACTAAACCAATGACGTAAGGAATCGCCAGCGCGCTGCGCTCGCCTTTGTCATTGGCGGGCCAGAAGATCTTCACGTTCGGGTTACGTTCCCTCTGCGCGAGGTTCATTTGCAGGTCGCCGTTAGCGACGTAGATTTCACCTTTATTGACCAGCGCGGTCAGCTTGCCGGTTGAGGCGGATGGCCCAACGTTGTTAGCCTGCAGCTTGCCGAGATAGTCAAAACCGGCGTCTTTGCTGCCGAAGCTGTGGAAGGCTTGCAGCATCACCGCGGTGCCGTCTGCGGCCTGGCCCGGCGTGGAGTACTGGAGCTTATTCTTGAACTTACCGTCGAGCAGATCCTGCCAGCTGGCCGGCGCGGTTTTCAGCAGCTTCTCGTTGTAGATAAAGCTCAGGTAGTTTTTCACCAGCGGTGAATAGAAGTCGTTGGCACCCGGAATGGCAGCAGCGGCGTCGGTTTTGAAGTTGGCCAGTAGCTTGCCGGCAGCAGCACGCTGAATAAACGGCGGTGCAGTCACCAGGACATCAGCCTGCGGGTTGGTGTGCTCTTTCGCCAGACGCTCAACCACCACACCACCGCCGCCTTCAACGTAACGCACGGTAATGCCGGTGGCTTTGGTGAACGCATCAAACTGCGCCTGGTACCAGCTGTTATCACCGTCGTGTAAGCCGTCGATAGAGTAAACCGTCACCACCGATTCCGCCCAGGATGGGGCGCTGGCGAGGGCAAAAACAGACAGCAAAGCAAGTCGGGTAAGTTTCATCGTAATAGCCTCATAGCGTTCGTTGCATTTTTCTGGCCTATACCAGATTTGCTTTTTACGCTAAACGGCTAATGTGACAAAACGATGAATGACGGCATAAATCTGTGAAATGCCGGATGGCGCTAGTGCGTATCGACCTCAATGCGCAGGCTGTCATGGCGCCAGTATTCGATATCCAGATCGAGCACACGACCGTACTGATCGTAGTTCAGGCGGCGCAGCAGCAGCGCCGGGCGCCCTTCCATCACCCCCAGCGCCTGCGCGGCCTGCGCGGGCATCGCGGTGGGATAGAACGACAGATGCATACTGGTATAGACAAGGTTGTAGTGTGACTCGTATACCTCGGTCAGGCTGCCGTTGAGATCGTACTGCAATAGCTCCGGTACCCGGGCCGGCAGGCAATGGTTTTCGCAATAGCAAACCGCACGACCGTCAGCAGAACGCAGGCGGGTCAACAGATAAATTTGATCGAACGGCTGGAGCTGAAGCGGCTCCATTGCCTCTACCGGCACGGTGGTTAACGCGCCGCTCAGCAGCGCCGTTTTTGGCTCCCGCCCCTGCTCGCGGCACAGCTTATGGAAGTTGGTGTTCTGAGTCGGATCAAGCCACAGACGTTCGGGCGTCACGAACCAGCCGCGGCGATCGGCGCGCCAGATAAGCCCGCTGGCCTCTAGCTGCGCCAGGCTTTCGCGAAGGGTAATGCGCGTGGTGTTAAAGATCGCGCACAGTTCACGTTCAGACGGCAGCTTATCGCCGCTTTTCAGCGCGCCGCTCTGAATGCGTGCCTGAAGCTGCGCCTTGATGAGCTGGTACTGCGGGAGATCGCCGGGGAGAGATTTCATGCTTGCTCGTTTCCAATTTTGTTGCCGCCATTATACAGACGCAGATGAATTTTTTGTTGCAACACGATTTTTCCTTTGACCCATCGCAAGGAAGATCGTCATGATAATAACAAATCTGGTATAGACCAAAGGTAAATAACATGACTTCGCGTAACTATCTGCTGCTGACTCCTGGCCCATTGACCACCTCACGCACCGTGAAAGAAGCGATGCTGTTCGATAGCTGTACCTGGGATGATGACTACAATATCGGCGTGGTGGAGCAGATCCGCCAGCAGCTGACCGCGCTGGCAACAGCGTCTGAAGGCTACACTTCCGTATTACTGCAAGGCAGCGGCAGCTATGCCGTCGAAGCGGTTTTGGGCAGCGCGCTGAGCTCAAAGGACAAGGTGCTGATTGTCAGCAACGGTGCCTACGGCGCGCGGATGGTAGAAATGGCAAACCTGATGGGCATCGCTCACCATGCCTATGACTGCGGTGAAGTCGCCCGCCCGGATGCGCAGGCGATCGACGCGATCCTCAATGCTGACCCGGCGATCACCCATATCGCAATGGTACACAGCGAAACCACCACCGGCATGCTCAACCCGATTGCGGAAGTGGGTGCGCTGGCGCAGCAATACGGCAAAACCTATATCGTTGATGCCATGAGCAGCTTTGGCGGCATTCCCATGGATATCGCTGAACTGCATATCGATTTTTTGATCAGCTCCGCCAATAAATGTATTCAGGGCGTACCGGGCTTTGCCTTCGTGATTGCCCGCGCGGAAAAACTTGCCGCCTGCAAAGGCCGCTCCCGCTCGCTGTCGCTGGACCTCTACGCCCAGTGGCGCTGCATGGAAGATAACCACGGCAAGTGGCGTTTTACCTCGCCCACCCATACTGTACTGGCTTTTGCCCAGGCGCTGAAGGAGCTGGCGGAAGAAGGCGGCGTGGCGGCGCGTTTTCAGCGCTATCAGCAAAACCAGCACCGCCTGGTTGCCGGTATGCGGGAATTGGGCTTTACCACCCTGCTGGACGATGCGCTGCATTCGCCGATCATCACCGCGTTCTATTCACCCGAGAACCCACAGTACCGCTTTAAAGAATTTTATAGCCGACTGAAAGATCAGGGGTTTGTTATCTATCCCGGCAAGGTGTCACAGAGCGACTGCTTCCGTATCGGCAACATTGGCGAGGTGTACGATGCCGATATTTCCGCCCTGCTTACCGCCATTCGTAATGCCATGTACTGGACGAAATAAGGAGCCATCATGAATCGTATTAACGCTGTTATTCTCGATTGGGCGGGCACCACCGTCGATTTCGGTTCCTTCGCGCCGACGCAGATTTTTGTCGAAGCTTTTCATCAGGCGTTTGATGTCGAGATCACGCTCGCTGAGGCCCGGGTGCCGATGGGGCTGGGAAAGTGGCAACATATTGAAGCGCTAGGCAAATTACCGACGGTGGACGCGCGCTGGCAGGCGAAATTTGGCCGCGCGATGACGGCGGCAGATATTGATGCCATTTACGCCGCCTTTATGCCGCTACAAATTGCCAAAGTTGTCGATTTTTCCGCACCAATTGCCGGGGTTATCGATACGATCGCCGCGCTTCGTGCAGAGGGGATTAAAATTGGTTCCTGCTCCGGCTACCCGCGCGCGGTGATGGAGCGGCTGGTCCCCGCCGCCGCCGGGCACGGCTATCGCCCCGATCACTGGGTGGCGACGGATGACCTTGCGGCGGGTGGGCGCCCAGGGCCGTGGATGGCGCTGCAAAACGTGATTACCCTGGGGATTGATGCCGTTGCCCACTGTGTGAAGGTCGATGACGCTGCGCCGGGTATTACCGAAGGGCTTAACGCCGGGATGTGGACGGTGGGTCTGGCGGTATCGGGTAATGAATTTGGTGCCACCTGGGAGGCGTATCAGGCGATGTCGCCAGAAGAGATTGCCAGCCGCCGCGAACTGGCGGCCAGCAAACTGTATGCCGCCGGGGCGCACTATGTAGTGGATTCGCTGGTGGAACTGCCGGGGGTAATTGCCGATATCAACGCGCGTCTGGCGAAGGGCGAACGCCCGTAACGACATAGCCGGGGGCGCTGCGCTTGCCCGGCCTACAGGTTCACAGCTCGTAGGCCGGATAAGGCGTTTACGCCGCCATCCGGCGCATTGCCGGGGGCGCTGCGC